>NZ_JBFRGM010000008.1:0-303087 GCF_052115345.1 Mesorhizobium sp. 2RAF21 | reverse complement strand
CTGCCGACTGCCGACTGCCGACTGCCGACTGCCGACTGCCGACTGCCGACTGCCGACTGCCGACTGCCGACTGCCGACTGCCGACTGCCGACTGCCGACTGCCGACTGCCGACTGCCGACTGCCGACTGCCGACTGCCGACCTCATCTAATCCGCCGGCTCCCGATGCCCATCATCACTTTCATCGACTATGCCGGCGTCGCGGTGTTCGCGGCGACCGGGGCATTGGCGGCCTCGCGCAAGCAACTCGACATCGTCGGCTTCGTTTTCCTGGCGGCGGTGACCGGGGTCGGCGGCGGCACCTTCCGCGACCTCATTCTCGGTGTGCCGGTGTTCTGGATCGGCAACCGCGACTATGTGCTGATCTGCACGCTGGTCGCCCTGGTCGTGTTCTTCGGCGCGCACCGGGTCGAATCCCGCTACAAACTGCTTCTGTGGCTGGATGCGATCGGCCTTGCGGTCTTTGCCGTGATGGGCGCCGCCAAGGGCATGGCGATCACCGGTTCGCCAGCGGTGTCGATCGTCATGGGCATGCTGACGGCGTGTTTCGGCGGCATCCTGCGCGATCTTTTGGCCGGCGAGCCCTCGGTGCTGCTCAGGCCGGAAGTCTATGTGACGGCGGCGATCGTCGGTGCCGGGGTCTACACGGCCTGCGACCTCATCCTCTTGCCGCCGCAGATCTCCTATCCCGCCGGTTTCCTGGCAGCGCTTGCCATCCGTGGTGGCGCGCTGAAGTTCGGCTGGTCGTTTCCGCCCTACAAGAGCCGACCGGGGCGCCGGCCGGAAGACATTCCGTAGGAGGCGAAGCGTCCCTTCTCCCGCAAGGGGCAAGGAAAGGTCGCGGCTGCGCGGCGATGCCGGCTGATCAGGGCGCCTGCGAAGTCTTTTCGCGTTCGACCAGCCATGCCTTGGCCTGCGTCTTCGTTGCCCGGCTCAGCCAGCTGCGCTCGAGGCGATGGCGCAGTTCTTCGTCGGAGACGGCATCCATGCGGACCAGCAGCGCCGGCCAGCCCTTGTAGTGGTCGGTCTCGAAATAGAGGTCGGGCGCCGCTTCCAGCAACATCTGCTTCTCGTCGAGCGGGCACATCAGCACCGCCGTGTGCGCGTCCTTGACGCGGGTGAGCAGCTTCTTGCCGGCTTTCAACGCCGGCGTGCCGTAGGAAGTGGTCTCGACGATATCAGGCAGGCCGCGCGTGGCATCACTCAGTCGCTGGAAGACGGCGAGCAGGCCGGGTTCCATCGCTTTTGCTAGGCGGCGAAACGCTGCCCTTCGCCGCCGTAATAATTCACGTAGCGGGCGCCGATTTCGCGGACGGGCAGCACGATGAAGATGTCGACGGTCTTGAAGTCGTGGTCGATGACGCAGCCGTCGCCGATGCGGGCGCCGACCCTGAGATAACCCTTGACCAGCGGCGGCATGGCCGCGATCGCCGCCTTGGCGCTGACCGCCTCGATCGGCATCAGGTCCATCGAGCAATAACGGCCGGCATTGGCGCTGATGTCCCAGGCCGGGGTGGTGCGGCAGTGATGCGCCAGATAGGTCAGCGCCTCGGCATGTGCCGCCGGCACCGTGCCGTGGAAGGAGGCGCAGCCGGTCAGAACGCCGATGTCGTAATGGGTGAAATAGGCCCACAGGCCCTGCCACAGCGCCTCGATGGTGCGCTTGGAGCGGTATTCGGGCAAAACGCAGGAACGGCCGAGTTCCAGGAAACGCTGGCCGGGATGCCTGGCGATCAGCCGCCTGAGCTCGAATTCGTCCTCGGAATAGAAACCGCCGGCCCGCACCGCAGTTTCCTGGCGCAGCAGCCGGTAGGTGCCGACGATGCGGCGATGGTCGGGGCCGGGAAGGGTGTTGTCGAACACGAGCAGATGGTCGCAGACCGGATCGAAACGGTCGGCGTCGCGGCGTTCCAAAGACTGCAGGCGGCTCTTGCGAGCGCCAAGCTCGTCATAAAAAACGCGGTAGCGGATTTCCTGCGCGGCGGCGATTTCGGCTTCGTCGCGGGCCAGCCTGACTTCGAGGCTGCCGATCTTGCCCAGGGTGCCGGTGATCGATTCGATCGTCCTCATCCTCTGGATAGCGGTGCCCCCGGTGTTTCCCTGCATCTCACCTTGCGGCATCGCTGTATGCACGAGTGATTCTCCTTCGAGCCATCCCTCTTGGCGTCGGGATACGATGTAGGTGCTACAGGATTGTGACAGTACCGTGATACAAAGTGAGGAGCAAGGGGAAGAGCGCAGCTCATCACCTGCCTAGCCGGCTTACCTAGGGGCAGAACAGGCCGCAATCACGCGGCAATCTGGCTTTCCACCGCGTGTACCAAAGCCTGTGGATCGAGCGGTTTGGTGACGAAACCGGAGGCGCCGTGGGCAAGAACGGCGTGTCGGGTTTTTTCCTGGCTGTCGGCCGACAGCACCATGATCGGCACCGGCGCGACGCCGGTGGCTTCCTCGTGGCGGCGAATCGCGGCGATGGCGTCCATGCCGTCCATCAGCGGCATGTGCAGGTCCATCAGCACCACGTCGTAACGCCTGGCGGCGCTTTCGGTGGCAATGGCGTCGACCGCGGCCTTGCCGTTGTTGACGATATCGACCCGATGGCCGGCCTTCTGCAAGCTGGCGCGGGCGAGCATGGCATTGATGTCGTTGTCCTCGGCGATCAGCACCGACAGGCTGCCATTGCCGTGCGTGCGTGCGAGCGCCTGCGGTGTCTTGTCCGGGCCGGGCAAAGGCCCGCCGACCGCGGCCTTGCCGGCCAGCAGCACGCGCAGCAGGGTTTCGCCGCGCACCGGCCGCGCCAGGAAGGTGGCATAGCCGGCGGCGCGGAACTCGACCAGGGCGCCGCGGTCGGACGGCGCGATCAGCGTCACCGCCTCGCAGGCCATGAAGCCGGTCTGGCGCAGGCGTTTCAAGACGCGGCAGTCGCTGTCTTCCAGCCGGGCGTCGACGAGCAGCAGGTTGCAGAAGCCGGCGAAGGGCAGCGCCTGAGCGGCATTGGCGACGATTTCGGCGTGGCCGCCATGGGCGCGGATGGTGCGGGCGATGGCCTCGGCCTCGACTGTATTTTCCGAAACGATGACGGCGTGACGCTCCGCCAGGGCGTTCGTCCTGTCTTCCGGCGGCTCGATCGCGGCCCGCGCCGGCAGTTCGAAGATGAATTCCGAGCCCTCGCCGGGGGCGCTCGAGACCGTGATCGTGCCGTTCATCGCCGCCACCAGCCGCCTGGAGATGGCAAGCCCCAGCCCGGCGCCGCCGTGCTTGCGCGTCGACGTGCCGTCGGCCTGCTCGAAATCCTCGAAGATGCGGTCCATGTCGGCTTCGCTGAGGCCGGGACCGGTGTCGGTGATCGAGAAGCGTACGCGGTCGCCGTCGTCGCCGCGGCGGCGCGAAACGCTGACCAGCACGCCGCCCGCTTCGGTGAATTTAACGGCATTGCCGATGAGGTTGAGCAGCACCTGCCGCACCCGTCCGGGGTCGGCGGTGATGATCTGCGGCACGTCCGGTTCGACATGGCAGGCAAGGCCAATGCCCTTGCCGAAGGCGCGGGCGGCCAGGAGTTCGACGACATTGTCGGCGATCTCGCGCGGCGACATCGGCTGCGGTTCGGGCGCGAAACGGCCGGCCTCGATCTTGGAATAGTCGAGCAGGTCCTCGATCAGCGCCAGCAGCGCGCTGGCCGAGGTGGAGACGGCACCGACATAGGTGCGCTGCTCGGGCGTCAGCCTGGTGTCGGCGAGCAGCTTGGCCATGCCCATGATGCCGTTCATCGGCGTGCGGATCTCGTGGCTGACGGTGGCGAGAAAGCGCGATTTCGCCTGGCTGGCATATTCGGCGCGCTCGCGGGCGTTGATCAGCGAGGATTCGGCCTGCTTGCGGGCGGTGATGTCGCGCGCGATTGCCCGGTGCGAGACCTCGGCGCTGTCCTTGTCGCGCATCGACAGTTCGATCCACGAGAACCAGCGCGGCCCATTAGGCGTGCGGATGGCGACGTCGGTCGAGCTCAGGCAGTCGCGGTCGGAAAAGGCGGCGTCGGGCACGACGCCGATGTCGATGCCGAGTTCGGCCAGCGTCATGCCGGCCAGATCGAAGCGGTCGTGACCGACCAGTTCGGCAAAGACCCGGTTGGCGTAGACGATGCGGCCGTCGCGGTCGCGATGGACGACGAGGTCGCCGAGAGCATCGATCAGGCCGCGAAAGCGCTCTTCGCTTTCCTGCATCTCCCACATGCGGTCGGCCATGATCTCGATTTCGGCGCGGCTGCGGGCCGCGTTGTCGTCGAGGATGGAGGCGATGTTCTGCTCCTTGCGCTGCGTGCGCATGAACAGGGCAAGTCCGGCGAGGCCCGTCGCCAGCATGCCAAGGGCGATGAAGGGCGGCGCGCCGGTCAGTTCGGACAGGCCGGCAAGGACGACGAGCATGACGATGATGGCGAAGGGCAGGCCTTCGTGCAGCGTCCTGTCCGGAAGTTTCGGCGCCAATGGCGGGGTTTGCGCCAGCACACGGCGCGCGGCGGCAGGTTCGGCGGCCTCGTCGGCGCGCTTCTCCACCACCCGTCTTGCAGCAGTCTTGTCCCCGATCATGCAGCTATCTTAGCCACAGATAAATTATGGAAGGCTGCGCCGGACTGTTCGAATTTTAGCAATCGCGCGGATTTTTGGGCTGGCGCCCGGCAAGCGCGAAATTACTGCCCGGCATCGTCGTAAAGGCGTCGGCTTTGCTCGATGCGGGGCAAGTTGTCCCTGATCCAAAAGTTCAGGCCCTCGAGGGCGGACAATACGCCGATACCCATCTCGGTCAGCTCATATTCCACGCGCGGCGGCACCTCGGGAAAATAGTGGCGCAGCACAAGGCCATCCCGTTCCAGATTGCGCAGCGTAAGCGTCAGCATGCGCTGGGTAATTCCGTCGACTTCGCCCTTGAGCGCTGAGAAGCGGAGCCTGCTCCCAGGCGCGAGCGAGAGGCGCCAGATGACCTGGACAGTCCATTTGTCGCCGAGCCGCGTGCAGATTCCATTCGACGGATACGGCTTGAAGTGGCGTTCACTCTCCGCAACCCCGTCGGACCTGCCCTGGATCGGTTTGTCCAAGCGTATCATCCTTGTGCCCTAGGCTGGAAAATGTGCCGTCTTCCAGCAGCGTTCCCGCAGTATATATGGATAGCCCTTGTTCAACACGAGGGTTCCCGAATGACGAATGGCAAGCTTCCAATCCTGGTGTTCGGCGCAACGGGCCGGCAGGGAGGGTCGGTCGTCGAGGCCCTGTTGCGGGCACGATGGCCTGTTCGGGCGTTTGTGCGGGACGCAGGAGCGCCAAAGTCGATGGCGCTTCATGATGCCGGTGTCGAACTCGTGCAGGGATCGTTCGATGACACCGCAGCGATCCGTGCCGCGATGAGGGGCACCTATGGCGTCTTCAGCGTGTTGCCGGGCAATCTGGTGGAGGAAGGAGAGGTGCGCGCCGGAAGCGCGATCGCGGACTTGGCAGTCGAGAGCGGCGTTGCGCACTTTGTCTATTCCTCGGGCGCCAGCGCGGGCGAGAAGCTGACGGGTGTGGCGCGTTTCGACGCCAAACCGCGCATCGAGGCGCATATCCGCGGCCTGCCGATCACCGCAACCATCATCAGGCCCATGATCTTCATGGAGATGCTGGTGAGACCCGGGTTCGGGCTGGACGAGGGGCGCTACACATTTTTCCTCAGACCGGACCAATCGATGCAGCTCATCGCCGTGGAAGACATCGGCAAGTTCGTGGCCGCTGTTTTCGCCGACAAGACGCGGTTCGGCGGCAAGACACTAAAGATCGCGGGCGACAGCATTACCGGCAATGATCTGGAGGCCATCTTTACGCAAGCCGCGGGCCGACCGATCGCCTATGGGCGCTTTTCCGAAGAGGTTCTCTCAGCCAATCCAGATCTTGGGCACATGGCCGCGGGCCTGGACGCGGGGCCGCTTGCGGATCACGTCGACCTGAACGTCATGCGTGCGATCAACCCGGAAGTTCTCTCGTTCCGGTCCTGGTTTTCCGGGAGCGGACGCAAGACCTTTGACGAAATCCTCAGGCAGGCAGCAGGCTGAACCGGTCCAACGGACGCGCTACATATCCACCACGACACGCCCGCGAATCTTGCCGTCGACGATGTCGGTGGCGGCGGCGACGATGCCGTCGAAGCCGATGGTGGTGGACAGCGCCTTGAGCTTGGCCAGGTCCAGGTCGCGGCCGATGCGTTGCCACGCCTGCCGGCGGATTTCGCGGGGCGCCATGACGGAATCGATGCCGAGCAGGGAGACGCCGCGCAGGATGAAGGGCGCGACCGACGAAGGCAGGTCCATGCCGCCGGCGAGGCCGCAGGCGGCGACCGCGCCGCCATAGGCGGTCATCGACAGGACATTGGCGAGCGTGGTGGAGCCGACGGCGTCGATGCCGCCCGCCCAGCGCTCCTTGGCGAGCGGCTTGACCGCTCCGGTCAGCTCGTCGCGGGCGATGATTTCGGCCGCGCCCAGCTCGCGGAGATAGGCTTCTTCCTGAGGGCGGCCGGTCGAGGCGACGACGTGGTAGCCGAGTTTGGAGAGGATCGCGACGGCAACGGAACCGACACCGCCGGCGGCACCCGTGACGATGACGGGACCGCGTTGCGGGGTAATGCCGTGGCGTTCCAGCGCCATCACCGAAAGCATGGCGGTGTAGCCGGCGGTGCCGACCGCCATCGCGTCATGCGCCGACATGCCGTCCGGCAGCGGCACCAGCCACTCGCCCTTGACGCGGGCGCGCCCGGCATAGGCGCCGTAATGGGTTTCGCCGACGCCCCAGCCGTTGAGAATGACCCGGTCGCCCTTGCGCCATTCGTCATGGTCGGAAGACAGCACCGTGCCGGCGAAGTCGATACCGGGCACCAGCGGCCAGCGGCGCACCACCGGCGCCTTGCCGGTGATCGCCAGCCCGTCCTTGTAGTTCACCGTGGTCGCCTCGACCGCGACGGTGACGTCGCCGTCCATCAGGTCGGCCTCGGTCAGTTCTGTCACCGCGACGGACTGCTTCTTGTCGTCGTCGCGCGAGATCAGGATGGCTTTGAAGGTGTCCGGCACTGGCTTCTCCCCGATCGCGGAACGAGGGGGCAGGCTACTTCGAAATCGACCCCGGTCAATCGTCCGAAGGTCGCGGTTGCCTGCGCCAGGTGATGAATTCGTCGAGCACGACGGCGGCGGCGCCGACCGAGATGAAGACATCCGCCAGGTTGAAAACGGCGAAGGACCAGACCGGCGTGTGGAACAGGATGTAGTCGATGACGTGACCGTAGACGGTGCGGTCGATGACATTGCCCAGCGCGCCGCCAATGATGAACGCAAAGCCGATGCGGGCAAGAACCTGGTTCGGCGGGGTCTTCATCGCCAGATAGAGCACGAAGGCGACGACGACCGCCGCCACCGCGATCAGGCCGGTGTCGCTCAAGGACGAGAACATCGAGAAGGCGATGCCGGTGTTGTAGGTGCGGAACAGCGCCAGGAACGGCACGAGGTCGATCTTTTCCTGGAAAGGCAGGCCGGTTTCGACCAGCTGCTTGATCCACTGGTCGAGCGCGATGGCGACGATGGTCAGCACGGCATAAGGCGTCAGCGATTTCAGGACCTGTCCTCCAGCGTGAGCGCGCCGCGGCGGATTTCGAACAGCATCACGCCGGTGGCGACTGCAAGGTTCAGCGAATCGGCGCGGCCCGCCTGCGGAATGCGGAGCAGTCGGTCGCAGCTGGCGGCGAGATCATCCGGCAAGCCCTGCTGCTCATTGCCCATCAAAAGCAGCACCGGCTTGTTCGAGAAATCGACCGAGCGGTAGTCGACGGCGCCCTTGAGATGCGTGCCGGCGACGAGGCCCGGAAAACCCTTGCGCCAGGCGAGGAAGGCGTCGGGCGTCGTCTTGACCACTGGGACGGCGAACACCGAACCCATGGTGGCGCGCACGGTTTCGACCGCGAACGGGTCGGTGGTGTCGCCGATCAGGATGACACCCTTGGCGCCGACAGCGTCGACGGTGCGCATCACGGTGCCGAGATTGCCGGGGTCGCGCACACGGTCGAGCGCCACCCAGACATCGCCATTCTTCGGGCGGACGTCCTTCAGGGGCAGATATTTCTGCGAAAAGACGCCGACCACAGCCTGCGGATTGTCGCGGCGGGTGATCGCCGACAGCACTTTTTCCGAGACCTCGAGCACGTCACCGCCGGCCGCCACGGTGCGCGAAGCAACTTTCTCGACCGCCTGGTTGCCGAGCGCGGACTTGGCGAAGATCAGCGTCTTGATCGTCCAACCGAGGTCCAGCGCGTCGATAACCAGCTTCAGTCCTTCGGCGATGAAGGCATTCTGCTGGTCGCGGAATTTCTTCAGCGCCAGTGCCTTGATGTCTTTCACCAGCGGATTGGCCAGGCTCGTCACTTCCTTGACGCGGCCCGGCGCTCCGGTGCGGTGTTCGCTCATTTGGCCACCCAGCGCGAGAAGAGGGATGTCGAAAGCGCGCGTCCGGCCGACTGTTCGCGGATGATCAGCTCGCCCGATTCCACGCACCCGCCCATGCCGGCGAAGGTGTCGCGCATCAAGGCGTGGATGGCGAAGAAGGAAGCGCGGATTGAATAGGCGGTGAGGACCACCGCCAAAGGCTTCGGCGTCAGGATGGAACGGCAGATGTCGGTCAGCGCCGGCAGGTGCTCGAACAATTGCCAGACCTCGCCCTTCGGCCCGCGGCCATAGGCGGGCGGGTCGAACAGGATGATGTCGTAGCGGCTGCCGCGCCGTTCCTCGCGCTCGGCGAATTTCATCGCGTCCTCGACGATCCAGCGGATCGGCTTGTTGCCGAGGCCGGCCATTTCCTGGTTCTCGCGGGCCCAGCCGATGGCCTTCTTGGAAGCATCGACATGGGTGACCTCGGCGCCGGCGCGTGCCGCCACCAGCGAGGCAAGGCCGGTATAACCGAACAGGTTCAACACCTTGACCGGGCGCCTGGCGCTCTCGATGAGACCGGCCATGTGGTCCCAGTGCGAAGCCTGCTCCGGGAAGACGCCGACATGGCGGAAGGAAGTGAAGCGGCCGAGATAGTCGATGCCGTCATGCTTCATCGGCCAGGTTTCGCCGAGCGGCTGGCCGGGGAAGCGCCAGCGGCCCAGGCCTTCCTCGTCGGTATCGCCGGTGAAGATGGCGTCGGCTTGGTTCCAGTCMTTCACCGGCAGCGCCGGCTGCCAGATCGCCTGACCCTCCGGGCGGACGATGCGGTAGGGGCCGTATTGCTCGAGCTTCTGGCCGTTGCCGCTGTCGAGCAGCGCATAATCGGCATTGGGGGCGACTTCGAGGATCAGCGGCAGTTTTTCCGCCGGCAGGGCGCCTACGCGGCGCGTCAGCACGCGCGGCGCGGTTTCCGCCTTGGGGTCGAGCTGCGGTTCGGCAGGGCGATGTTCACCTCGGGGCTCGGGCGGCCTTGCGGTCCTGTGTTCCGGTGACTTTGCCGGGCGGTTCTCGAAGCGCTCGGCCTTCGTCTCGGGCCGCTGGCCCCGCTTCTGCTCCGGTCCCCGGCCGGCCTTGTCTGCCGGCTTGCCGTCGCGGCGCTTGTCCGGCGCGCGCGGCGTCGACGCGCCGCCTTGCTGGCGGCCCGATTTGTCCCGGCGTTTGTCGCGCGTGAATTTCAAAAAGGACGCTCCGCGTTTCGCGCTGCTTTTGGCATAGGGGCCGGGGCCGCGCAACATGGTGGACCGGTGCGGTTGGACGCACTTCATCATCGCCACGCTGCGGAAGACCGCCCTGGCCATTGTCAAAGAGCACTCCCTTGTCCGGGGAGGCGGGAAGCGGGGCGCCGGGTCGGTGCCTCTCAATAGCAAGTACGTGGCGCCTTCCGGGCGCCCCGCCGGTGTTCTTGCCCCGGACCGACCTCGCCGCCATTCACGACGGCAGACTTCGGACCTCAAAGCCGCCATTTGCGGCGGCCGGGTTTTTCCAGGGCCCGGACTTAGGGCTCGTCACCAGACACCGCCACCGTTAGCGCTGCCAGTCCGGCACCGACGTTCTCCCTGATACCCGGTGCGCACCAGGTTCCCTTGAGGACGGCTTTCAGGCCCAAGGATGCCGCAGGCCGAAAGGGTGTGAATTCGGATGCAGCGGATTTTTCGTGCGAGAACAGAACGACTATTGAAAAGAAAAGGATTATTTCTTTCGATCGTTCTTCCTGATCGCCGCTGGCATCCACATCGCTGTCATGTCGCCAGGCTTCCGCGCGACTGCCGTCCGGCATAATCTCCGGCCATCATGTCGCGCTCCGAACGCCTGCTCGATCTCGTCCAGACGCTGCGCCGCCACCGGCGGCCGGTGAGCGGGCAAACGCTGGCCTTCGAACTCGGCATATCGATCCGCACGCTCTATCGCGACATCGCCACGCTGCAGGGGCAGGGCGCACCGATCGAGGGCGAGGCGGGGCTGGGTTACGTGCTGAAACCCGGCTTCATGCTGCCGCCGCTGATGTTCACCGACGAGGAGATCGAGGCGATCGTGCTGGGTTCGCGCTGGGTGGCCAAGCAGCCCGACAACCGGCTGTCGCGGGCGGCCACCGATGCCTTGGCCAAGATCGCCGCCGTGCTGCCAGACGATCTGCGCGAAGACCTTGATGCGACCACGCTTCTGGTCGGCCCTCGCGCCGAGGCGAGCGAAGGCATCGATCTGGGCGCGGTGCGCCAGGCGATCCGCGACGAGCGGAAACTGACCATCACCTACAATGACGCAGCCGGCGCCGGCAGCGAGCGCGTCGTGTGGCCGTTCGCACTGGGCTTTTTCGACAAGGTACGGGTGATGGTGGCCTGGTGCGAGATGCGGCAGGGGTTCCGGCACTTCCGCACCGACCGCGTCGCGCGGCTGGACATCACCGGTACGCGTTATCCGAGGCGGCGGCAGGCTCTGCTCAAGGAATGGCGGGCGACGCTGGAGGAGACGCCGAAAGCCTGAATCGCTACTGCCAGAATCTGACAGTGGTGCTCGCTATGGTCTCTCCATCGCAACACGGAGAGCCACCATGCAAAGCCCCAATTTCGTCATCCTCTATGTCGACCAGCCGCAGGCGAGCGGCGCCTTCTATCAGGCCTTGTTGAACCGCCAGCCGGTCGAATCCTCACCGACCTTCGTGCTGTTCGTGCTGGACAACGGCTTCAAGCTCGGCCTGTGGTCGCGCCACACGGCTGAACCCAGGGTCACGGCGACGGCCGGCGGCGGCGAGATCGTCTTTCAGTTAGAGACGCCGGATGCCGTCGATGCCGCCCATGCCGACTGGGTCGGGCGTGGGCTGTCCATCCTGCAGACACCGACCGATATGGATTTCGGCCGCACCTTCGTGGCGCTCGATCCCGACAAGCACAGGTTGCGCGTCTACTGGCTGAACGATGCGGAAGGCGGCCAGTCATGACCAGATTTTGGCTGGCGGTAGCCTCGGCGCAGCATGTGCGCCGGGGCCGGACGGAAGGTTTCATGCAGGTCAACCACGGCAAGGCGGCGCCGCTGCGCCGCATCAGGCCGGGCGACGGCATCGTGTATTACTCGCCGAGCACGGTTCTCGGCGAGAAAGACGGCCTGCGTACTTTCACCGCCATCGGCACGGTACGTGACGGCGAGCCCTATCAGGGCGTCATGGGTGGCGGTTTCGAGCCGTTCCGTCGCGACGTCGCCTGGTCTGCGGCCGGCGAGGCGCCGATCGCGCCGCTGCTCGACCGGCTGGAGCTGAGCGCCGGCAAACCCAATTGGGGGTATCAACTCCGTTTCGGGCTGATCGAGCTCAGCGAGCACGATTACCAGCTGATCGGCGCGGCGATGGGCGTTGTCGCCGCCAAAGCGGAACAGGCCGCCTGAACCCACCAGGCCCCGGCGGATCGGCAAGACGGCTGCCGGGGCGTTTCCATATGCGGATGTTTTGCCTGCGCGGCGGACTATTCGATCAGGATGCGGGCTTCTCGCGCCGCCTCCACGAAGGTCTCGCGGGCGTCCTCGACGGTCGTCATGCCGTTGACGGCGGCCAGGCAGGCGCGTTTCGCATCAAGATGCTTGCGCGTGCCGGCGCCGGGCCAATGATTGGCGAGCAGGTCGTTGGCTTGCCGCGCATTGGAAACGTGACGTATGTCGCCCAGCACGCCGACGGCCACCGGCACGACCTTGGAAAACCAGCCTTCGTTCATTTCTTCGGTCCTTGGCTGTTGATGCCGGCAACAAACGCGCCGGCTGGCAGCGGGTTTCCGGAAATCGAAGGCGATAACCGAAGAGTGATCGAGGATCAGGGTTTCAGTGTCTGATCCAAAAGTCGCCATGCCGGTCTGCAAATGGCGCTTTCCTGCGCTTCGGTGCTCACGTACTTCAAGTACGCTCCGCTCCGATGCTCGAAAACCACCATTTTCGCCCTGGCCTGACGATTTTTGATTCAGACACTCAAGGCTTTGTAGACGGCAATGCCGGCGGCAAGGTCTTCCAGCGCGGCGCCCACCGACTTGAACAGCGTGATTTCGTCGGCGCTCTGGCGGCCCTTCTTCTGGCCGCGCGCCAGTTCGTGCAGGTCGGCGACGATAGCGTCGGCCTTGAGCACGCCGGAGGCGAGCGGCTGGACGATGTCGCCGGCTTCCTTGGTGGCGCCGGCGCGTGTGTCGACATAGACGCGGGCGCGGGTGATGGCGGCATCGTCGGCCTCGCGCATGGTCGGCGTGAAGCCGCCGACGAGGTCGACATGGGCGCCGGTTTTCAGTTGCGCGCCCCTGACCAGTGGTTCGTTGGAAATGGTGGCGGAGGAGACGATATCGGCCTCGGCCATTTCGGCACCCAGATCACCGGCCGCCTCGGCCGGCAGGCCTTCGGCGCGAAGTGCGGCGGCAACCTTCTCGGCATTGGCCGGCGTGCGGTTCCAGATGCGGACCGATTTGATGGGGCGTACCGCCGAATGCGCCTTGACCAGGAAGGGCGACAGCGCGCCGGCGCCGATCACCAAGAGGCGCGAGGCGTCCTCGCGGGCAAGATAGGAGGCGGCGAGCGCCGAGGCGCAGGCGGTGCGCCACTGCGTCAGGCGCTGACCGTCGATCAGCGCCTGCGGCTCGCCGGTCTTGCCGTCGAGCAGCAGATAGAGCCCCATCACCGCCGGCTTGGCGATGGCGTTGTTGTCAGGCGAGACGGTGACGATCTTGACGCCGATATGGCCGTCCTTCGAGGTGCCGGCCGCATTGAGATCGGTCCAGGCCGGCATCAAAAGAAGCGTGGAAGCGGCGCCGTCCGGCCGCTCGACCGTATGGTGATGGCGCACCGGCTGCACGGCGCCGTCGCGGAAAGCGGTGCGCAGCGTCTCGACCAGGCCGGAAAAGGTCAGCGCGCGATCGACCTCGGCGGCCGAGATGGTCAGCATGGAAAACTCCGTTATGTGATGCCCGGTTCAGGCGGTCGGCTTGGGCAGGTTGGGGGCCTGCGATGTCGCCTGTGTTGAGGCCTGCGATGGCGGCTGCTGCGTGCGGGCGATGGCCTGGCGCAGGTTTTCGGCCTCCGCGCCATGACGCCTCGCCGCCTTGCGATAGCGGCCCTGCCGGATCCAGGTCGCCGCCGAACCGGCGACGATCCCGATGGCCAGGGCCAGGAACAGCATGACGAACAGCGGCAGCGTCAGTGTCAGCGCCGGATTGCCGGGATTGAACGGGTCCATCGTGAAGGCCACCAGCTCGCGGTTCGCAACGGCCAGCGCGATCAGCACGATGGCCAGCGGAACGAAAATGACAATGACCACGAAGCGGTTGAACATGGTGTTTCCCGTCGAAGGCTTGGTACGGCGCTGCCGGTGCGGTGCTGGCGGCTATTTGTCGCCGTTCAGCTTTTCGCGCAATTCCTTGCCGGTCTTGAAGAACGGCACCCACTTCTCCTCGACCTCCACCGATTCGCCGGTGCGCGGGTTCCTGCCGGTGCGGGCGGGCCGGTTCTTGACCGAGAAAGCGCCGAAGCCGCGCAACTCCACCCGGTTGCCTTCGGCGAGCGCGTCGGTGATTTCGTCGAACACTGCGCCGACGATATTTTCCACGTCGCGCAGGAAGAGATGCGGATTGCGCGTTGCGATGATTTGGACGAGTTCGGACTTGATCATGCGGACGGTCCCCGTAAAGGCATGGCGGCCAATTTTATGCAGATGATTTTATTTGCTTTTTGACTTATGCCCCACGCCTATTCAAGGGTGCCAGACCGAAACGAGACCGTCAAGGAACAAGCGGTCGGCGCCGATCTCGCGCAGCACTTCGCCGCTCTCCTGCGGCAAGCCGAGCGCCATGCCGATTTGACGCATTAGCGCGCTGGAAAACAGGAAAGAGCCGGTGCGTTCGGTGTTTTTCCACTCCACCACCTTCAATTTCTGGTCGACACCCTTGGTGCCGAGCCATTTTACCGCCTCTTCCTCGCCGCCGAGCGCATCGACCAGCTTGTTGGCGACGGCCTGACGTCCGGTGAATATCGAGCCGTCGGCAAGCGCCAGCGCCTGGTCGCGCGGCAGGTTGCGGCGTTCGGCGACGATGTCGACGAACCAGTTGTAGCTGTCCATGATCAGCTTGCGCACCATGGCGCGGGCTTCCTCGGTGGTCGGTTCGAAAGGCGAGGGCGACGCCTTCAGCGGCGAGGATTTCACTTCCTCGAGCTTGACGCCGATCTTGTCCATCAGCCCGGTGACATCGGGATACTGGATCAGTACGCCGATCGAACCGACGATCGAGGTCCGGTGCGCGACGATGTAGTCGGAGGCGCTGGCGATCATGTAGCCGGCGGAGGCTGCCAGTGTGCCGACTTCGGTGACCACCGGCTTTTCGGCGGCAAGCTTGCGCACGGCGTTGAAAATGGTCTCGCCGCCGACGGTGGTGCCGCCGGGCGAATTGACGAGCAAAATCACACCCTTGACGTTCGTGGCCTTGCGGACCGCCTCGATGCGGCGGAGCAACTCGTCGTTCTGGGTGATGGTGCCTTCGATCCTGATCTTGGCGATCTGGTCGGCGCGGGTGCCGCCGATGTCGTCGCCGAAGAACCAGGCCGACAAGGCGGCAAGGCCGACCAGCAACACGGCAAGGGCGGCGATGCGCCAGAAGGTCAGTTTGCGCCGCAGGCGGCGGCGGTCGATCAGGTCGTCGGCTCTCAGGGTCATGTCAGCCTCACTCTTGGGCGCAGGCTGACGCTTTTAATGCAAGGGCCAGTCGAGGGCTACCGCTTTTGGCGCGATCGAGACGATGGCTTGAAGTGTGAGAAGCAACGCATACGAGGCGCGACGATCGGCGCAGGGTAGGACGCAACAACGCGTCGAATCGCGGCTGGAACGAAGGCATGGCGGTCAAAATGACAAAGTGTTAGTCTTGGCGGGCACCCTGGCGATCTGTATGCGCTGCAGGGAACGTCATATTTTTTGCGATATTTCTTTGCATGCGCTTGCTTGGGCGCGGCCTCGCCCCAAATAAGGGCGACGGTTCGGCGGGCGAGAGGACCAGAAGGTACACATGTTGGCACGAACGACCGATCCGGAGGGCAAGGACGATACTGCTCTCTTGCCGGAGCACGACCCCTCGGGCCACGTCGCCATGGAGCCCGCGCGTGTCGAGGCTTTCGGCAACGCCCAGCGCCATTCGCGCCGCGTGCGCGTGCTCAAGCTGGCCCTGCCGATCCTGGCCGGCATCATTGCCGTGGCATTTCCCGTCTATTCCTATCTGGTGAAGCCGGCGCAGCCGCCGGTAAAAGCCGATGGCAGCGCGTTTTCCAACGGCAAGCTGGTGATGGCCAATCCCAAGCTGGACGGTTTCACCAAGGAGAACCTGCCTTATTCGATGACGGCGCTGCGGGCGATCCAGGACGTTGCCAAGGAGAGCATCATCGGCCTGGAAGGCATCGACGCCAAGCTGCCGCTCGATGCCAGCACCTCGGCCGTGGTCGGCGCGGCGAAGGGGGTCTACAACCGCGACGCCAACACGCTGCAGCTGGAAAAGGACATCACCGTGACCACCACCAGCGGAATGGTGGTGAAGTTGAAATCGGCCTTCCTTGACATGGCGAAAGGCAATATGAAGACGAACGACCCGGTCGATATCGTCACGCGCGGATCGCACATCATGTCCGACACCATGTCGGTGGAGAGCGGCGGCAAGGTGCTGGTTTTCGAAAAACGGGTGCGTGTCAACCTGGAGCCTGGCGTGCTGAAGACGACCAGCGACAAGAGCGGAGAGCCGAATGCGGCCCAATAAGATGACATGGCTCGCCGTGGCGGCGTTGCTGGCGGCCGCGCCGGCCTTTGCCCAGACCGCGCAGACCAATATGTCCGGCCTCAAGCTCTCCGGTGACAAGCCGATCCAGATCGAGAGCGACAAGCTGGAAGTGCGGCAGGAAGAAAACCTCGCCATCTTCACCGGCAATGTCAGCGTCGTGCAGGGGCCGACGCTGCTGAAGGCCGGCCTTCTCAAGGTCTACTACATCAAGGATGCCGCCGCCGGTAAGAATGGCGCCAAGAGCACCAGCACGAGCGCGTCCATGGCCGGTCCGGCGCTGGGCGGTTCGACGAATATCGATCATCTCGAGGTCGACGGCACGGTCTATCTGAAGTCGGACGACCAGGTTGCCACGGGCGATCGCGGCACTTTCGACATGAAGAGCCAGGTGCTGGTGCTGACCGGCTCCAAGGTGGTGCTGACCCAGGGCGACAACATCCTCACCGGCTGCAAGCTGACGGTCCAGATGAAATCCGGCCTCGCCAATGTGGACGGTTGCGCCAAGAGCGGTTCCAGCGGTCGCGTCATGATGTCGATCAGCCCGGATTCGACGAAGAACCCGGATGCAGCGAAGAAACCTTGACTGACACAGTGATGCGGCTCTTCAAACAAACCGACGCGAAACCCGCGGCGCCGGCCATCGTCGGTGGCGAGAAGGTCAAGCTGAAGGGCACGCTCATGGCCCGCGGCCTGTCCAAGAGCTACAAGGGCCGCAAGGTGGTGAACGGGGTGTCGATCGGCGTGCGCGCCGGCGAGGCCGTTGGCCTGCTCGGTCCCAATGGCGCCGGCAAGACCACCTGCTTCTACATGGTGACCGGGCTGGTGCCGGTCGACGAAGGCATGATCGAGATCGACGGCTTCGACGTCACCTCCATGCCCATGTATCGCCGGGCGAGGCTCGGCATCGGCTATCTGCCGCAGGAAGCCTCGATCTTCCGGGGCCTGAATGTCGAGCAGAACATCCGCGCCGTGCTGGAAGTCGTGGAAAAGAGCCGCAAGACGCGCGAGCGCGAGCTCGACGCGCTGCTCGAGGAGTTTCACATCACTCATCTGCGCAAGGCGCCCTCCATGGCCTTGTCGGGCGGCGAGCGGCGCCGCCTCGAGATTGCCCGCGCGCTGGCCAGCCGTCCGGCCTACATGCTGCTGGACGAGCCTTTCGCGGGCATCGATCCGATCGCGGTGGCCGACATCCAGCAGCTGGTGCGCCATCTCACGGCGCGCGGCATCGGCGTTCTGATCACCGACCACAATGTGCGCGAAACGCTGGGCCTCATCGACCGCGCCTACATCATCCATGCCGGCGAGGTGTTGACCCACGGCAAGGCCGAGGAAATCGTCGCCAACCCCGACGTGCGGCGGCTCTATCTCGGCGAAGCCTTCACGCTCTGATCCTTTTCCAAGTCGATCGCGGTTGTCACGGTCTGTGCGCGATCGATTGCCGGCAGCCGCCTAATGTTCCGGCACTTTGACATTGCGAGGCCATCCGAGCCTTGACAAGCAAAAGCCGGGCCAGTTCATAGTCGGTCGGAAAAATTTCCTCGAAGCGAGGTCCTGACCCTCAATCATGGCGCTGGCGGTCAAACTACAGCTCAGACAGTCGCAGTCGCTGGTGATGACGCCGCAGCTGATGCAGTCGATCCGGCTGTTGCAGCTCACCCATGTCGAACTGGAACGCTTCATCGACGAGGAGATCGAGCGCAACCCGCTGATCGATCGCGTCGATCCGCAACCGGACGCCGCGGCCGCTCCTTCGCCGCCGGAAGAAGGCGCGTCGAAACCGGCGGACGCGGATGAATGGTTCGAAGCGGAAACCGCCTGGAGCTCCGAGGCGATCTCCGACAAGCTCGACACGTCGCTGGAAAACCTCTTTCCCGACGATCCCGGCACCAGCGAGCGGGTGGGTCCCGACCTCTCCCAGCAATGGAAGTCGGCGCCGGGCAATGGCGGCGGTGTCTCCGACACGTTCGACATGGAGGATATGGCGGCGGCCGCGGTGACGCTGCGCGACCATGTCGGCGAACAGATCGCCTTTGCCTTCACCGATGCCGGCGAACGGCTGATCGCGGCGGAACTGGCCGACGGGCTGGACGAGGCGGGCTATCTGCGCGCCGAACTGGCAGAGATCGCCGAGCGCCTCGGCACCGACACGGAGTCGGTCGAAAAGGTTCTGGAGACCTGCCGCACTTTCGATCCCGCCGGCCTGTTCGCCCGCGACCTTGCCGAATGCCTGTCGCTGCAGCTGGCCACCCGCGACCGACTCGACCCGGCGATGAAGGCGCTGGTTGCCAATCTGGAGCTGTTGGCGCGTCGCGATTTCCAGACGCTGAAGCGGCTCTGCGGCGTGGACGAGGAGGACCTGCTCGACATGCTGGCCGAAATCCGTGCGCTCGACCCGAGGCCGGGCCTGGCCTTCTCCGGCGGGGCCAGCGACGCCATCGTCGCCGATGTCGAGGTGCGGCCCGCCGCCGATGGCAGCTGGGCGGTCGAACTCAATGCCGAGACCTTGCCGCGCGTGCTGGTCGACCAGATCTATTTCAGCCAGGTGTTCGGGCAGGCCAAGAACCAGGCGGAGAAGGATTTCCTCTCCGAGTGCCTGCAAAACGCCAATTGGCTGACCCGCAGCCTGGACCAGCGCGCCAAGACCATCCTCAAGGTGGCCTCCGAGATCGTGCGCCAGCAGGATGCGTTCCTCGTCCTTGGCGTGCGTCACCTGCGGCCGCTCAACCTCAAGACGGTGGCCGATGCCATCGGCATGCATGAATCGACGGTCAGCCGGGTGACCGCCAACAAGTACATGCTGACCCCGCGCGGCGTGTTCGAACTGCGTTATTTTTTCACCGCTTCAATCGCGGCGGCCGACGGCGGGGCGGCACATTCTTCGGAAGCGGTGCGCGATCGCATCCGCCAGATGATCGAGGATGAGACGTCGCAGGATGTGCTCTCCGACGACACCATCGTCGATCTTCTGAAGGCGGACGGCGTCGACGTCGCCCGCCGCACGGTAGCCAAGTATCGGGAAGGAATGAACATTCCGTCGTCGGTGCAGCGGCGGCGCGAAAAACGCGCGCGCGCCGGCGCCGCGCGCTGAGAAGGCGCGGATTTCCACAGTTTTTCGTTTCGTTGACAAGCGCCGGGGAGTTGGCTAGAAGCCCGGCCGCATGAGACGGGCCGTGGCCCGGAAGTGGTTGGCCCGTCGCGAAGTTGACCTGGGGGCGGTCAAGGAACGGTCCATGACCAGCAACAAGGTTCGGTACAAAATCGGGCGCGAAGGGCGCCGCGAAGCTTGTTTGCGCGGACCACAGGTATAAACTCCAAACAGTGTGAAGCCTGGGCAGGAAAGGTCAATTATCAAATGACGCTGCGCATATCGGGGAAACACATGGACATCGGCGATGCGTTCCGTACGCGCATCACCGATCGTATCGGAGAGGCAATCGGAAAATATTTCGACCGCGGTTTCTCGGGACATGTGACGGTGGTGAAGGCAGGTTCGCGTTACACTGCCGATTGCATGATCCGGCTCGATTCCGGCGTGGCCCTGCAGGCTACCGGCGACGGGCAGGAACCGACCGCGGCCTTTGAAGCGGCCGCCGACCGGCTGGAGACCCGGCTGCGCCGCTACAAGCGCCGGCTGAAGTCCCACGCGTCGGGCGCCGCCAACGGCGATGCCACCGATATCGCCTATGCGGTGGTGGCGCCGCTGGCCGACGACGACGAGGAAATTCCGGAAAACTATGCTCCCGCCATCGTGGCGGAATCGACGCTGGCGCTGAAGACCATGTCGGTCGCCTCGGCGGTCATCGAACTGGACACCAAGGACACCCCTGTCTTCGTCTTCCGCAACGCCGGAAACGAGCAGCTTAATATCGTCTACCGCCGGCCGGACGGAAACATTGGCTGGATCGACCCCTCGACGACCAAGGTCGCGCAGGGATAACGACCACGGCCGCGCCGAGGCGCGGCCTGGGCGGCCGGACGAACAAGGGATTTTTCAGCATGGATCTGAGTGATCTGATCGACGTTTCGGCGATTATGCCGGCGTTGAAGGCGAACTCGAAGAAGCAGTTGTTGCAGCTGCTGGCAGAGCGCGCCGCCACGATTTCCGGCATTCCGGAGCGCGAGGTCTTCGACATCATCCTGCAGCGCGAGCGGCTGGGTTCCACCGGCGTCGGCAACGGCATCGCCATCCCGCATGGCAAGCTTCCGGGCGTGAAGCGGATCGCCGGCGTGTTCGCCAGGCTGGAAACGCCCGTCGATTTCGAATCGCTGGACGATCAGCCGGTCGATCTGGTCTTCCTGCTGCTGGCTCCGGAAGGCGCCGGCGCCGACCACCTCAAGGCGCTGTCGCGCATCGCCCGCCTGCTGCGCGACGCCGACACCGTTGCCAAGATTCGCGGCACGCGCGACGCCAACGCCATCCATGCGCTGCTTTCGCAGACACCGGCATCGCACGCGGCCTGATATCGGGAAAATTAAAGCTTCCACGGGCCGCCTCTGGCGGCCCTTTTCATGTCCGTGGAGTTGCCGTCGTCAGTGGATGGCGACGGTGGTCAGATCGTTCTCCATCGCGCCGGCAAGCGCGCGGTCACGGGCGTCCGACAACAGGATCGGCTGACCGTTGGCACCGAACAGCGCCCACAGTTCCATGCCGGGCTGGATCTCCTCGAGGCCGGGGAAGCGGCCGCGCAGATCGTCACTCGACACTTTCCTGAGATAAGCGACCGAACCTTCGCCCAGATGGGCGAATTCGCCGTTGGTCATGGTCTGTCTTTCGAGAGTTCTAGGCATTTCGAGCCTCCTTTCAGCGAGGCGCCGGTCCACGGCCACCGCGCATGAGAGCCATCGGCAAAGTCAGTCTTTCACCGATATGTTTATTTTCCGTACCAGCCTTTCGGCTTCCGGCCGGTCGAGGTCGATCGACAGAAGGCCGTTCTTCAGCTCCGCCGCCAATACGCGCATCCCATCCGCCAGCACGAAACAACGCTGGAATTGACGGGCTGCGATACCCCGGTGGAGGTATTCGCGTTCCGTCTCGTCGGTCTGACGTCCTCTGACCACCAGCTGATTTTCCTCGGTGGTCACATCGAGGTCTTCTTCCGCGAAGCCGGCGACAGCCAGCGTGATGCGCAGCCTTTCGGACGCATCATCGGTGCCGCGAAGCCGTTCGATGTTGTAGGGTGGATAGCTGTCGCCGGATTTCGCCAGGCGTTCCAGCGTCTTTTCCATCGCATCGAAGCCCAGAAGAAGCGGGCTGGAAAAGGTCGTCATACGACTCATTACGTTTTGTCCTCCAAGAGCGACATGAACCGGAAAAACCCGACTGGCATTTCCCCGGTCTGTGTTGATATGGTCCGCCGCGCGGGCAACTTCAAGCCATCAAAAAATACCCGCTAGCCAAGGACACAAAATGCCCGAAAAGCGCAAGATCATCATCGATACCGACCCCGGCCAGGACGATGCCGTCGCCATATTGCTGGCGCTGGGCAGCCCGGAACTGGATGTCGTCGGCATCACCGCGGTCGCCGGCAACGTGCCGCTGCGCCTCACCGAAAAGAATGCCCTCAAGATCTGCGAACTGGCCGGTCGTCCCGACATCAAGGTTTTCTCGGGCGCGATCCGGCCGCTGGTGCGGCCGCTGGTCACCGCCGAACATGTGCATGGCAAGACCGGCCTCGACGGCCCGGACCTGCCGGAGCCGACCATGAAGCTGCAGGGCCAGCATGCCGTCGACTTCATCGTCGAGACGGTGATGCGCGAGGAGCCGGGCACCGTCACGCTTTGCCCGCTCGGTCCGTTGACCAACATCGCGCTGGCGCTGGTGCGCGAGCCGCGCATCGCCCCGCGCATCAAGGAAATCGTGCTGATGGGCGGCGGTTTCTTCGAGGGCGGCAACGTGACGCCGACCGCCGAGTTCAACATCTATGTCGACCCGCATGCGGCCGATGTGGTGTTCCGTTCCGGCGTGCCGATCGTGGTGATGCCGCTCGACGTCACCCACAAGGCGCTGACCACGGCCAAGCGCGTCGAGGCCTTCCGCAAGATGGGCACCAAGGTGGGCAATGCCACAGCTGCGCTGCTCGACTTCTTCGAACGCTTCGACGAGGAGAAATACGGCACCGACGGCGGCCCGCTGCATGACCCATGCGTGATCGCCTATCTGCTCAAGCCGGCGCTGTTCAAGGGCCGCCATTGCAATGTGACGGTCGAAACCGGGTCGGAACTGACCATGGGCATGACGGTGATCGACTGGTGGGGCGTGACCGACCGACCGAAGAACGCGACGGTCATGCGCGACATCGACGCTGACGGCTTCTTCGCGCTGCTGACGGAGAGGTTGGGTCGGCTGTGAGCATTCCTTCTCCCCGTTTACGGGGAGAAGGTGCCGGCAGGCGGATGAGGGGCGGTACCCACGCTCATCGCGATTGCGAATTAGGTTGGCGCTGCCCCTCACCCGGCCCTTCGGGCCACCCTCTCCCCGTAAGCGGGGAGAGGGGAAGCACGCGTCATTACTTCGCCCGCGTGAAGGCCAGCCACAGGCCGCCGCCGACGAGGAAGCCGCCGCTGATGCGGGAGAGCAGCTTGATGCGGTGCGCCGAGAGCAGGCGTCCCGCGCGGCCGGCGGCCAGCGCATAGCAGCTGTCCGATACGGCGGCGAAGGCGAGCGCCGTCAGGCCCATCACCGTCATCTGCAGGGCGAAATGCCCGCTCGGGTCGATGAATTGCGGGAAGAAGGCGCCGAAGAAGACCAGCGTCTTGGGATTGGAGACCGCGACCAGCACGCCCTGCAGCACGAAGCCGCCGCGCGGTTTGCGGGCCGAACCGTCCGGGTTCAGGCTGCCCTTGTTGCGGAACATCTGGATGCCCATCCAGATCAGGTAGGCGGCGCCGACGAGGCGCACCCATTCGAACCAGTGGCCCATGCCGGCGATCAGCGAGGTGAGCCCGATGGCGACGACGCCGATGGTGATGGCCAGTCCGATCTGGGTGCCCAGCACATTGGCGAGACCGGCGCGGGTGCCATGGCGGATCGAGTTGGCGATGATTAGCGTCACCGTCGGTCCCGGCACCAGAACGATGACGATGCAGGCCACGACATAGGCGGCGTAGAGCGTAAGCGACATAGTTGACCTCCCGGTTCGAATGCCGGCCTTGGCCGGCGCGCAGATCAATGCATGCCGGCTTGACGCGTGCAAGGGGAGGGTGCGGTCAGGCTTGGGGCGATGCGCCGGTCTTCCAGGGCAGGACGGCTTCGTAGGCGGCTGCCGCCTGAAGCACGGCGAGATCGCCGCGCGGCCGACCGATCAGCTGCATGCCCATGGGCCTGCCCTTGGCGTCGAAGCCTGCCGGCACGTTCACAGCCGGGCAGCCGCCGAGCGTCGCCGCCGCGGTGACCTGCATCCAGCGATGGTAGCTGTCCATGGCCCGGCCGCCAACTTCCCGCGGCCAATGGACCGAGACATCGAAGGGAAAGACCTGGGCTGTCGGCAGCGCCAAAAGGTCGAAACGTTCGAACAGCGACAGGAGCGTGCGGTGCCAGGCGGTGCGCCGCATCGCCGCCGCATGGATCTGCGGCGCGGTCAGCCGGCCAGCACCTTCCGCCTCCCACACGGCTTCGGGCTTGAGCAAGGCGCGCTTGGCCGGGTCGTCATAGAGCATTTTCAGCGCACAGCCGCTCGACGACTGGCGCAGCGTCACGAAGGCCTGCCACAGCGCCTCGAAATCGAAATCCGGCAGCAGCGGCTCGACCGCGAAACCGATGTCGCCGAGCCGCCCCAGCGCAGCCTCGCAGAGGTCGAGGATGCCGTCTTCCATCGGCAGGTGGCCGCCGAGGTTGCCCAGCCAGCCGATGCGCCCGCCGGCCACCGGCGCTCCTTCCAGCGCGGCGAGGAAGGAGCCTTGCGGATCGTGCGACAGCGGCGCGCGCGGATGGTGGCCGGCCTGCACGTCGAGCAGCAGCGCCATGTCGCGCACGCTGCGGCCCATTGGCCCCTCGACGCCCATCTGCGCGTGAAAGACCTCGAAGCCGGGGCCGCCGGGCACCAGCCCCTGCGAGGGGCGGAAGCCGAAGACATTGTTGTAGGCGGCGGGATTGCGCAGCGAGCCGCCGAAATCGCTGCCGTCGGCCAGAGGCATCAGGTCGAGCGCCAGAGCGACGGCCGCGCCGCCGCTCGATCCACCCGCCGTCCAGGCGGGGTCGAAGGCGTTCAGCGTCGGCCCGAAGACGGGATTGTAGGTGTTGGAGCCGAGACCGAATTCGGGAACGTTGGTCTTGCCGATGACGATGGCGCCGCCCTTGCGCATGCGCTCGACGAAGAATTCGTCCTCCTCGGGAACGAGGTCGGCGAAGATCGGCGAGCCGAAGGTGGTCTTGAGGCCCTTGGTCAGGGCCAGATCCTTGACCGCGATGGGCAGGCCGAAGAGCGAGCCCGCCGCGCCACCGGCGGCGAGATGCGCGTCGGCGGCGTCGGCCTCGGCCAGGATGTCGCTGCGTGGACGCAGCGAGACGATGGCGTTGACCTGTCGGTTGACCGCCTCGATGCGGTCGAGGAAGGCCGTCATCACCTCGCGCACCGAAAGCTGTTTTTCACGGATCGCCCCGGCGAGATCCACGGCGCTCATGCCGCAGATGTGGCCGGCCGGCGAAATGGCGTGACGGCTATCTGGACGTTTATTGCCCATGTCAGGCACCGGCCGGGCTGAGCGCTGCTTCCACTTCGGCCGCCAGCGGGATCGCCGGCTGGGCCCCCGGCTTCAGGCAGGCCAGCGAACCGGCAGCGGCGGCACGCGCCAGGGCGGTCTTCAATGGCAGGCCGGATTCCAGCCCCGCCGCCAGATAACCGCAAAAAGTGTCGCCGGCGCCGACCGTATCCACCGGAACGATCTTGAGGGCAGGGACCTTCAGGAATTCGTCGCCGGTGGCGGCCAGAACGCCTTCGCCGCCCAGCGTGACCACGATGGTGCGGCCGGTCTTCTTGGCATAGGCGCGCATGCGCTCGCCACGGTCGGCACCGGTCAGCGCAAGCGGCTCGCAATAGAGGTCGAATTCGGTTTCGTTGGCGACGACATAGTCGGCCTTGCCGAGCAGTCTGGCCGCTTCGATGCGGGCCGGGGCCGTGTTGAGCACGGTGATTGCTCCGGCCTTGCGCGCAGCGTCCAGGGCGGCATCCACCGTCTCGAGCGGTATCTCGTGCTGCAAAAGCACGACGTCGCCCTTGCCAAGGCGGGCCTTGGCGACATCGCCGGGCGCGACGGCGTTGTTGGCGCCGGCCACGACCGCGATCATGTTCTCGCCGTCGCCACCGACCAGGATATGGGCCGTGCCGGTGGAACTACGTGTCTCGGCGACGGCGGAAAGGTCGACCTTGCCGGCCTTCAGCAAGGCCAGCGCTTCGCCGGCGAAGGCGTCCTTGCCGACGGCGCCCACCATGCGCACCGCAGCGCCGGCACGTGCCGCGGCCAACGCCTGGTTGGCACCCTTGCCGCCCGGCGCGGTGGTGAAGCTGGTGCCCGGCACCGTCTCGCCCGGGCCCGGCAGGCGGTCGACGGTGGCAATAAGGTCGAGGTTGATGGAACCGATGGTGATGATCAAGGCGGGCCGTCCCTCTTATGTCGGCTTGTTTTGCGGCGGACCCTACTGCATCGGCCAGAAAATCGGAATCGATTTTCGGTAGGCACGATGCAGCAGACTCAAAGTGCTAGAGCGTCCTTTGCGCGTCCAATCGGACGCGCGGCGCTCTAGCGTTTCTCCAAAGCGAATGAAACAGCTTTGCCGACTGGCGCATGACCCGTCTCGCTATGGTCCGGCAGATGCCGGATCCGGATAGGCCACCGGGACCGGCGGGCTTGCCTGGGTTCATGCGGAGGGGTAGAATAATCAAGTAATTTCAAATATTTATGTTTATCCATCAGGAAAATTGAACAATGCGGCCGCGACATCTCCTGTTGGCTCTGGGCATCGTCTTCATCTGGGGCGTCAATTTCGCCATCATCAAGCTCGGGCTCAGGCAGGTCTCGCCGCTGGCGCTCGGCGTCGCGCGTTTCTTCCTGGCGGCATTTCCCTGGGTGTTCTTCATCCCCCGGCCCAAGGTGCCGCTCGGCATGATCGCGCTCTACGGTTTCCTGATCTTTGCCCTGCAGTTCGGTTTCTTGTTCACTGGCATGAAGCTGGGCATGAGCGCGGGGCTGTCGTCGCTCATCCTGCAATTGCAGGTGTTCTTCACCATCGGCCTTTCGGTGCTGATGCTCGGCGAGCGTCCGACGGGCTGGCAACTGGCGGGCGCCGTGCTTGCCTTTGCCGGGGTTGGCGTCGTCGCGCTGAATGTCGGTGGCGACGTAACGGTTGTCGGACTTATCCTGCTTGTGGCGGCGGCCGCTTCCTGGGGCGGCGGCAACATCGTGTCGAAACGGATTTCGCAGCTTTCAAGCACGTCCAACGTGCTGGGGCTGGTGGTGTGGGGCAGTCTGTTCGCGCTGCCGGTGCTGCTGGCAGTGGCGCTGGTGCTCGACCCGCAACATCTCGTTTCGAGCTTCACCGGCCTCGATTGGGTGTCGATCGGCTCGATCGCCTATATCGTCTATCTGTCGACGCTTCTGGGGTTCGCGGTCTGGGCGGGGCTGCTTGCGCGCTACCCTGTCTCCACGGTGGCGCCGTTCACGCTTCTCGTGCCGGTGTTCGGTTTCCTCGGCTCGACCGTCCTGCTCGGTGAACCGCTGCAAGGCTGGAAGCTCGGCGCCTCCAGCCTTGTCATTGCGGGCCTGTGCATCAACCTGTTCGGGTCGCGGTTTGCCTCTAGAGCGCCGCGTGTCCGTTCGGACACGCAAAGGACGCTCTAGCACTTTGAATTGGCGCATGATCCTTTCCGAAAATCCGAACCGATTTTCGGGGTCATGCGCTAGAGCGAACCCGCCGAAAGCTGGCCCGCTTCCCACCCCAGAATAGCCCGCTTGCGGGTCAGGCCCCAGTGGTAGCCGGTGAGCGCGCCGGATTTGCCGAGCGCGCGGTGGCAAGGCACCACGAAGGAAAGCGGATTGGCGCCGACCGCCGCCCCCACCGCCCGGCTCGCCGTCGGCTGGCCGATCTCGGCGGCGATCGCCGAATAGGTGCAGGCCTTGCCCATCGGGATGCGCAGCAGGGCTTCCCAGACCCGGAGCTGGAAATCCGAGCCGATCATCACCACGCGCAGCGGCTGGTCGGACCGCCAGTGGGCCGGGTCGAAGATGCGTGCGGCGTAAGGGGCCGTGGCGCTGATGTCCTCGACATAGGTGGCGTTCGGCCAGCGGCTCGACATGTCGCGGAAAGCCGACTGTTCGTTGCCGGCGTCGTTGAAGGCAAGGCCGGCCAGACCACGATCGGTGACCATGATCAGGGCAACGCCGAAGGGCGAGATGTGGTAGCCGTAGCGGATGGTCAGGCCTTCACCGCGTGTCTTGTAGTTGCCCGGCGACATCGCCTCGTGGGTGACGAACAGGTCGTGCAGGCGGCCGGGGCCAGACATGCCGACCTCGAAGGAGGCTTCGAGCAACGGCATGCCGGAATCGAGCAGCCGACGGGCATGATCGAGCGTCACCGCCTGCAGGAAAGCCTTGGGCGACAGTCCGGCCCAGCGCGTGAACAGCTTCTGCAAGCCGGTCGGGGTCTCGCCGACCTCCTCGGCCAGGACTTCCAGCGAAGGCTGGTCGCGATAATCGAGGCTGATCTTCTCGATGGCACGGCGCACGACCTCGTAGTCGCTGCCTTCCGGCGTGATGTCCTTTTCAAGGGTCGGGGCGATCTTCATCGGCATTCTGGTATTCATAGCGAGCTGAGCGTTCATGGCAATTTCTCCTTGAACGCGAATATCGGCGCTTGAAGGAGCGGTCTCCACCCGTTTCCTGCGAAGATCAGCGTGCCTTGACGGTGGCAAGCGCCCGGGTGAAGGCGGTGGCGAAGCTTTCGCGGTCATCGGGATTGAGGAAACTACCGATCGGTACGCGCTCGCCGCGCGATTCCACCGTCATGGCGGTGATGCCTATCTCACTGTGGCGGGCGACCGAGAAGCGCGACCAGAACGGGTTGAAATGATGTTCTTCCGTTCTGCCCGAAGGGGCGGTCTTGCGGATGTCGAGCGCGGTGCGCGACACCGAGACTTCCTCGCGGGCCCTGGCGGCGCGATAGTTCAGGCGAAAGGCGACATAGACCGCCAGCACGTCGAGGCCGAAGAAGCCGAAGATCGGCCAAGCGCCGTAGGACAGGAAGATGATGCCTGTCACCGCCCAGCCGAACAGCAACGCGCCGATCAGGATCATGAAGCCGGTGCGACCGAGCGAGCGGTGCGGCATCAGCAGGGCCTGGAAGACCGGCTCGTCCGCGGCGAAAGTGGCGTTTGTGTCGCTCATCGCCCGATATTATAGGAAGGCGATGGTTGCCCCCAAGTCCAAAGATCGCCGCACCCGCGAAAATCCATCCGTGCCGCTGCGCAATGGCGCCGCGCATGCGCTCGCGAAGAAGAAGGCATCGCGTGCCAGGTCTGCCTATACGCCGGCCGAGGTGCACGAGATTTTTCGCCGCTTTGCCGTGCAGCGGCCCGAGCCGAAGGGCGAGCTGGAACACGTCAACGCCTTTACGCTGCTGGTGGCCGTGGTGCTGTCGGCGCAGGCGACCGACGCCGGCGTCAACAAGGCGACACGGGCCCTGTTCAAGGTGGCTGACACGCCGCAGAAGATGCTGGCGCTCGGCGAGGAAAGGGTGGGGGAATACATCCGCACAATCGGCCTCTGGCGCAACAAGGCCAAGAACGTGATCGCGCTGTCGCAGGCGTTGATCGCCGACCACGGCGGCACGGTGCCGGACAATCGCGACGAATTGGTGAAGTTGCCTGGCGTCGGCAGGAAAACCGCCAATGTCGTGCTCAACATGGCTTTCGGGCAGCACACGATGGCGGTGGACACGCATATCCTGCGCATCGGCAACCGACTGGGGCTGGCGCCGGGCAAGACGCCGGAACAGGTCGAAGACGAGCTCGTCCGCATCATTCCGGACGAATATATGCGCCACGCGCATCACTGGCTGATCCTGCATGGGCGCTATGTCTGCAAGGCGCGCAAACCGGATTGCCAGGCCTGCGTAATCGCCGACATCTGCAAGGCGGCGGAAAAGACAAACACAATTCCCGCGCCGCTCATCGAATTGGCGCCACTCGAAGCGGCCAGCGACGTCCTTTAGAGTGGTCTGCTAGAGGCCGTAGCCGCGCGCCATGGCGGCGGCAAAGGCGGGGATCGCCAGGAAAAGCAGCGCCTCCAGCCAGATATAGCGGCGCACCGCGGCCAGTTCGGTCTCCGGCACCTGGTAGGATGCGTTGGCCTTGGCCTGGCGGCTCCAGGCAATGAAACGCATGGTGGGCACGATGGAGAGCAGGCCGACGGCCGCGAAGATCGCCATCTTGGTCCAGAACACCCAATTGTAGACGTAGAATTCCCATCCTTTCAGGCCGTGGAAGACACGGCCGACGCCGACGAGGATGATCAGGACGGCGAGCAGGCCGTAGTGTCGGTCGATCAGGGCAAGCCGGCGGATGGTGCCGGGTGTGATTTCGTTGCGTAGCAGCACGAATTCCGCCGCGATCACCCCGGCCAGCGAAAAAGCCAGCAGATGGTGGAAAATGGCCAGAACAAGGTCGGTCGTTTCCATGTGCGCTTCTCCGGTGTGCGGCGGTCATTTCATACAATGCCGGCGGCGAAGTTCCCAGCCCATCCGCTCAGCCTGTCGCGCGTCCATTCGGACGCTTTAAGGATGCCCAGGCATTTTCGAATCCGCGCATCGCGCTTCATGCGTGGTCCCGTCTTTCCGCTGGCAGGACTAGTCACAAAAGCTGGCCCTTGCCCGGTATGAGCGGGCTGATATTTGCGGCGACCCCATAGAGAGAATTGCCATGACCGCCCCAGCCTTCAAGACCGCGCCCATCATCGAAACGCAACGGACGATCCTGCGGGCGCACGGGCTGGACGATTTCGACACCTATGCCGAGATGTGGTCGGAGCCGGCGGTATGCCGGTTCATCGGCGGCAGGGCGCGCACCCGCGAGGAAAGCTGGCAGCGGTTCCTGCGCCATGCCGGCCTGTGGTCGCTGATCGGCTACGGTTATTGGGCGGTCGAGGACAAGGCGACAGGGCGTTTCATCGGCGAGGCCGGCTTCCAGGACATGAAGCGCGAAATCCAGCCCTCGCTGGAAGGTCTTCCGGAAATCGGCTGGGTTCTGGCTTCTGCCGCGCATGGCAAGGGCATTGCCAGCGAGATCGTTGGTGAAATGACGGCCTGGGCCGACAATGTTCTAGGGGCGCAGAGAACCGTCTGCATCATCGATCCCGAGAATGTTGCCTCGCTGAACGTCGCGCGCAAGACTGCTTACAACGAGGTGCTGCGCACGACCTACCATGAAAAGCCGACAATCTTGCTTGAGCGACCGAAAGCCGGCGGTCTGAACAGCGTTTGATACAACGCTCTTGCTCAAAGAGCGGCGGGCAAGGTCAATGTCCTGAGCAGCGTCGACAGTTCGGGTTCGTCGATCAGGGTCGCGGCGTCCTCGGGCTTCAGCCAGGCGCGCTGGCGGCTGCGTGCCTCCGGCCAGTTGGCCAGTTCCCCGGTGACGGCGAGCAGATAGACGGTGACGTCGACCCGCGCGAAGGTTCGCGCAAGCCGCTTCCAGTAGGAATAGCTGCCGGCCGGCTCCTTCAGCGTCTTGCCGACGACGCCCGCTTCTTCCATCGCCTCGATGGTGGCGGCCTTGCGTCCGCTCTTGCCGGGCATCGGCCAGCCCTTCGGCAGGATGAAACGCCTGGTCTGGCGCGAGGTGACCAGCATCACCTCAAGGCTGCCGTCCTCGCCGCGCCGAAACGGAATGGCGGCGACCTGGCGGATCGTCTTGCCCTTTTTGGCTTTCCGAACCGCCTGCTTCTTCGGTGAGGGTTTGGCGAGCGGCTGCTTCTCGACAGGCGTCTTCAGGGGCGCCTTCTTCTTGGGCGCGGCCTTGCGTTCAATGCTCTTTTTCTTGGGTGTCGCCATCGCACGTCCGGTCCAATCCGCCGTGCAGGACGAGGCGGGACCTCAAATTAACACAAAGGCCCGGCGAGCGAATGGATGCTTTGCCGTAGCACACACTTATCGTAGACGGCTAATAAAACGAAAATACATCCTGTCAACGACAGCCACCAACCGCACCGCCGCCATTCAGCGATTGCTGGCAAGGTTGCCGGATCGCTGGCGCGGCATTTTGGGACGGCGTCGTAACCTGCCGGTCGAGCTCGCGGTAGATCTGCTGTTGCTGCTGGAACTGCTGCCGCTGGATCTCGCTTCGCAATGCATCCGCGTCCGCCTGGCCGAATGAGTTGATGCCGGGCCGTACGGGGGCCATCGTTTGAGCCATAGCGATGGTCATGGGAATAAGCGAAACCGTCAGCGCCAAGCCGAACCAGATTGCGATGCCGTGAAGCCGTTTCATTGTCTACTGCCGGGTTGTCCGAGCCGATGCTCATTTCTCCCCTATATAGTGCAGGCGGCGGCCGGGTCCATGGTTGCGGGTCTTGTCGTGCTCCTTGCAGGCGGACGGGTGGGATAGTGCCAACGATTTCCTAGCCCTGGAAAATGAAAAGGGCCGCCCGAAGGCGGCCCCGATCTCTTGGTGCAACAGGCCTCGGGCCCGATCAGCCGCCGTTGCCGCTGCCAGCGTTCTTCAGCGTGCCGGCGATGGTGTTGAACTTGGCATTGATGGTGTTGCCGAGGAAGCCGGCGCCAGCAACGATCGCCAGAGCGATCAGGGCGGCGATCAGGCCGTATTCAATGGCGGTTGCGCCCGACTCGTCCTTGACGAAGCGCGAAAGAAGATTGGTCATGATGGTATCCTTTGCCCGGTTGTAACTTTTGTTCGACGGTCTCTTTGCGAACCGTGGCCCATCATGCGGGTGAGCGATTTCAGACAGGTTAAGGTGGATGGTAAACAAATAGTGGCTCTGGCGGTTGCTTAACAAACACAAAACATAGATCGGAAAATTTCCGTATAATTGTCCCATTACTCTCATTGCCGGAGAATGGGCCTCTCTCCCTGCTTGGATTTGGCAAGGATATCAAAGATCAGGATGGCGCTTCGCGATCCTGGCCAATCTCGAAGCGGTGCCGGCCGGTTTCGCTGCGTGAGACGTCACAACAGCTTCATTCAGCCAAAATAGGGTTCCTTGAATTTTGCTGCACTGCAAAAGGAACGGGGCAATGGTGGACGTCACATCAAGTCAAATGGGTATTCCGAGGCCCGAGCATCCGCTCGAAGGGCCGAGCAAGGCCGGCAAATGGTTCATGCCGGTTTTCCTGGCGATCGTGCTCGGCGGCCTCATTTATATCGGCTATGCGCTCAGCCAGGAGCTTACCAGCGCGATTGCCGTGCCGTGGATCCTGCTCGGGCTCGCGTTGCTGATCGCGCTCGGCTTCGAATTCGTTAACGGTTTCCACGACACCGCCAATGCGGTCGCGACCGTCATCTATACCCATTCCATGCCGGCCGAGTTCGCCGTCATGTGGTCCGGTTTCTTCAACTTCCTCGGCGTGCTCACCGCCAGCGGCGCCGTTGCTTTCGGCATCATTTCGCTGCTTCCGGTCGAGCTCATCCTGCAGGTGGGCTCCAGCGCGGGTCTGGCCATGGTGTTCTCGCTGCTGACCGCGGCGATCATCTGGAACCTCGGCACCTGGTATCTTGGCTTGCCGTCGTCCAGTTCGCACACGCTGATCGGCTCGATCGTCGGTGTCGGCCTCGCCAACCAGTTCCTGGCGCCGGCCGGCAGCGCCACAAGCGGCGTCGACTGGTCGAAAGCCATAGAAGTCGGCATGGCGCTGCTGGTTTCGCCACTGGTCGGTTTCGGCATGGCGGCGCTCCTCCTGCTTGCGATGAAGCTGTTCATCAAGAACAAGGCGCTCTACGAGGCGCCGTCCGGCAACGCGCCGCCGCCGCTGTGGATCCGCGCGCTGCTGATCTTCACCTGCACCGGCGTTTCCTTCGCCCACGGTTCCAATGACGGCCAGAAGGGCATGGGTCTGATCATGCTGATCCTGATCGGCGTGGTGCCGACCGCCTTTGCGCTCAATCGCACGCCGGATGTGAACTATCTCGAAGCCTACAAGTCCGCGGCCGCGCAGGTGGATACGGTGCTTGGCAAATATGTGAAGCCGGGTGTGGTGGTGACCGATGCCAAGGCGGTGGTCAGCGAGGCGGTGCGCACCAAGACCTGGACGGATCAGACGACGCCGGCGCTGCAGGCGTTTATCCATCAGACGAATGAACTGGTGTCGCCTTATCCTTCGGTCGAGAAGCTGCCGATCGAACTGGTCAGCAATGCGCGCAACGATATCTATCTCATCGGCGAGGCGCTGAAGCTGATCGACAAGAAGAAGCTTTTGCCGATGGAGGGCGAGGATCTCAAGGCGGTCACCAACTATCACAAGGCCGTCGACAACGCGACGAAGTTCATCCCGCTCTGGGTCAAGATCGCCATCGCGCTGGCGCTGGGGCTTGGCACGATGGTCGGCTGGAAACGCATCGTCGTCACAGTTGGCGAGAAGATCGGAAAGACGCATCTGACCTATGGCCAGGGTGCCGCCGCCGAACTCGTCGCCATGGGCACGATCGGCGCCGCCGACGCGTTCGGCCTGCCGGTGTCGACCACGCATGTGCTGTCGTCGGGCGTTGCCGGCACGATGGCGGCAAACGGTTCGGGCCTGCAGTGGTCGACCGTGCGCAACATGCTGCTCGCCTGGGTGCTGACCTTGCCAGCCTCGATCGCGCTCGCCTTCGGGCTGTTCGTGGTGATGCGCAAGCTGTTTTGAGGGCGGGTTCTTTTCTCACAAAAGGAAGCCGGCGCGCGGGTCGCGCCGGCTTCTGCCGAACAAGGCTCGGTGACGCCAATGAATGAAACCTTGCGTTTGAACCTTCTGGGAACAGGCGATGCGGAGCAGGTGCCGGGCCTGATCTGCGCCTATCGTGGACTTCCCGGGCAACCAGCCGCTGAGCTTCACCCGCAGGAGATCGACGCGGCTCTTGCTGCCGAGGATGGCTGGGTGTGGGTGCATGTCGACCTGGTCGACCAGCGCGCGCATGGCTGGGTTGCCCACCGCTGCGCACTTCCGCTGACGGCGCGCGCGATCCTGGAAGGGCATGACGACAGTCTGGTCCTTGGGCATGAAGACGGCATGATGCACGGCATCGCGGCCGACATGCACAAGGACATAGAACGACCGTCCAGCACGATCGGCCGGCTGCATTTCGCCGTGACCGAACGTCTGCTGGTCACCGGCAGGCGCCATCCGCTGGAGGCGGTGGACAAGGTGCGGCGCTCGCTTGCCGGCGGCTTCGCGCCGGCGACGGCCTTCGAGCTGTTCGAGGCCATCGTCACGACTTTCTGCAAGAACACAGGGTTGCGGCTGGTCGAAGCGACAAAAAAGCTCGACGAGGTCGAGGATAATCTGGTCACCGAACGGCTGAGCGACGAGCGCCGCCGTCTCAAGGAATTGCGGCGGCTGGCGGTGTCGCTGCACCGGCCGGTGGCCGGCATGGTCGCGCTGTTCGAGGATGAGGACCGCGAGGACTGGAAACTATCGGAGACCGCGCATGCCGGATTGCAGCGCCTGGCCGCGCGGCTGGAACGGCTCGACCGCGAAATCGTCATGATCAACGACCGGGCGCGTTTGCTGCAGGAGGAGATGGCGGCGGAGCTGGCGGACGAATCCAACCGCAGCCTGAAGGCGATGGCGGTGATGAGCGCCTTGTTGCTGCCGGGCACGCTGGTGGTCGGCGTTTTCGGCATGAATACGGCCGGCCTGCCGTTCACCCATGGCGACAGCGGCTTCATCTGGGCCGTTGCGCTGGTTATCGGTGCGACCGGGCTTTTCTACTGGCTGCTGCGCCGCGCCGGCATCAGCCTGCGTTTCTGACTGCCGAGCGTGAGGTCACCCTAAGTCGGGTCTTCGCGATGCAGGTCATGGATGGCGACGCCTTCGGCATTGGTCGGCGGGGTCAGCCATTGCTGATGGCGCAAGGTGCGCTGCGTGTCCTCCAGGCCCATGTCCCAATGCTCGCGCATCGAGGTGCCTGAGAACTCATAGTCCTTGGCGTGCCCCTCATAACCCTTGTGCTGGTAGATGAGGTGGATGATGTTGACGACGCCGGCGTCGGAATAATCGGCGATCAGCTGTTCTTCGTCGGCCGAGCGCAACTCCGCCGGCACGCGCTTCAGCGCTTCGAGAAGCTGCATCTTCAGATCGTGGATGCGCTTGAAATTGTCGGTGTTCTGGCGCGTACGGCTGGAATACATGATGTCCTTGTGGCGCGACAACACGTCGGCCATGCCGCGCGGCAGCGCGCCGCGCGCTGAGAACAGGTCGACCTGAAACACCAGCGAGCTGCGGTCTTCTTCCTGGTCGAGCAGATATTGCAGCGGCGTGTTGGAGACGATGCCGCCGTCCCAGTAATATTCACCCTCGATACGCACCGCCGGGAAGGCGGGCGGCAGCGCACCCGAGGCCATGATGTGTTCGGGCCCGATACGGACCTTGTCGGTGTCGAAATAGACGAAATTGCCGGTGCGCACATTGACGGCGCCGACGCTCAGACGCTTGCGGCCGTCGTTGAGCACGTCAAAGTCGATCAGCCGCTCCAGCGTGTCCTTCAATTCGGCCGTGTCGTAGAAGCTGGTGGCGCCTTCGGCCCCGGACTGCTCCAGCCATGGATTGGGGAAGCGCGGTTTGAAGAAGCCGGGCTGGCCCATGGTCATCGTCATCCACGAACTGGTGCGGTTGCGGATGTCGCGATAGATGTCGCCTTCTGGCGTGTAGGCCCAGATCTTGCGGCCGGAAATCGTCTGCCAGAACTGCTCCAGCCGCTGCAGGCGCCGGCTCGGCTCGTTGCCCGCGATGATGGACGCATTGATGGCGCCGATGGAGACCCCCGATAGCCAAGCCGGCTCGCAGCCGGCCTCCGACAGCGCCTGATAGACGCCGGCCTGATAGGCGCCGAGCGCGCCGCCGCCTTGCAGCACCAGCGCGACCCGGTCGTATTGCGAGGCGATTTCCTGAATGGTGGCGACGTTCGCCTTGGCTCTGTAGCGGTCCAGCACGGTCAACTCCGGCAAAGAAAGGGGATGGTCAGCGTGTGCCGGCGAGATAGTCGTACACGACCTCGCCGAGGCCGAGCGTGAGATCGGCGGTGAAATGCAGCGCCGACACCACTTCCAGCACCGGCAGGCGAGCGACATCGGCCATCACATGCGGCCGCAGGTCGAGCGCGGCGGGACCCGCCCAAGCTTCCTTCAGCGTGATGTCGGTGAGGTGGTAGCGCACCAGTTCGCAGATGCGCGGCGTGCCGTCGACATGCGGGATGATCTTGACGAGAAAGTTCGGCGCGGTCAGCGCCGCCATGACCTGGTCCTGGTCGGCGGCGCGATGCTTGTAACCCATCGTGCCGGTGGCGCAGAGCACCGAGCCGTAGTGCAGCGTGCCGACGACGACCTCGCCCTCATTGACGATCTTGGGATTGGCGAGTTTCTTCGGAAACCCCCACAATTCGCGGCCGCCGGCGATCGGCGCGTCGTCGTCCAGATACATGGAATGGACGTAGACACCGTGCTGGCCGTCGAAACGGACCGGAATGACCTGGCCGCTCTCGGTATAGTCGCCGAAGCCGGTCGAGTCCGGCATGCGGATGAATTCGTATTTCACCAGCGGATCGCCGTCGATCTCGAGCGGCGCCGGCACGACCGCCTCCAACGCCTCGCGCGTGGTGCGGTAAGTGATGATGACATATTCGCGGTCGAAGAAGCGATAGGGGCCGGGCGGGAACGAGGGATTGGTGAGCGGCATGGCATAGGCGCGCTTCACGACGTCGGCGATTTCCAAGCTGTCACCTCAGGATTGACGAATGTCATATCGGAAACAACACCTGTCATGTTGCATGGCAGCATGACGGTCTTGTGTCGGGTCGATGAACGATTTCAGCTGTTTGTTGGTTCCGAACGAAGACCGACACATGATTGTGATGGAAACTTGCTGCAATGCACCTAATTAGAATGCCATCGCAAACGCCAGCCGAGAGATCATCATGGGCTCCCTGACTTCGAAGAACGCGCTTGTTACCGGTTCGACCAGCGGCATCGGCCTTGCCATCGCCAGGGCCTTCGCCGCCGAAGGCGCCAATGTCACCATCAACGGACTTGGCGATGCCGATGCGATCGAGAGGGAACGTGCCGGCATCGAAGCCGATTTCGGCGTCAAGTGCCGCTATTCCAACGCCAACATGATGAATGGCCCGGAAGTGACCGCCATGGTGCACGAGGCCGAACAGGCATTCGGCAGCCTCGATATCCTGGTCAACAATGCCGGCATCCAGCATGTCGCGCCGATCGAGGAGTTTCCCGACGACAAGTGGGAAGCGATCATCCGCATCAACCTGCTCGCCGCCTTCTACGCCATCAAGGCCGCGCTTCCGGGCATGAAGGCGCGCAAATGGGGGCGCATCATCAACACCGCTTCGGCGCATGCGCTGGTAGCGTCGCCCTTCAAGTCGGCCTATGTCTCGGCCAAGCACGGTATTGCCGGCCTGACCAAGACGGTGGCGCTGGAGGCCGCGCAGGACGGGGTGACGGCCAATGCGATCGCGCCCGGTTATGTCTGGACGCCGCTGGTCGAAAAGCAGATCCCCGACACGATGAAGGCCCGCAACATGACCGAGGAACAGGTCAAGCACGACGTTCTGCTGGCGGCCCAGCCGACGAAGGAGTTCGTGACGGTGGACGAGATCGCGGCGCTGGCGCTGTTCCTGTGCTCGGACGCGGCCAAGCAGATCACCGGCACGACGCTGCCGATCGATGGCGGCTGGACGGCGCAGTAGGCCGGGTTTCGCCTGATATCTCCCTGGAATGCCCGGCGCGTCCGCGAGACATGCGCCGGGCATTCGTTTTTGTTCGGGGCGTCGAAGTCAGTTTTGCGCCGTCGCCAGCAGCGGTGTCATCGCCTCGTTGATCCATTGCCACTCGTTGCCGGGCCCTTGGCCGGGTTCCTCACCGCGCAATATGGCAAGCAGTTCCTGATACCGGGTCGAGCGGGCATGATGCTTGCGGTATTGGCCGAGATGCCATTCCAGATAGGCCCGGTCCGGCTGCCTGCGCATTGCCTTCGCCGATCGGTCCAGCCATTCGCGCGCGATCGTTTCGCCCTCCGGCGAGATCGGGGCTACGCCCGCGGCGATAGCGGCCTTCACCCTGGCCAGAATGGCGTTGGCAGCCTCGGCATAGGCGCCCGGGTCGAACTCACCGTTCCACATAGCGGCCGTCTCGGCCTGTATCTCGGAAACGAAGCTCTCGTCGCCGATCATGGCGCTGATCTCGTTCCAGGCGTCGATCTGCCGGGACGTCGGCTCGTCGGGCAGCTCGGGCATGGCGGCATCGATCATCTGGCGCTTCCAGCCTTCGCCCATCTCGGCGCTCGTGCCCACCTTGTCGTAGAAACGCTCCATCATGGTGCGCATCTGGTTTTGGGACAGGGTCGTCATCGTCCAAAGTCTCCTCAGGTCGGTTGCGGTTGGTTCCGTGATCCTGAGCGTGGCACGCAACACGGCGGCGACCCGGCGACGGGAGGCGATTTCGACTTCCAGGGCATCAAGGCGCATGGCCAGGACATCTTTCAGTTCGAGCCGCCGGGACAGGAGCTTGCGGATGGCGGCCAGGCTGACGCCGGCCTCCCGCAAGGCCCTGATCAGGTCGAGGCGCGCGACATCGGTATCGCTGTAGATGCGATAGTTGCTGACGGTGCGGGTGGACGGCGGCAGCAGCCCCTTGTCGGAATAGAAGCGGATGCGCCGCACCGAGATGCCGCTCAGCCGCGAAAGTTCGCCGATCGTGTGCATTTTCTCGCTCATGGGACCGTCCTAACGTCTCCACCAAGTGGAGGGTCAACCGTGCCGGCGAGGCTTTTTTCGCCCATGTTCCGCGCGGTGCGCGAGCCGGCCGCGAAGGTCGGGCTCGCGACGGTCCTGCGGTGGCCAGACCCGCTTATACAGCTTCGCGCCGACCGACGGGTGCCGTGGAATTGCGCACGACAAGCACGCCGGAGAGCAGTTCGTCTTCTCCGGCAGCAACGCCGCTGCCGGCGATTGCCGCGGCGACGGCGCGTTTGGCGATGTCCTCCACCGGCTGACCGATGGTGGTCAGGCGCGGCGTGATCAGCCCGGCCAGCGGAATGTCGTCGAAGCCGATGACGGAAAGCTCGTCCGGCACCTTGATGCCGAGATCGGAGGCGGCGCGCAGCAGGCCGATCGCCTGCTGGTCGTTGGCGGTGGCGATGGCGGTTGGCCGCTTCGCTGGCGCCCGGTCGAGCAACTGGCGGCCGAGCGCTTCGCCTGAGACATAGTCGAAATGGCCTTCGATGATCTCGGGCTTGATGCCGGCGGCCTCGAGATGCTCGACGAAGCCCGCCCGGCGCGCCCTGGAAACCGGTGCGTCGGCCGGTCCGGCTATGTAGGCGATGTGGCGATGGCCGAGGCCGATCAGATGTTCGGCCGCCAGCGCCGCGCCGCCATGATGGTCGACGGAAAGCAGGCCGTGTCCTTGTAGTCTCCTGTCGACGACGACTGTGGCGGTGTCGCCGCGCCAGCTCTGCGACTGGCCGGACTGGATTGGCACCACGATCAGGCCGGTGGGGCGGCTCTTCAAAAGGCTTTCGATCTGCGCCACCTCGATCTTGGGATCGTCATTGGTGATCGACAACAGCACCGAAAGGCCGGCATGGAAGGCGACAGCTTCGACATGCTTGGCGAGTTCGGCGAAGAAGGGGTTGGTGATGTCGGGGATCACCAGGCCGATCATGTCGGTGCGGCGGCGGCGCAGGCCGCGCGCGACATGGTTCGGCTTGAAGTTCATCTCGCGGATCGTCGCCTCGACCTTTTCGCGCAGGGCAGCGCCGACCGTCTCGTTCCTGGCCATGACGCGCGAGACCGTTCCGACCGAAACCCCCGCCCGCCGGGCGACGTCCTTGATGTTGACCACGCTGCTATGCCCCGGATGTTGCGGCGATCCATGCCGCGCTGCCTCAGGCCTTGGTTAGCCTTTCGCGATATTTGTCAAGGATGACTGCGAGGATAATGACGAAACCGGTGATCATCTGCCGCATGAAGTCGCTGAGGCCGAGCAGGATGAGACCGTTGGCCAGCACGCCGATGATGCAGGCGCCGAGCAGGGTGCCGATGATCGAGCCGCGGCCACCGCTCAGGCTGGTACCGCCGATGATGACGGCGGCGATGGCGTTGAGCTCGAAGCCGATGCCGATGATCGGGCTCGCGATGTTGAGCCGCGCCATATAGATGATGGCGCCGATGCCGACGGCGGCGCCGCAAATGGTGAAGGCGGCGACCTTGTAGAAAAAGACGTTGTGGCCGGCGAGCCGGGTCGCTTCCTCATTGTTGCCGATGCCGTAGAGAACACGGCCGAACACCGTGCGGGTCAGCACGAACCAGCCGACCGCGACCAGGACAAGCGCGATCAGGAACAGCACCGGCACGCCGTAGATTGTCTGCGAGCCGAAGGCGTTGAAGCCGGCCGGGAAGGAATAGATGGTCGAGGCGCCGGTGACCTGAAGGGCCGCGCCGCGCGCGATGTTCAGCGTGCCCAGGGTGACGATGAAGGACGGGATGCTCCACCAGGCGCTGATCAGGCCGTTCAGCACCCCGAAGACGATGCCCGCGGCGATGGAGCTGATCGTTGCCAGCACCACGGCAAGCGTGGGATCGAGGCCGGGCAGGGTCATCACCGTGCCGGCGACGACGGCGGCGAAGGCCAGCACCGACCCTACGGACAGATCGATGCCGCCGATCAGGATGACGAAGGTCATGCCGATCGACAGCACCAGATTGATGGTCACCTGGGTCAAGATGTTGGTGACGTTCGAAGCCGTCAGGAAATGGTCCGTTCCCAGCGAGAACACCACGATCAAGAGGATGAGCGCGATGCCGATGCCGGCTTCGCGCAACACGGTCTTGGTCGTGGTGGCGAGACCGCTTGAGGCCGGGCGGCCGAAGTCAGTGGCGTCCATGATTGTTCTCGTCCTTGTAGGCGAAGCCGAGGATGCGTTCTTCGGAGAAATCCGGACGCAGAACCTCGCCGACGATGCGGTGTTTCGACATGACCAGGATGCGGTCGCAGAGCGTGATGAGTTCCGGCAGTTCCGAGGAGACGACGAGCAAGGCGAGCCCCTTCTCGGCAAGGCCGCGTAGCAGGGCGTAGATCTCCGCCTTGGCACCGACGTCGACACCGCGTGTCGGTTCGTCGAGCAGCAGGATCTTCGGGTCGTTGGCCAGCCATTTGGCCAAAACTACCTTCTGCTGGTTGCCGCCCGACAGTGTCGAGGCGGCATCGGAAGCCTTGCCGTATTTGAGCTTGATCTCCTTGCCGAGATTTTCGGTCATCCGTGCCTCGGCCACCCTGTCGAGCAGGCCGGCATGCGAGACCTTGCGCAGATTGGCGAGGCTGACATTGGCGGCGATGGGCATGGCCAGGATCAGGCCTTCTTCCTTGCGGTCCTCGGTCAGGAAGCCGATGCCGTCGCGGATCGCGGCTTTCGGGCTGCCATAGCGGCGCTGCCGGCCGTCGCGTTCCAGTGTCCCGGACATAGGCAGGTCGGCGGCGAAGATGGAGCGCAGCAATTCGGTGCGACCGGCGCCGACGAGGCCCGCGATGCCGAGGATCTCGCCATAATGCAGGTCGAGCGAAATGCCGTCAGGATTGGGGGAGGCGGGATGGCGCAGGTTCTTCAAGGCCAGCGCCACGCCGCCGCCGCGGTCCAGCTCACGCGTCGCGGCCATTTGCGCGGCCAGTTGGCGACCGACCATCGAACTGACAAGCTTTTCGGGCGAGGTGTCGGCAATGTCGGAAGTCATCACCGACTCGCCGTTGCGCAACACGGTGACGCGGTCGCAATTGGCGAAGACCTCGCTGAGATGGTGCGACACGAAGACGATGGCCACGCCCTTGGCGCGCAGGCCGTCGACAATGGTGAAAAGCCGTTCGGTCTCGCGCGCGGTCAGCGTCGCGGTCGGCTCGTCGAGGATGAGGATGCGGCTTTCGCCCATCAGCGCGCGGGCGATTTCGACCAGCTGGCGGTGGGCGACGCCGAGCGTTTCCACCGGCCGGCGCACATCGATGTCGTCGAGGCCGATGCGCGCCAGCGCCTGCCGGGCCCTGGCGTAGACCTCGGGGTAGTCGACAATGCCGAAACGCCGGCGCGGAATGTCCTCGAAGCAGATGTTTTCCGCGATCGAGAGGTAGGGAAGGAGATTGAACTCCTGGTGCACGACCTGGATGCCATGTGCCTTGGCGTCGGCCGGCGAATGCGGCTCGTAGGCGGTGCCGTCCAAGGTGATCGAACCGGCGTCGCGCTTGACGATGCCGCACAGGATCTTGATCAGCGTCGACTTGCCGGCGCCATTCTCGCCGACCAGCGCATGGACTTCGCCGGGCCGTAGCGTGAAGGAGACGCCGTTCAGGGCGACGACGCCGCCGAAGCGCTTGCGGACGTCCGAAAGCTCCAGGATGGGATGCATGTCGGCCGTTGCCGCGCGTGCGGCATTCTGCGTTACATTTGCCATGGGTCGTTCCGTCGAGGCGGCCGCGCCTGTTGGCGTGACCGCCGATCGTGAGGTTACTTCACGTCGTCCGAGGTGACGAGCTTGATGTCGGTCTTGACCCAGCCCTTGAGCGGGGCGCCGACGGCCAGAACGCCGAGCGCCTTGTCGATGGCGTTGGCCGCCATCTGCTGGCCGAACTGGTCGACCGTGGCCAGCATCTTCTTTTCCTTGAGCAGCGGCTGCACGGCCGGGATGTTGTCGAAGCCGATGACTTCGATCTTGCCGGTCTTGCCGGCGGCCTCGATCGCCTTGACGACGCCGACTGCCATGGAATCGTTGGCCGCCATCACGCCCTGGATATCGGGATGGGCGGTGAGCATGTTGGCGAAGACGGAGTTCGCTTCTTCCGTCTCCCAATGGGCGGTACGGGAATCGAGCAGCTTCAGCTTGCCGTCCTTGATCGCGTCCTCGAAGCCGAGCTTGCGCTGAGCGGCGTTGTCGGCGCCGGGATTGCCCTCGATGATGACGACCTTGCCGCCTTCGCCGAGCTTCTTGGCCAGCGCTTCGCCGGCCATCTTGGCGCCGGCGCGGTTGTCCGGGCCGACGAAGGCGAGTTCGACGCCGGCCTCTTTCTTGGCCTTTTCGTCCAGCGCCACGTCGAAGTTGACGACGGTGATGCCGGCTTCCATGGCCCGCTTCAGCGGCGGCACCAGCGCGCGGGAATCGGCCGGCGCGATGACGATGGCGTTGACCTTTTCGGTGATGAAGCTTTCGACGGCGTTGATCTGGGTCTCGATGTCGGTCTCGGACTGCATGCCGACGGCCTTCAGCTTGTAGTCGCCACGCTTGGCTTCATGGGCCTTGGCGCCTTCCAGCATGTTCTTGAAGAACTCGTTGGCGAGCGATTTCATGACCAGGCCAACCACGGGCTTGTCGGCGGCGAAGCTGGCTGCGGGCATGGCTAGAGAGGCCGCCAGAACGCCGGCGGCGATAATCTTTCCGAACTTCATAACTTCCTCCACTTTGTCATCGCGCCGTTTCCTCCCAGGCACGATGAAACGTTTCATCGCAGGTTTTCAACGGAACTGTCAAGCGTTCGCGAGGGCCAGGCCGCGCGGGCACTTCTGGCTTCGCAGGCCTCTGCGATCAGCCGGGGCCTGGAGAGCATTCGCCGCCGGCAAAGAAAAAACCGCCGGAGTGGCCGGCGGTTTTTCCCATTCAGGTTTTGCAATGCGATCAGGCTGAAAGCAGGGCTTCCAAGCGATCCCAGCTCTCGACCGCGCCGGCTTCGGCTCCTGACTGCACCATGCCGTCGCGCGCTTCGACCGACTGGAATACCGACTGCGCCACGACCCTGGTGCTGCCGCCGACTTCCTCGAAGGTGACGGTCTCGAGCAGCACATGGCCGGGCATGCCCTCGAATTCGAAGGTGCGCACGATGCGCGAAGGGGCGGTGGCTTCATGATGCACGCCATGGAAGCCGTATTCGTTGCCTTGCTTGTCGCGCTGCACGAAACGCCAGATGCCGCCCTGCCTCGGTTCGAACTTGTCGATCGTCGTCGTCAGCCAGGCGGGACCCCACCAGTTCGGGATCGCTTGCGGGTCGGTGAAAACGGCAAAGATACGCTCGCGCGGCGCGTTGAATGTTCGCGTCAGGACAATTTCCTGCTTGCCCGGCTCGGCGGTAAAGGTGGTTTTGGACATGATTACTTCTCCACTCACAAATAAAAACAATAGGTTGAGTTAGTTCGACCGGTGCCGGCGCTAATTCTTGCTGGCCTTGGTCGCCGCTTCGATGTCGTTCAGGAAAGCGTCGAGGCGATCGAAGCTTGCTTCCCAGTGGGTGCGGCAATTCCATACCCACTCGGCGACTTCTTTCAGCGCCCCACTCTCAAGGTGACAGTGGCGGCGCTGCGCCTCGCGGGTCTGCGAAACCAGCGAGGCCTGCTGAAGCACTTTCAGGTGCTTCGAGATGGTCGGCAGCCGAAGGTCGAACGGCTCCGCCAATTCGTTGACGGTGGCATCGCTCTTGGCCAACCGCATCAGGATGGCCCTGCGTGTCGGATCGGCGAGCGCATGGAAGGCGAGGCTGAGTTGGTCCATTATTTTTCCGATTGGCTAATTAGCTAATCGGTAAAATAGGAAGAAAAATTCGATTGTCAAGCGACCGCGATGCGTGCGGGGGAGATGAGAATTTTCATCTCATGTCAGCGCTCCAGAGCGCGCGTGCGCGGGGTGCCCGGTCTGTAACGGCAGGCAATTTTCGAGGCTTAAGCGCCGTCAGGCCCAGCCGGTAAGGTTAATGATTGGTTTCCGAGCGAAACGGCGGCAAACATGGTTTATGGGCGAAGGGTGGCAAGGGCTGCGTTCAGGGAAAGCCTTGGGGTGGGCAGATGACATCGTATTTGGAGGCGATCTCGGATATTGAACCGCGCATGCTGAAGCCTTCTGCAAAAGACATCGTCATCGACGCGCGAAGCGGGCGCATCAGCGGCGCCGGCCTGCGCGAGGGCATAGCGCTGACCACGCTGCGGCTGGCGATGCGGGTGCTCATGCCCCTGCGCCAGTTTGGCTTTTCCTACGTGGCGCGCACGGTGCGCACGCTGCTGCCCAGTCGCCGGCCGATGATTTTCAGCCTGGCGCCCGGGGCGCTGATGCGTGTTCCTTATTGCGATGCCTATTGGTCGATCCTGCTGCTGCCGGGGTACTCCTACGAGCACTCCACCGTCGTGCTCCTGGAGGCGGCGCGCGACATCGACTACGGCTTCGTCGACGGCGGTGCCAATTATGGCTACTGGTCGATCCTGGCGAGCGGTCCCGAGGCCGGCGGCAAGGCAGCGGTCGCGGTGGAGGCGGCGCCGGACACGTTCAGGGTGCTGGAAGACAACCGGGTCCTGAACGACAGCCGGTTCAGCGTGCTCAACAGGGCGATCGGCGCAACCAGCGGTCAGCATGTGCGCATTTTCGGCGCCAAGCACGAAGCGCGTACGACGGTCGATCCCGCCGACGGCTCCAGGCCGATCCTCGAATGCGACACGATCAGCCTCGACGATATCGCGGCGCTGCCGCAGTTCGCGGGGCTGGACAAGTTCATCGTCAAGCTCGACGTCGAGGGCGTGGAGATCGCGGCTTTTTCCGGCGCGGCGCGGCTGCTCGCCGGCGATACCGTCTTCGTCTACGAGGATCATGGGTCCGATCTCGATCACGCCACCACGCGCCATGCGCTGGACGTGCTGAAGCTGCGCGTCTTCTGGCTGGGCCGGGGCCGGCGCCAGGAAATCACTTCGCCGACGCAGCTTGCGGCGATCAAGAAATCGCGTCGCTTCGGCTACGACATGGTCGCCACCAACAGCCCGTTCTGGATCGAGCGGCTGGAACGACTGGTCGACGGGTCGCCGGAATAACCGTTCCGGCCTCGCATTCTCTAGCCCAGCCTCCTGCGTGCCGACGGTCCGTCGGCGGGATATCGCTGTGTCCCGCATCCGGATGGCGGGGATAACTCCGGAACTTGTTGATCCATCTGGCGACGGGACGTATTTCTCTTGTCGACAAGAGGATTGCCAGATGACCGATGCCGACTCCAATTCCGCCCCCGAGCGCAAGCGCGGCTCCGGCGTCAAAATGGTCTACGACCTTTTGCGCGACGAGATCCTCGATCTGGTGCTGCCGCCGGGAAGCCCGATCGACGAAGTGCAATTGGCCGAGCGTTTCAAGATGTCGCGTACGCCGATCCGCGAGGCGCTGGTGCGGCTGTCGGGAGAGGGGCTGATCGACACGCTGCCCAACCGCTCGACCATGGTGTCGAACATCGACTTCCTGAACATGCACACCTATTTCGACGCGCTGGTGCTGATGTACCGCGTCACCACGCGGCTGGCGGCCGAGCATCACCGGGCCGAAGACCTTGAGACGATCCGCGCGCTGCAGGTCGAATTCGCCGCCGCCGTTGAGGCGCAGGACGCGCTGGCGATGATCGCCACCAATGCGGCGCTGCATTCGGCGATTTCGGAGGCCGGGCGCAATCCTTACTTCACCAGCCTGTTCAACCGGCTGCTCGATGAGGGGCGGCGCATCCTCAGACTCTATTACCAGTCCTATGACGACCGCCTGCCGCAGCGTTTCGTCGACGAGCACGAGGACATGATCGCCGTCATCGCCGCCCGCGACGTCGAGGCAGCGGATCGTCTGGGCAAGGCGCATGGCGAGCAGATCGTGCATCAGATCCAGAAGCTTTTCACCCGTGGCGAGCGGCTGGACATAGCGCTCTGACCATTTGTCGATTTCTTGTCGACAAATAAAATGCAACGTGTATATTGAGTGTCGAGAGCGTGAGCCGCGCCATGGCGTCGCGATCCGCCCCGACCCGACAAGCCCAGAGGAGTTTGACATGAAGGCCAAGATTTTCTCCGGCGTAATCCCCGCGCTGATGACCCCGTGCAAGGCAGACCGCAGCCCCGATTTCGATGCGCTGGTGCGCAAGGGCAAGGAACTGATCGCGCAGGGCATGTCGGCGGTCGTCTATTGCGGCTCCATGGGCGACTGGCCGCTGCTGACCGACGCAGAGCGCATGGAGGGCGTGGAGCGCCTGGTGAAGGCCGGCGTGCCGGTCATCGTCGGCACCGGCGCCATCAACAGCGCCTCGGCGGTTGCCCATGCTGCGCATGCCCAGAAGGTCGGCGCCCACGGCCTGATGGTCATCCCGCGCGTGCTGTCGCGCGGTCCGTCGCTGACTGCCCAGAAGGCGCATTTCAAGGCGATCCTGTCGGCGGCCCCCGATCTGCCGGCTGTCATCTACAACAGCCCCTATTACGGTTTCGCCACCCGCGCCGACCTGTTCTTCGCGCTGCGCGCTGAACATAAGAACCTCGTCGGCTTCAAGGAATTCGGCGGTAATGCCGACATGCGTTATGCGGCCGAGAACATCACCAGCCGCGACGATGGCGTGTCGCTGATGATCGGCGTCGACACGGCCGTCTTCCACGGTTTCGTCAATTGCGGCGCGACGGGTGCCATCACCGGCATCGGCAATGTGCTGCCGAAGGAAGTGATCCATCTCTGCAACCTGTCACAGGCCGCCGCCGCCGGCGAGGTCGATGCGCGCCAGCGGGCGCTGGAACTGGAGCAGGCGCTGGCCGTGCTGTCGTCCTTCGACGAAGGCCCGGACCTCGTCCTCTACTTCAAGCACATGATGGTGCTGAAGGGTGACAAGGAATACACGCTCCACTTCAACGAGACCGACGCCCTGACCGACAGCCAGCGCGGCTATTGCGAGGCGCAGTTCAAGCTGTTCAACAGCTGGTATGGCGAATGGAGCAAGCTCCCCGGCGCTGTGCAGAAGTACAAGGGCTGATCCCGGATTTGCCGAACGACGAAAAAGCTCGCGTTTCGCGGGCTTTTTCCTGGCCGACGCGCAATTGTGAGCGCTGCGGCGGCGGTCGCCGTTTCCAGGTAGCGGCGGCTTTTCGTTTCAGAAGGCTTGCTGGTTGATTTCGGCAAGGCCGGGCGCGATGCTTTCGACGCCGGCATTGGCGTGTGTCGCAAAGGCATGGCGCAAACTGGTTGGCTGCTGCGTTGCTGCCTGTACCTCCGTTTATTTGAAAGGAATCGGTAGATGAGCTTCACTCCGAAGGGAAAGCACCTTGTCGCGGGCGCATGGCTGGATGGAGTGGGCACCTTCGCCAGCACTCCGGCTCATGGCCCCGCGCATGACTTTGCCGCCGGTTCGACCGAACTGGTCAACCGCGCCTGCGAAGCCGCCGAGGATGCCTTCTGGAGTTATGGCTACGCCTCGCGCAAGGAACGCGCCGCATTCCTGCGCGCCATCGCCGACGAGATCGAAGCCCGTGCCGCCGAGATCACCGAGATCGGCAGCCAGGAGACCGGCTTGCCCGAAGCGCGCCTGCAAGGCGAACGCGACCGCACCACCGGCCAGCTCCGGCTGTTTGCCGACCATATCGAGAAGGGCGATTATCTCGACCGTCGCCAGGACGCGGCGATGCCTGCTCGCCAGCCGGCGCCGCGTCCGGAAATCAGGCTGATCCAGCGGCCGATCGGCCCGGTGGCCGTGTTCGGCGCCTCGAACTTCCCGCTCGCCTTTTCGACCGCCGGTGGCGATACTGCGGCGGCGCTCGCCGCAGGCTGCCCCGTGGTGGTGAAGGGGCATTCGGCGCATCCCGGCACCGGCGAGATCGTCGCGCAGGCCATCGAGGCGGCGATTGCCAAAACCGGTGTGCATCCGGGCGTGTTTTCGCTGATCCAGGGCGGCAGCCGCGAGGTCGGCCATGCGCTGGTGCAGCATCCGCTGATCAAGGCCGTGGGTTTCACCGGTTCGCTTGCCGGCGGCCGCGCTCTGTTCGACCTGTGCGCACAACGTCCGGAGCCGATCCCGTTCTTTGGCGAGCTCGGCTCGGTCAACCCGATGATGATGTTGCCGGAAGCGCTCAAGGCACGCGCCGAAGCGCTAGGGCAGGGCTGGGCAGGGTCGCTGACGATGGGCGCCGGCCAGTTCTGCACCAATCCCGGCATCGCGGTGGTGATCGACGGCGCTGATGCCGACCGTTTCGCCGGCGCGGCGGTCGAGGCACTCGCCAAGGTCGGTCCGCAGACCATGCTGACCGACGGCATCGCCAAGGCCTATCATGACGGCACGGAGCGGTTTTCAACGCGCAATACGCTGAAGCCGCTGCTGATGACGCAATCCTCGGGCCGCTCGGCCACCCCCAATCTGTTCGAGACGACGGGTGCGCGCTTCGTCTCCGACCACGCGCTGGGCGAGGAAGTTTTCGGGCCGCTCGGCCTGGTGGTGCGGGTCGGTTCGCTGGACGAGATGGAACAGATCGCGCGCGGCTTTGACGGCCAATTGACCGCGACCATCCACATGGATGCCGGCGATCTCGACGCCGCACGACGCCTGCGCCCGGTGCTGGAGCGCAAGGCCGGTCGCGTGCTGGTCAACGGCTTCCCGACCGGCGTGGAAGTGGTCGATTCCATGGTGCATGGCGGGCCTTATCCGGCCTCGACCAATTTCGGCGCGACCAGTGTCGGCACCATGTCGATCCGCCGGTTCCTGCGCCCGGTGTCCTATCAGAACATGCCAGAAGAGCTGTTGCCCGAGGATTTCCTCGGCTGATCGGGCCGCTCCGCTCCGCGCAGGGTTTCCGCGCGGGGCGGCCGGGCAATCGTCGCCGAAATCGGTATTCAAATATTTTTTGTATACTGTTTGTATTTTTGAATTGATTTGTAGGCGGCGACGCGGAATAGTGCATTGCCGTCAGCGGGCAGACCCATGCAGAGAGGGTATGTGAGAATGCGGAAATTCCTGGCGGACATGCGCTGATGGCCGAAGCCGGCGTCATAATCATCGGAGCGGGGGTCGTCGGGCTCTCGGCGGCGATTGTCGCGCAGGCACGCGGGCTCTCGGTCACGGTGCTGGACCGCGAAGGCCCGGCCGCCGGCGCTTCCGCCGGCAATGCCGGCGCATTCGCCTTCACCGACATCCTGCCGCTGGCATCGCCGGGTATCCTGAAGAAAGCGCCGAAATGGCTGCTCGATCCGCTCGGTCCGCTGTCGGTGCCGCCCGGCTATGCGCTTCAGATCGCGCCGTGGATGTTCCGTTTCTGGCGAGCCTGTTCGCCAACGCGCGTTGCCCATTCGACGACGGCGCAAACGGCACTGATGGATTTGTCGAAGGCCGAGCTTGAGCCGTTCCTGCGGCAGACCGGCACGATGCCGATGCTGCGCAAGGACGGCAATCTGCAGGTTTATGAAGGCGAGGCGGAACTCAAGGCCTCGCTGCCCGGCTGGCAGGCGCGCGCAGAGCATGGGATAGAGTTTCGTCATCTCGACGCGGCCGGCATGGCCGAAATCCAGCCCGGCCTCGCTCCCCGCTTCACCCACGGCACTTTTACGCCCGGATGGTTTTCGATTTCCGATCCCCGGCTCTACACGCTGGCGCTGGCCGCGCACTTTCATGCGGCGGGCGGCGTGATCGAACGCGCCGAGGTGACGGCACTGCGTTCGCTTGAGGACGGGGTCGAGGTTGTTACCGCTGATGGCGGCATGCGGCGTGCCGCCAAGGTGGTGCTGGCGGCCGGCGCCTTCTCGCAGCGGATCGCGCGGACCATTGGAGAGAATATTCCACTGGAGACCGAGCGTGGCTACAACACCACGCTGCCTGCCGACGCCTTTGACCTGCGCACCCAGGTGACCTTCGGCGGGCACGGCTTCGTCGTCACCCGTCTTTCGACCGGCATCCGCGTCGGCGGGGCGGTCGAACTCGGCGGGCTGCAGCGCGCGCCGAACTTCCGCCGGTCAGAGGCCATGCTGAAAAAGGCGCAGGCTTTCTTGCCTGGCCTCAAGCCGGGCGGCGGGGTGCAATGGATGGGCTTCCGTCCGTCGCTGCCGGACAGCCTGCCGGCCATCGGTTATGCGCGTGCCACGCCGCGCGTCGTCCATGCATTCGGCCACGGCCATCTCGGCCTGACCCAATCGGCGGGCACTGCCCGGATCGTCGCCGATCTGTTGACCGGCAAGGCGCCCGCCATCGACATCGCACCCTTCTCGCCTCAAAGATTCTGACAAAGGTCCCGGCCATGGCCAACCACACATTCTCGTGCATCGACGGACACACCTGCGGAAATCCCGTCCGCCTCGTTTCGGGCGGCGGCCCGCGCCTGGAAGGCGCGACCATGCTGGAAAAGCGCGCGCACTTCCTGCGTGAGTTCGACTGGATCCGCACCGGCCTGATGTTCGAGCCGCGCGGCCACGACATGATGTCAGGCTCGATCCTCTATCCGCCGACGCGCCCGGATTGCGATGTGGCGGTGCTGTTCATCGAGACGTCGGGTTGCCTGCCGATGTGCGGCCACGGCACCATCGGCACCATCACCATGGGAATTGAAAACGGTCTGATCACGCCGCGCGAGCCGGGCAAACTGTCGATCGACGCGCCGGCCGGCAAGGTCGACATCACCTATCGCCAGGAGGGCCGCTTCGTCGAGGAAGTGCGGCTGACCAATGTTCCGGGCTTCCTCTATGCCGAGGGCCTGACCGCAGAGGTCGAGGGCCTTGGCGAGATCGTCGTTGACGTCGCTTATGGCGGCAATTTCTACGCCATCGTCGAGCCGCAAAAGAATTTCCGTGACATGGCCGACCATACCGCCGGCGAACTGGTGGGTTGGAGCCCGAAGCTGCGCGCCGCGCTCAACGCAAAATATCAGTTCGTCCATCCGGAGCACCCGGAAATACAAGGCCTCAGCCACATCCTGTGGACCGGCAAGCCGACGAAAGCCGAGGCGCATGCCCGCAACGCCGTGTTCTATGGCGAGAAGGCTATCGACCGTTCGCCCTGCGGCACCGGCACTTCGGCGCGCATGGCGCAGCTCGCCGCCAAGGGCAAGCTCAAGGTCGGCGACGAATTCGTCCATGAATCGATCATAGGCTCGCTGTTCAAGGGCAAGGTGGAAGCGGCGACGAAGGTGGCCGACCGGGAGGCGATCATTCCCTCCGTCGCCGGCTGGGCGCGGCAGACCGGTATCAACACCATCTTCATCGACGATCGCGACCCCTTCGCCCACGGCTTCGTCGTGAAATAAGCGGTTTCGGTCCTTCCGGAGAGTTCGTTCCGATGCGTAGCACGAAGACAATTCATGTGATCTCGGCTCATGCCGAGGGCGAGGTGGGGGACGTCATCGTCGGTGGGGTCACGCCGCCGCCGGGCGACACCATCTGGGAGCAGAGCCGCTGGATCGCGCGCGACCAGACCTTGCGCAATTTTGTCCTGAACGAACCGCGCGGCGGTGTGTTCCGTCACGTCAATCTGCTGGTGCCGCCGAAGCACCCGGAAGCGGATGCGGCCTTCATCATCATGGAGCCGGAGGACACGCCGCCGATGTCGGGGTCGAACTCGATCTGCGTTTCGACGGTACTGCTCGACAGCGGCATCCTGCCGATGCGGGAGCCGGTGACGGAAATCACTCTGGAAGCGCCCGGCGGTCTCGTCCGGGTGCGGGCGGAATGCCGGAACGGCAAGGCCGAGCGCATCCATGTGCGCAACCTGCCGAGCTTTGCCGAGCGGCTGGACGCCAGGCTGGAGGTCGAAGGGCTGGGCACGCTCACCGTCGACACCGCCTATGGCGGCGACAGTTTTGTCATCGTCGACGCCGCGGCCCTGGGTTTCGCCCTGAAGGCGGACGAGGCGGGCGACATTGCCAAGCTCGGCGTGAAGATCACCAATGCGGCCAACGCCGCGCTCGGTTTCCACCATCCCGAGAACCCCGACTGGAAGCATTTTTCTTTCTGCCTGTTCGCCGGCGCCGTCGAGCGCACGGCCGAGGGCCTGCGCGCGGGAGCGGCCGTCGCGATCCAGCCCGGCAAGGTCGATCGTTCGCCCACCGGCACGGCGCTGTCGGCGCGGATGGCGGTGCTGCATGCCCGCGGCCAGATGGGGCTCGAGGATCGCCTGACGGCGGTTTCGGTGATCGGCTCGACCTTCACCGGCCGCATTGTCGGCACCACGGAAGTCGGCGGTCGCCCGGCGATCCTGCCGGAAATCTCCGGCCGCGCTTGGATCACCGGCACGCACCAGCACATGCTCGACCCCGACGACCCATGGCCGGAGGGCTACAAGCTGGCCGATACCTGGCCGAAGAAATCATAGGCTGCGCAAACAATCCTTCGCTGCCGGTGCCGGCTTGGCGATCCTCAAGGGAAAAACGGCAATGTGCGGACCCAGAGCTCAAGCGTCGTCTCGTTGCCCAATGTCGCTGACCTGTGCGGGAGGTGAGACTGAAAATGCATAGAGTCCCCCTTGTTCAGGATATGACGGGCGCCATCCACCTCGAGCAGGATGCTGCCTTCGAGGACGTAGACAAAATCCTCACCCTCATTGCGCATGAGTTCGGACATGTGGCCGGGGGGGCGACGCACCAAGGAGGGGTTCAGTTTGGCGCCCGGGAACCCCTGCCCGAGCAGCTCGTAGGTTCGCCGTGCGTCACCGAGGTTGAACGGCTCACGCTCGCCCGGCCGCGAGACCGCTCCGGACTGGCGTGTCGCGTTGACGAAGGCATCGACGCTCGTCCCCAGCGCCTCGGCGATGTTGCACAATGACGATAGCGACGGTGTCGATGTGCCGCGTTCGATCTGGGAGAGGAAGCCGATCGACAATCCGACCCGCTCCGACACCTGTTGCAACGTCATGTCGATGGCACGGCGGCGGCTGCGGATCTTTTTTCCGAGGGAGGTCCCCGTGACCTGATCCGCCACGGCGTTCTCCCTGGTTTTTGGTTTTGTAGGCATGCGGAAACTCTCTGCGGGTGCTGGTTGCCGATCGCAATTATGCGGCGGAGCCTGGCGCAATGTCGATGAACGGCTCGAACATATGCACCAGATCACCGGCGTCGCGACGCAAATTTTCCTTACTGCAGAAATTTCACGACTTCACTTAAATTTCTTTTGCATAACCTCAATTTTTGAGTAACAGACTGAATGATCAATGCTGGTGCTCATGGGAGGAGCGTATGCGCATTCGTGGTGGTTCGACGTCGTTTTTGGCTTTGATGGTGCTGGCCGGCACGCTTTCGATAGGAAGTGTCCAGGCGCAGGAGCCGCAGAAGGGAGGGACGCTGCGCATTCTCGCGACCGGCGAACCTGACCACATGGACCCGGCGCTCGCGGGCATGGTGCCGACCAACAATCTGATGCGCGCCATTTCCCGGCAGCTGATCAGCTACGAGGCTTCGAGCGATCCGACTATCGCGATCAAGCCTGTCGGCGATCTGGCGACGGATGTGCCGCAGCCGACCGACAATGGCCTGACCTACACGTTCAAGCTGCGCCAGGGTGCGCTGTGGAACGCGCCGTCCGGGTCGCGCCAGATCACCTCGGCCGACGTGAAGCGCGGTTTCAAGCGCTTGTGCAACCCGCATATGCAGGCGGCGACGCTTACCTATTTCACAGCACTGATCTCGGGGCTCGGTGAGTTCTGCGACGGCTTCGCGAAAGTCGAACCGACCGCGGCGGCGATGAAGAAATACATCGAAGAGAACGATGTGAAGGGCATCGAGACCCCGGCCGACGATACCGTCGTGATCCGGCTGAAGGAGCGCGCCGGCGACTTCATCTATATGCTGTCATTGCCGATGCCGGCGCCGGTGCCGGTCGAGACGCTCGACTATGTGCCCGACAGCCCGGAATACCGCGCACATTTCATCGCCAGCGGCCCCTACACGATCGGCGATTATACGCCCGACACCAGCCTGAAGCTGGTGCGCAACCCCGCCTGGAAGGCCGAGAGCGATCCGCTGCGCAAGGCCAATGTGGACGAGATCGAGATCACCATGGGGCTCCAGCCGGACGCCATCATGCAGCAGCTGCAGTCGGGCGACGCCGACCTCGCTTATGACATCAATGTTCCGACCGCCATTCTCGCGACCTTCGTTGCCAATGGCGACGAGAAGCTGACCGCCATGTCGGCGGGCAACACCAACTTCCTGTTCATCAATACGGTGTCGGGCAACAACAACGGCGCGCTGAAGGACCTCAGGGTTCGCCAGGCGCTGCAATATGCGGTCGACAAGGTGGCAATCTCGCAGCAGTGGGGTGGTCTGACGGTGGCCGAACCGGTCGGTGGCATCTTCGGCCTCGGTGTCTTGGGGCACCACAAGTTCGACCTCTATCCCTCGCAGGATTCCAAGGGCGATCCGGAAAAGGCGAAGAAGCTTTTGGCCGAGGCCGGCTTCCCGAATGGCATCACGCTGAAGATGCCCTATCGCAACAAGGATATGGAGGCGACCACCGCCGCCACCATCCAGGCCAGCGTGGCGCGCGCCGGTATCAAGCTGGAACTCAGCCCGGTCACGGCCGCCGATTATTATTCCAAGTTCATGACCAATCCGATCAACACCAAGGAAGGCAAATGGGACATCGCGCCCGTTGGCTGGACGCCGGATTGGGTCGGCGGTGCCGCGCGTTCCGTGTTCCAGCCGCAGTTCACCTTCGACGGCACGCACCAGACCTACAACTACACCGACTACAACAATCCCAAGGCCAATGAGATCGCGGCGCAGGCGATCAACGCCACCACGCCGGAAGAGACCGGCAAGCTGTGGGCGCAGGTCGATGAGATGGTGATGGCGGACGCTCCGGTTGTTCCGCTGATCGCCAACAAGAACCCGCGCTATCGCAGCGGGGCGGTCAAGAACTACCTGCCTTACGCGCTCGGCGTCGAAGGCGACTGGACCAATATCTGGCTCGAACGCTGAGCTTAGAGAAAATCGGTCGGCGCCGGATCGCGGCGCCGACTTACCATCCGGCGTGAGCGAGGTATTGCGTGGCTATTCTCGAAGCCAGGGGACTGACGGTCGACATCCCGACCGAGGACGGCGTGATCCATGCCGTGCGCAACGTCTCGTTCTCGGTGAAGGCGGGCTCGCTTTTCGGCATCGCCGGCGAATCCGGCTCCGGCAAGAGCGTGCTCACGCAGGCGATCGTCGGCCTGCTGCCGAATGCGGATATCGGCGGTCAAGCCTGGTTCGAAGGACGCGATCTGATCGGGCTGCCGCCGCAGGAGGTTCGCAAGCTGCGCGGCGGGCGCATCGGCATGATCTTCCAGGATCCGCTTTCGTCCCTGCATCCTTATTACACGATCGGCGCTCAGATCGCGGAAGCGCTTTATCTCCACGAGAAGATCGATCGCCGCGACGCCAGGGCGCGTGTCATCGACATTCTCGGCAAGGTGGGCATCCCGTCTCCGGCCGACCGCCTGGACGACTATCCGCATCAATTCTCCGGCGGCATGCGCCAGCGCGTCATGATCGCCATGGCGCTGATCCTGAAGCCTTCGCTGGTGATCGCCGACGAGCCGACGACGGCGCTCGACGTGACCGTGCAGGCGCAGATCGTCGCGCTGCTCGATGCCATGCGGCGGGAACTCGGCACGACGGTGATCCTGATCACCCATGATCTCGGCCTCTTGTCGAGCGTGGCCGACGATGTGATGGTCATGTATGCGGGGCATCGCATGGAATACGGCAAGGGAGCGGCGGTTTTCCGTTCGCCGGCGCATCCCTATACGGCTGGCCTGCTCAGGTCGTCTCCCGCCAATTATTCGCCCGGTTCCGAACTGGTGCCGATCAAGGGGCGGCCGCCCAGCCTGCTCGCCACCCCGGCCGGCTGCGTGTTTGCCCCCCGATGCAGCGATGCGTTGTCGGATTGCGCCGTGCAGCCGCCGCCATTGCGCGTCTACAGTGACGGGGTCGAATCCCTGTGCTGGCGCGAGGAGGGGGCGAGCGCCGCGCCAGCCATCGCCGCGCCATCGCCGCCCGCGAAGAAAGAGAATGGACGGGCGGCGGAGCCGGTCGTGGCGGTGAAGGACGTTCACCTGACCTATCAGGTCGGCAGCTTTTTCGGGCCTCGCCGTTCCTTGGATGTGCTCAAGGGCATCGACCTCACGGTCGAAAAGGGCGAGACCGTCGGGCTTGTCGGCGAAAGCGGTTGTGGCAAGTCGACCCTGGCGCGGGTCATTGCGGGGCTGACCCGCGCGAGCGGCGGCTCGGTCAAGCTGCTCGGACAGGATATCGGCGCACTGGATGGCGCGCGCTGGCGCGATATGCGCCGGAACGTGCAGCTCGTCTTCCAGGATCCGTTCGGCTCGCTCAATCCGCGTCGCCGCGTCGGCTCGATCATCGGCGATCCATATCGCCTGCATGGCGAAGCCCATGGCGAGGAGCGCAAACGCAAAGTACGGCACCTGATGGAGATCGTCGGCCTCAACCCGGAACACTACAACCGGTTTCCATCGGAATTCTCCGGCGGCCAGCGGCAACGTATCGGCATTGCAAGAGCGCTGGCCCTCAACCCGTCGCTGATCATCTGCGACGAACCGGTCTCTGCCCTCGACGTCTCGGTGCAGGCGCAGGTGCTGAACCTGTTGCGGCGCCTGCAGCGCGAGCTCGACCTCACCTATCTGTTCATTTCGCACGATCTCTCCGTCGTGCGGCACGTATGCGACCGCATCGCCGTCATGCAGGGCGGCCGCATCGTCGAACTGGCCGGCGCCGAAGAACTCTTCGCCAACCCGCGGCATCCGTACACCCGAACCCTTTTGGCGGCCTCGCACGCGCCGCCGGTTCTGGCGGGCGCGTCCGATCGCAGCTTGCGTGAAATGCGGATGGTCGCGTCATGAGCGAGATGGCATCGAACAACGTTGCGTCGGAAGCGGAAGTCGTCCAGCGCGGTTCGCTGGAACTGACGCTGCGGCGGCTGTGGCGCGACAATGCAAGCGTGGCGGCGTTCGGCGTCATCATCGCGGTGGTGCTGCTGGCGATCGTAGCCCCCGCAATCGCTGCCCTGACTGGTCATTCGCCGATCGAGCAGTTTCGCGACATCGGCCTGTCTCCCATGGGCATTCCGGTCGGGCCGGGCGCCGATTTCTGGCTCGGCAGCGATCAGCTCGGCCGCGACGTGCTGGTGCGGCTCGCCTATGGCGCGCGCGTGTCGCTGCTGGTCGGGGTGCTGGCCTCGCTGGCCGCCTCGACCGTGGCGGTGATCGTTGGCGTGACCGCGGGCTATTTCGGCGGCTGGGTTGACACCTGCCTCAGCCGGCTGACCGACCTTGTCATGAGCGTGCCGTTCCTGCTGTGCGCGCTCGCCCTGGTGTCGGCCTTCGGCCCAAGCCTTCTGCTCAGTGTCATCGTCATTGTCTTCTTCAGCTGGGCACCGATGGCACGCGTGATCCGCAGCCAGGTGATTTCGCTCGCCCGGCAGGATTTCGTGCAGGCGAGCCGGTCGCTGGGCGCTGGCCCGCTGTCGATCATGGTCATCGACATCCTGCCCAATCTGTCGGTGCCGATCATCGTCTACACGACCATGCAGATCCCCAATTCGATCGTCTTCGAGGCGACCTTGTCCTTCCTCGGCATGGGTATCGTGCCGCCGACGCCGAGCTGGGGTGGCATGCTGGCCGACGCTTCCTCCAACTCGCTCTATCTCGTCGCGTGGTGGATGGTGTTCGTGCCGGGTACGGCGCTGCTGTTGACGACGCTGGCCTTCAACATCCTGGGCGACGGACTGCGCGACGCGCTGGACCCCAAAAGCGCCCGTACGGCGCGCCGGCTGCGCCGGAAAAGCAAGGGAGCGGCGAAACAATGATCCGTTTTCTCGCCCGTCGCATTCTCTTCGGTGCCGGCGTCCTCCTGGCGCTCAGCGTGTTCGTGTTCTTTCTGTTCTTCGTTGCCCCGGGCGATCCGGCGCGCATGATCGCCGGCGACAAGGCCACCGAGGCGCAACTCGTGCTGATCCGGAAGAACCTGGGTGTCGACCGGCCCCTCATCGAGCAATATGGCAGCTTCGTCGCCAAGGCGGTGACCGGCGATCTCGGCTTCTCCTACCGCAACCAGCAGCCGGTGGCGCAGATCATCCTGCGCCGTATCCCTGCGACGCTGTCGCTGGTTGCCGGCGCCGTCCTGCTGTGGCTGGCCATCGGCATTCCGATCGGCATTAGCTCGGCGCGCAACGCCGGCAGCCTGCGCGACCGGCTTGGCCAGGCCTTCATCCTGATCGGGCTGAGCTTCCCGACCTTCGTGCTTGGCATGATGTCGCTCTACCTGCTTTATTTCCTGCCCAAGCAGTCCGGCTTCACGCTTTTTCCGGCTGGCGGATACAAGGCGCTTACAAGCGATCCTGTCCTGTGGGCGTGGCACCTGATGCTGCCCTGGACGACGCTGGCGCTGACCATGGCTGCGGTCTATGCACGGCTGACGCGCGGGCAAATGCTGGAGGTGATGGGCGAGGACTATATCCGCACCGCCCGCGCGAAAGGCGCCAGCGAACGCACCGTGGTGTGGCGGCATGGCATGCGGGCCGCCCTCACGCCGCTGGTCACGCAGTTGGGCGCCGATATCGCGCTGCTTCTGGGCGGCGCCATCGTCATCGAACAGGTCTACGGGCTGCAGGGTGTCGGTGCCTTGGCGGTGCAGGCGGTCAACAATCAGGACCGCCCCATCATCATCGGCGTCGTGCTGCTTGGCGGTGTCTTCATCGTGGTGGCCAACATCGTCGTCGACCTGCTCTATGTTCTTCTCGATCCCCGCATCCGTTGAGATCAGCCATGCCCATTGCCGAATACACCATCCCCGGAATGTTGGTACGCGACCATGTGGTTGCCGTTCCCCTCGACTGGTCGAAGCCCGATGGCGCCGCCATCGAGGTATTCGCGCGCGAGATCGTCGATCCGGCGCGCCGATCCGAGGATTTGCCGGTCCTCTGCTTTTTGCAGGGCGGTCCCGGAGGCAAGTCGCCACGGCCGACACGCGGATCGCCGGCATGGCTGGCGGAGGCGCTGAAGACGCACCGCGTCGTCCTGCCTGATCAGCGTGGTACCGGGCGCTCGACGCCGATCGAGGCGGCCGACATGGCCCGGTTCGCGGATGGCGAGGCGGCGGCCGACTATCTCGCGCATTTCCGGGCCGACTCGATCGTCGCCGATTTCGAGCATGTCAGGAAAGCGCTTTTTTGCGGCAAGCCCTGGGAAACGCTCGGCCAGAGCTATGGTGGCTTCCTGACGATGACCTATCTCAGCCAGGCGCCGGAAGGGCTGGCCGCATGCTACGTGGCCGGCGGGCTGCCCAGCCTCGACCCGTCCGCCGACGAGGTCTACCGCAGGACCTATCCGCGGGTCGTGGCCAAGAATGCCGCCTATCAACGCCGTTACCCGCAGGATGCGGCGCGGCTGGCGGCCATCGCGGATTTTATCGACAGCAATGATGTGCGCCTTGCCGACGGCGACCGCTTGACGGTCAGGCGGCTGCAGACGATCGGCCTCGACCTCGGCATGGGCCCCGGCTTCGAGAACATCCATTGGCTCGTCGACGAGGCTTTCCATGGCCCGAAACAGGACCGGCTGAGCGAAGGGTTCCTGTCGAGCGTCATGGGCCTCACCGCCTTTCGCGGCGGTCCTTTGTTTGCCGCCCTGCACGAGGCGATTTATGCGCAGGGCGAAGGGGCGACGAACTGGTCGGCTGAGAGGCTGCTCGGCGATTTCCCGGAATTCGACGCCAGGCGGCGGCCGCTGCTTTTCACCGGCGAGATGATCTACCCGTGGATGTTCGAGGAGATCGCCGCCCTTCGGCCGTTCAAAGCGGGTGTCGATGCACTGGCGCAGCGCCGGCAGCACAGCCAGCTCTACGACCCGGCGCGTCTCGCCGCCAACGACATTCCGCTTTCCGCCGTCATCTACCATGACGACATGTTCGTCGATGCAGAGCTGTCGCTGCACACGGCACGGCATGTCGGCAATCTCGACTTCTGGATCACCAACGAGTTCGAGCATGACGGCATCAGGCAGGCCGGAACGGTGTTTCGCCGCCTGGTCGACATGGTTCGCGACAAGGGCGGGCCGCGCGCGGCCGCATAAAACACAAGAACGAAATCACACTCCATGAAATCGACTATGAATGAAGCGGCGACGCGTCTCGTTCGCCTGCGCAGCTGGATGGCCGACGCCGGCCTGGACGGGCTCATCGTGCCGCGCACCGATGCCTATCAGAGCGAAATCACGGCCGCGCATGACGATTGCCTGGCCTTTATCTCGGGTTTCACTGGTTCGGCCGGTCTCGCGTTGATCCTGCGCGAGCGAGCGCTGATCTTTGTCGACGGGCGCTACCAGGTCCAGGTTCGCGGCGAGGTGGATCTGGATGCCTTCGAGGTGCGGCACCTGCGCGACGAGCCCATCGACCGATGGCTGGAAGAGAGAGCCCAACCGGGCTGGCGCATCGGCATGGACGGCATCAAGACGGCCTTCACGCTGCATGACAGGCTGGACGCGGCATTGACGAAGCGCGGTGCATCGCTTGTTCAGACCGGCAGCGACCCGTTCGACGCGGTATGGGATGACCGGCCGCCGCAGCCACTCGGGACCATCCGCGCCATGCCCGTGGCGGCATCCGGCGAGACTTCGATCAGCAAGCGCCGGCGCATCGCCGGGAAATTGCGCGAGATGGGAGCGGATTGGCTGATCGAGACGTTGCCGGACAACATTGCCTGGCTGCTCAATGTGCGCGGCTCCGATGTCGAGATGAACCCGGTGCCGCATTCGTTCCTCGCGCTTGGCGCGGATGGGACGGTGGAGTGGTTCGTCGATGCCCGCAAGCTCGGCAATGATCTGGCCGCCTATGAAATAGCCGACGTGACACTGACGTCACCGCAGCGTTTCCTCGACCGGATTGCCGAAATTTCGGTGAACAAGGTGGCGGTGATCGATGCGGATTTCGCGCCGCATGCGGTGCGCGCCGCGCTTGAGGCCGGCGGCGGTACCATTACCCAGACCAGCCCGGTTACGCTGGCGAAGGCAATCAAGACCGGAGCCGAACTCGAAGGCTATCGCTGCTGCCATGTCGAGGACGGCGTGGCGATGACCGATTTTCTAGCCTGGGTGATGCAGGAAGCGGGCAGGCGGCAGACGGCCAGCCCGTTGACCGAACTCGAGGCGGAGGCGCGATTGCTGGCCTTCCGCCGGGAGCGGCCGGGCTTCATCGAGCCAAGCTTCCGGACCATCTCGGCGGCGGGCGCCAATGCCGCGATGTGCCACTATGCGGCGAAGCCGTCGACCAATGCGGTGATTGACGGCCGGGCGCCCTATCTGGTCGATTCGGGCGGGCAATATCTGACCGCGACGACCGACCTGACGCGGACGCTGATGCTGGGCGAGCCGAGCAACGACATGCGGGTGGCCTACACGGCCGTGCTGAAAGGATTCCTGTCGCTGATGTCGGTCCGCTTTCCGACTGGGACGCAGGGCCACCAGATCGACGCCTTCGCGCGGCGCGCGCTTTGGGATGTCGGTCTGGATTACGATCATGGCACCGGCCATGGTGTCGGCCACAATCTGCTGTTGCACGAATATCCGCACCGCTTTGACAAGAGGCCGAACCTCTACGGGCTGGAGCCGGGCAACATCATGACCGTCGAACCCGGCTACTACAAGGAAGGCGTCTTCGGCATGCGGGTCGAAAACCAGGTCGAGGTGGTGGCTGACGGTCCGGGTTTCTGCCGCTTCGCCTCGCTCACGCTCGTGCCCATCGATCTCGCCATGGTTGAGCTCACGCAACTGACCCCGCAAGAGACGCGTTGGCTCGACGACTATCATGCGCGCGTCAGATATACGCTCGAGGAACTGGTGCGGCCGGAAACACTGCCTTTCCTCATCGAACAGACCCGCCCGATGGCGGAACGTCGGCGGGACATAGCCACCGGCGCCTGATGCAATCCATAAGGGGCGGCGGGATCGTCGATTTTATTGCCCTTTTAGCCTCGACCCAGGAGTTCACATGCCTCTCTCAGCCCGTCCGCCACAGATTTCCGTCGCCGAAAGGCAGCAGCGGCTTCAGAAACTGCGCGAGAACATGGAAGCTGCCGGCCTCGCCGCCGTTCTGCTCGGTTCGACCGAGAGCCTCCGCTACTTCACCGGCCTTGTCTGGCACCAGAGCGAGCGGCTCCTGGGAGCGCTGGTGACACCTAGCGGGCTCACCTACATCGTGCCTGCTTTCGAGCGCAGCCGCGTCGAGACGCTGCCGCATGTCGCTGGCGACATCGCGACCTGGGAGGAAGAAGAGAGCCCCTCGGCACTGGTGCGGTCTCTCGTCGGCGCCAAGGGCCGCGTCGGGCTGGACGACGCCCTGCCGCTGTTCATCTACCACGCGCTTGCCGAGAGCCTGGGAGCCGAGCGGCTCGCCAACGGCACGCGCCTCCTTCGCGACCTGCGCCTTTGCAAGTCGGCGGCGGAAATCGCGCTGATCCAATACGCCATGGATCTCACGCTTGAAGTGCACCGGCGCGCGCATGCGATCATGAAGCCGGGTATCCGGGCCTCCGAGGTGGTGCGCTTTGTCGACGAACAGCACCGGGCGTTGGGAGCATCGGGCGGTTCGACCTTCTGCATCGTATCCTTCGGCGAGGCGACCTCGCTACCGCACGGCGCCGACGGCGACCAGGTGCTGGAGAAGGGACAACCGATCCTGGTCGATACCGGCGCGCGGATCGAGGGTTACCATTCCGACCTGACACGCAGCTACATGATCGACGAACCGGACGCGGATTTCGCGCGCATCTGGCACATCGAGCGGGAAGCGCAGCAGGCCGTTTTCGACAGCGCGCAAATTGGTGCCCCTTGCCGCAGCCTCGACGACGCGGCGCGCGCGGTGCTTCAACGTCACGGCTTGGGTCCCGACTATCGACTGCCGGGTCTGCCGCACCGGGCCGGGCACGGCCTCGGGCTGGAAATCCACGAGGAGCCCTACATCGTGCGTGGCAACGAGATGCCGCTTCGCCCGGGCATGTGTTTCTCGAACGAACCGATGATCGTCGTTCCCGGTCGCTTCGGCATCCGGCTGGAAGACCATATCTTCATGACGGAGGACGGGCCGCGCTGGTTCACGAAGCCCGGCAAGGGGCCGACCGAACCATTTGCGTAAGTCGGGGGTGGGCCGCTGCTGACCTCTCAGGAAATGTGCTTGCGGCGTCCGCTCTCGGTCTTTCTTAGTTTGTCCCCGTTGAGCGGCGGCGCTCCAGCCATGCATAAATCTCGCCGACGATGCCGCGCCGGAAGATGAGGACACAGATCATGAAGATCAGCCCGGTCGCGATGGTGACCGGGAAATCCGATGTCGCCAAAAGGTTCTGCAGCGCGACCACGAAGCCGGCGCCGAAGATCGGCCCGACCATCGTGCCGATGCCGCCCAGCAAGGTCATCAGGATGACCTCGCCGGACATCTGCCAGGCGACGTCGGTCAGCGTGGCGAACTGGAAGACCAGTGCCTTGATCGCGCCGGCGAGGCCCGCCAACGCCGCCGACATGACGAAGGCGGCCAGCTTGTAGTTCTGCACCGAATAGCCGAGCGAAATGGCCCGGCTTTCATTCTCGCGGATCGACCGCAAGATCAGGCCGAAGGGCGAATTGACGATGCGCCAGACGAAGAAGAGGCCGACCAGGAAATTGGCGGCGACGAAATAATACATGGTGTGTTCGTCGCGCAGGTCGAAAATGCCGAGGAAGGTTCCGCGCGGCACGCCCTGGATGCCGTCCTCGCCGCCGGTGAAACGGGCCTGGACGCAGAAGAAATAGAACATCTGCGAGAGCGCCAGCGTGATCATGGCGAAATAGATGCCCTGACGGCGGATGGCGAAGAAGCCGATGACGAGGCCGAGCAGCGCGGCTCCGGCAACGCCAATGAGAATGCCGATTTCCGGCGAAACGCCCCAGACCTTGACGGCATGCGCGGTGAAATAGGCGGCGCCGCCGAAGAAAGCGGCGTGGCCGAAGGAAAGCAGGCCGGTATAGCCGAGCAGAAGATTGAAGGCGCAGGCGAACAGCGCAAAGCACATCATCTTCATGACGAAGATCGGGTAGACGAAGAACGGCAGAGCCAGAAGCGCCACGATGCCGAACCCGATCAGGATCATTTCGGCGTGGTTCGCGGTTCGGCCCTGGGGCGGCTGAGCGGTTGCGTCGGCCATATCAGGCATCCTTTCCAAACAGGCCGGCGGGTCGGATGAGGAGCACGATCGCCATGATGACGAAAATGACGATGCTGGAGGCTTCCGGGTAGAACACCTTGGTCAGGCCTTCGGCGAGGCCGAGCATATAGCCGGTGACGATAGCGCCGAGGATCGAGCCCATGCCGCCGACGACCACGACGGCGAAGACGATGATGATGAGGTTCGAACCCATCAGCGGGCTGACCTGATAGACCGGGGCAGCCAGGATGCCGGCCAGCCCGGCAAGACCTGCGCCAAGGCCATAGGTCAACGTCAGCAGCACCGGCACATTGACGCCGAAAGCCTGCACCAGCTTGGGGTTCTCGGTGGCGGCGCGCAGATAGGAGCCGAATTTCGTTTTCTCGACCAGGAGCCAGGTGCCGAGACATACGACGAGCGAGGCGACGACCACCCAGCCGCGGTAGATGGGCAGGAACATGAAGCCCAGATTGACGCCACCGGCCAGCGCTGGCGGCACCGGATAGGGGTTGCCGGAAACGCCGTAGACGTATCGGAACACGCCCTCGATCACCAGCGCCAGGCCGAAGGTGAAGAGCAGGCCGTAGAGCGGGTCGACATCGTAGAGCCGCGACAAGGCGAGCCGCTCGACGACGACGCCGAACAGCGCCACCGCCAGCGGTGCCAGGATCAGCGCCGGCCAGTAGCCGATACCAAGCTTGGCGAGGATCAGATAGCCGATGAAGGCGCCCAGCATATATTGCGCGCCATGCGCGAAATTGATGACGCGCAGCAGGCCGAAGATGATGGCCAGGCCGAGCGAGAGCATGGCGTAGAACGAGCCGTTGATCAGCCCGACCAGCAACTGTCCGGCGAAGGCCTGGATGGGGATGCCGAAGATCATCGGTCAGACTCCCAAAACGTCATGCAGTTCGCCCATCCGGTTGTCGAGGTCGCCAACCGGAAACTCGGACAGCACCTTGCCGTGCTCCATCAGATAGAAGCGGTCGGCGATGCGGCTGGCGAAGCGGAAATTCTGCTCGACCAGAAGGATGGTCATGCCGCGGCGCTTCAATTCAGCCAGGAGTTCGCCGATGCGCTGCACGATCACCGGCGCCAGTCCCTCCGTCGGCTCGTCGAGCAGGATGGTGCTGGCGCCGGTGCGCAGGATGCGCGCGATCGCAAGCATCTGCTGCTCGCCGCCGGAGAGCTTGGTGCCGGGGCTGTTGCGTCGCTCCTTCAGATTGGGGAACAGTTCGAAAATCTCATCGACACCCATGCCGTCCTTGGCCACCACCGGGGGCAGCATCAGGTTTTCGTCCACGGTCAATGTCGAGAAGATGCCGCGCTCCTCGGGCACATAGCCGATGCCGGCGCGCGCGGTGTGGTGCAAAGGCAGGCGGATCAGGTCCTTGCCGGCGAACGACACTTGGCCGGTACGCTTGCGGATGAGCCCCATGATGGCGCGCAGCGTCGTCGTCTTGCCGACGCCGTTGCGGCCGAGCAGCGTGACCGTCTCTCCTTGATGGATGTCGAGATCGACGCCATGCAGCGCATGGCTCTCGCCATACCAGGCGTTCAAGCCGCGCACCGAAAGCAGCGGACCCGCGCTATTCATGCTCGGTCCCCATATAGGCGACACGCACGCGCTCGTCCTTGCTGACCGTGTCATAGTCTCCGGCCGCCAGTACCTGGCCGCGCTGCAAGACCGTCACCCAGTCGGCGATGTCCGCGACAACGGACAGATTATGCTCCACCATCAGCACGGCACGGTTCTCGGCTATCGAGCGGACCAGCCTGGAGATCGTGCCGACATCCTCGTGCCCCATGCCCGCCATCGGCTCGTCGAGTAGCAGCACCTTGGGGTCGAGTGCCAGCGTGGTGGCGATCTCCAGCACGCGCTTGCGCCCATAGGAGAGGTCGGAGGCCAGCCTATGTCTGGCGCTGTCCAGGCCGACTGCGTGCAGAAGCTCCATCGCCCTCGGCGTCAGCCGGTCGAGCGTGGAGAGCGAACGCCAGAACTGCGTGGCCAGTCCGTTGGGCCGCTGCAGCGCCACCCGAACATTGTCGAGCACGCTGAGATGCGGAAAGGTTGCCGATATCTGGAACGAGCGCACGACGCCCATGCGCGCCACCTTGGCCGGCGCAGTCCTGGTGATGTCGATACCGGCGCATGTGATCGTGCCCGCGGTCGGCTGCAGGAACTTGGTTAGAAGGTTGAAGACGGTCGTCTTGCCGGCGCCGTTGGGGCCGATCAGGGCATGTATCTTGCCGTGATGGACGTCGAGATCGACATCCTTCACGGCAACAAAACCGGCGAAATCGCGCCGCAATCCACGCGCCGACAGGATCGCCGGTTCAGGGCTCGGTTGGGGTTCGGTACTCAACGATGCCTCCGTCCCCGCATCTCCGAACACCCTATTTCACCAACGGGCACCCGGACTCCGCCGGCTTGATGTAGGCCTCGTCGCCGGGAATGGTGGCCAGAACCTTATAGTAGTCCCAAGGCTGCTTGCTCTCCGACGGCTTCTTCACTTCCATCAGATACATGTCGTGGATCATGCGCCCGTTGGCGCCGACCTTGCCGCCGCGCGCGAAAACGTCCTCGACCGGCATCTCGTGCAGGTTCTTGGCGACGGCTTCGGTTTCGTCGGTGCCGGCCTTGTCGACGGCCTTCAGATATTGAAGGACCGCCGAATAAGTGCCGGCCTGGATCATGTTCGGCATGCGGCCGGTGCGGTCGAAAAACTTCTTCGCCCAGGCGCGGGACTGATCGTCACGATCCCAATAGAAGCCTTCGGTCAGTGTCAGCCCCTGCGCTGCCTCGAGGCCAAGGCCATGCACTTCGGCGAGCGTGAACAGAAGGGCGGCCATGCGCTGGCCGCCGGCAACGATGCCGAACTCAGCCGCCTGCTTGATGGCGTTGGCGGTGTCGAGGCCGGCATTGGCAAGGCCGATCACCTTGGCGCCCGAAGACTGCGCCTGCAAAAGGAACGACGAATAGTCGGTGGTGGCCAGCGGATGGCGCACCGAACCCAGCACCTTGCCGCCTTTCGAGGTGACGAATTTCGAGGTCTGTTCTTCGAGCGAATATCCGAAGGCGTAGTCGGCGGTCAGGAAGAACCAGGTGTCGCCGCCCTGCTGCACCAGCGCGCCGCCGGTGCCGACGGCGAGCGCATGGGTGTCGTAGGCCCAGTGAAAGCCATAAGGCGAGCACGACTTGCCGGTGAGATCCGAAGTGGCCGCGCCGGTGACGATGTCGATCTTCTTCTTTTCCTGCGAAATGCCTTGCACGGCGAGCGCGACCGACGACGTGGTTAGTTCCATGATCGCGTCCACCTGCTCGGTGTCATACCATTGGCGCGCGATGTTGGAGGCGATGTCGGCCTTGTTCTGATGATCGGCGGTGACCACCTCGATCGGCACGCCCTTGACCTTGCCGCCGAAATCCTCGACCGCCATCTTGGCTGCCTCGTAGGACCATTTGCCACCGAAATCGGCATAGACGCCGGACTGGTCGTTCAGGATACCGATCTTGACCTTGTTGTCCGAGAATTGCTGCGCGGCGGCCGGAAACGAAACGCCTGCCAGAAGAACGACTGCAAGTGCGCGCGAGATCATCGCCATAGAACTCCTCCCGTTTGGACTGCGGCCCTCCAGCCGTCACATGCGCTCCCACCCTTGCCAGCACTGTAGCAGGGACAGGCGCGAAGTCAGCATGGCATAGCTGCAACGGACGTTTCTACTTGGACTATGTGTTTAGAGATCGTGGCGGCAGGGCGCGGGGGATCGCTGAATGCCTGTTCAGCCGGGGAAGCTCGCCGTTGCCCGGCGCGCTTTTCCATCGCGCAAAGCAAAAGGGCTCCGCGCGATGGAAAATCAGCAGGTGGAACGGGGTTCCTAGCCCTTCAGCCCTTCGACGATGCGCAGCAATGCCAGCTGTCCGGGGTCGGCCAGGCCGATGCTCTTTTCGCCGAACATGCGGGCGCGCCCGAGAAGGTTGGGCTTGCCCTTGTATTCTTCCAGCGTGTCGGCGGCTGCTTTGATGGCAGTCGCCACCATGGCTTCTGGCGCAACGCCGTCGATGGCTTTCGCGATGGCGTCGAGGCTGTCCAGAACAGTCTTGTCGCCGAGTGCGCCCTTGCCGCGCGCCATCATGGCGTCTCGTGCAGCCGCGATCAGTCCGGGAATTTCAGCCGCGTCGATCGATGTCCTGCCCTTGGTCGTCTTGGCGGCGGACATGAAAGCGGTCGCAACCAGCGTTCCGTAGGAGGACGACGAGACGCGCTGGAACGCCTTGGCGGCTTCCAGAAGGGCCATGCCGAAATCTTCGGGAAGGGGAGCGGCGGCGGCTTCGGCAAAACCCTTGGAAACGGTGATGCCGAGATCGCCGTCGCCGAGTGCGCCGTCAGCCGCGCAAAGCTCGGCGGAGGCGTCTGCGGTAGCCGCCGCCACCCGTCCGAGCGCGGCCTTGAGTGCGGTGCTGTCGATCGCGGTCATGTCACACCTTCCAGAAAGCGCATTCCGCGGGCGCCTTGAGCAGACCTTCCAACTCGCCGTCGAGCTTGATGATCGTCATCGTGGCGCCGGTCATTTCCATCGAAGTGGCAAAGCGGCCGACCAGCGGCATGACGATCTCGACGCCCATCGCATCGAGGCGCTTCCTGGCGTGCCGGTAGAGGATGTAGAGTTCTTCGGCGGGCGTCGCGCCCAGCGAATTCACCAGGATCGAGATGCGGTCGCCCTTGCCGAGCGGCTGGTCGGCCACAAGCCTGTCGATCATCTCGTCGGCGATCTCGTCGGCGGGCTTGATGGCGGCGCGCCAGATGCCGGGCTCGCCATGGATGCCCATGCCCATTTCCATTTCGCCCTCGCCGATCTCAAACGTCGGCTTGCCGGCCTGCGGAATGGTGCAGGGGGTCAGCGCCATGCCGATGGAGCGGCAGGCATCGGCAGCCTTCTGCCCGACGCGGGTAACCTCGTCGAGGTCCGCGCCGGTCTCGGCATGCGCGCCGGCGATCTTGTAGGCAAAGACCATGCCGGCGACGCCGCGGCGCTTCTGTGCTTCCGCCGCCGGGGCGGAGGCGACGTCGTCGGCTAGCAGAACGGTAGTCGTGCGGATGTCGTTTTCCATCTCGACCATCTCGCCGGCCATGTCGAAATTCATGACGTCGCCGCCGTAATTGCCGTAGAGCCTCAGCACGCCGGCGCCGCCGTCGGCCAGCCTGATCGCCTCGGCCATCTGCTCGGCTGAAGGGCTGGCGAATACGTCGCCGATGGCGCAGGCGTCGAGCAGGCCTTTGCCGACATAGCCGGTGAAGATCGGCAGATGGCCGGAGCCACCGCCCGATACGATGCCGACCTTGCCCTTGCGGGCGCCGGCGGCGCGCACGACGACGCGGCGCACTGGCTGCGCGTAATATTCCGGATGGGCGGCGACCATGCCCTCCAGCATCTCGTCGACATAATCGGCGGGGTTGTTCAGGATCTTCTTCATGTTTCCATTTCCTCCAGAGTCACGCGCCGAGCGGCCGTGCGATGCGTTCGCGATGCCGGGCGAGGCGGTCGATGACGATCGGCAGGCCGGTGCCGACGACGATAAGGCAACCGATGACGACCTTCTGCCAATAGGACGGAACACCCGCCATCAAGAGCGTCGTGTTGATCATGGTGATGACGAAAACGCCAAGCAGCGTGCCGGTCACCGTGCCGTGGCCGCCGGTGATGCGGGCGCCGCCGAGCACCACTGCAGCAATGACGTTCAGCTCCATGCCGACCAGGTCGAACGGATTGGCCATGCGCGACAGCGTCACATGGGTCATGCCCGCCAGGCCGGCGATCGCACCCGCCAGGACGTAGATCATCACCTTGACGCGCTTGACCTTGATGCCAATGCGCTCCGCCGCATCTTCGGAGCCGCCGATGGCGTAGATCTTGCGGCCGAACAGCGTGTGGCCCATCAGGATCGCCACAGTGACGGCGACGCCCACCAGCACGATGAACGACATCGGCAGCGATACCATCTGGCCGGCTGCGTTCTCCAGCCGCACGAACACCTTGCGCGAGAACTGGATGACCTCGCGGGGAACAGACGTGATGTAGACGGTGCCGAGGAAAGTCAGCAGCGCGCCGCGGAAGAGGCTCAGCGTTCCGAGCGTCACGATCAGCGTCGGCAGCCCGAGGCCGCCGATCAACAGGCCGTTGATCAGGCCGAGCGAGGCGCCGATCGAGGCACTCAGCGCGAAAAAGACGATGATCGGCACATCGACATCGATGCCGAGGATGATCTTCATCGTCGCATACATGGCGAAAGCGCCAATCGCGGTGCACGAGACGTCGATGCCGCCGGACGCCAGCACCATCATGACGCCGAGCGCGAAGATGCCGGTGACCAGCGAATTGCGCAGAAGGTCGACCAGCGTGGCCGGCGAAAAGAAGGCGGGGTTGAGCAGGCTGAGCACCAGCGCGAACACGATTGCCGTGGCCAGCACGACACCTTGCGGCGTGGCGAGGAACCGGAAAGAAGAATTCATGGCCGGTCCTCTCTGACCACTTCCTTGTAGAGTTTTTCTTCGTTGATTTCGGTCGCGTCGAAGTTCGCGGTGATGTGCCCGCGCACCATCACCAGGATGCGGTCGGACAGCGCGATCGCCTCGCTGATGTCGTCGGTCACCACCATCACGGCGGTTCCAGCGCGGCTCAGCGCGATCAGCAATTCATGGATTTCGCGCTTCGAGCCGACGTCGACGCCGACGGTCGGACCGTTCAGGATCATCAGCTTGGGATCGCGTTCCATCCAGCGCGCCAGGACGACGCGCTGCTGGTTGCCGCCGGAAAGCGTGGCGACCGGCGGCGTAATGCCTGGCGTCTTGATGCGCAGCTTCTTCACCGCATCCTGCGCCCGGCGCACCAGCGCCGCCGCGTCGACGATGCCGCCCTTGGTGTTCTTCTCCAGGCTCGACACGATGATGTTGTCGCGGATCGGCTGGTTGAGGAACAGGCCCTCGGTCAGGCGGTCCTCCGGCACATAGGCGATGCCGCGCTCGATGGCGTCGCTGACGCTGGCGAAAGAAACCGGCCTGCCGTCGACCGTGATTTCGCCGGCGTCAGGCGACAGGCGCCCGAACAGGGTCAGCGCCAGTTCGGTGCGGCCGGAGCCGAGAAGACCGACCACCGAGACGATCTCGCCCGGCCTGAGGTCGAGGTCGACATTGGCGAATTCGCCACGCCGGCCGAGTTTTTTTGCGGAAAGGAAAGGGGAGGCGGCTGGAAATTCCGTGCGGGGAAGGCGCTGGCTGTCGATGGAACGGCCGGTCATCGCCTCGACGAGGCGGGCCGGATCGAACTCGCCGATAGGGCCTTCGACGACGACGCGGCCATCGCGCAGCACGGTGACCGTGTCGCAGACCGCGAAAACTTCTTCGATCTTGTGGCTGACGAACAGGAAAGCGACGCCCTGCGCCTTCAGCGCCGACACGATTTCCAGGAGTTTTGCCACCTCGCTGCGGGTCAGCGCGGTGGTCGGCTCGTCCATGACGATGATGCGTGCCTGGTTGGCCAGCGCGCGGGCAATCGCCACGAGCTGCTTGGAGGCGACCGGCAGAAGCTCGACCGGCATGTCCGGGTCGATGTCGACCTGCATGCGCTTCAGCGTGTCGATGGCAAGCTTCCGGCGCGAGCCGCGGCGATGCCATCTGTCACCGGTGGTGACGGCGGCGAGAAATCCGATGTTTTCCCAGACACTCAGGTTCGGGAACAAGGAGAAATCCTGATAGATGACGGAGAGGCCGGCCGCGATCGCTGCCTTGGCGTCCTGGCCGGATGCCTTGCCATTGATGGCGACGCTTCCCGCATCGGCGCCGACGACGCCAGAGAGAACCTTGATCAGGGTCGATTTGCCGGAACCGTTTTCGCCGGCAAGGCACCTGACCTCACCCTCCTGCAAGGACAGGCCGACATCTTCCAATACCCGTACCGGGCCATAGGCCTTGCGGATGCCACGCATCTCCAGCACGGGTCGATGATTGGGTGTTTCTTCGGTCATCCCGGTCTCCAGGGACAGAAGCCGCCGGACGCATTGTCCGGCGGCGCCTGTCGGGGCTATTGCGACTTAGAATTTATATTCGCCCATGTTTTCCTTGGTCACGTCGACCCAGGCCTGGCCGTAGATGACCTTGCCGTCGAGACGGATCTTGGAATAACCCTCGACGCCGAGATCCATGCCGTCGGTGATCGGCTTGCCTTCGATCGCCATCGCGGCAACCTTGTTCATGGCGATGCCGGCCTTGGCCGGATCCCAGAACGAGATCATCTTGATGTCGCCGCTTTCGAGATACGGACCCGAAACCGAGACGAGGCTGGTGCCGACGATGGCGACCTTGCCGGTCAGGCCGGCTTCCTCGACGGCAAGTGCCGCGCCGACCACGTCTTCACCGGCCGAGCCCTGGATACCCTTGAGGTTCGGGTAGGTGCGCAGCAGTTCCTTGCTCTTCTGGTAGGCAGTCTGCTGCTGCTCGTTGCTCTCGATCTTGTCGGTGACGAGCTTCATCTTCGGGTATTTGGCCTTCTGGTAGGCGATCGCCGCGTCCACCCATTCATTGTGGGTCTTGGCGGTGAGATGGCCGACGAACACGGCATATTCGCCTTCGCCGCCCATCGCCTTGGCCATCGCTTCCATCAGATGCTCGCCATAGGCGCCATTGTCGAAGGCCTCGACATCGTAGGTTATGTTCTTGAGGCTGGAACCTTCATGGCCAACCACCTTGATGTTCTGGGCGAGCGCCTTGGCCAGCACTGGCTCCAGGGCTTCCGGCGAGTTCGGGACGACCGTGATCGCGTCGACCTTCTTGGCGATGAGGTCTTCGATCATCTGCACCTGGAGAGCGGCGTCGGCGGAAGCCGGACCGACCTGGGTAGCGTCATGGCCGGTTTCCTTGGCGTATTCCGCGACGCCGTCGCCCATGCGGTTGAACCAGGCAATGCCCGACAGCTTCACGACCGTCACGATCGTGTGCTTGGCATCCTGTGCATGGGTGACAGCTGCAGCGCCCGCCAGAAGCGACGCGCCGAGCGCTGCCGCAACCGTCATTTTCCTGAAGTTAAAAGTCACAAGTTCCTCCACTTTAATAAACGCCCCGTCCGTCATGGTGACGTCCAGCCGGGCGCGGTTCGACGCTCAGCGCGAGGCCTCTTTCATGAGGTCCTTCGTCCGGGCGTAAAGCTCTTTGAATGTCTTGCGGCGGCGCGCGTAGACGGCGGCATTGCCGCTGTCCGGCTCGATCAGGCGTTCGACCGGGTTCCAGGCGCTAATGTCGCTGCGCCTGGCGTTGCCGACTGCGACCGCGCCGAGAAAGGCGTTGCCATAGGCGGCCCCGATCGTCTTGGCGCGTACGGTTTGCGGCCAGTTGCTGACATCGGAGACCGATTGCGACCACACCTGGTTCTTGGTGCCGCCGCCGACAGCGGCGATCGTCTTCAGCGGCGCGCCGGCTCCGACATAGGTCTCGATGACGTCGTTGACGCCATAGGCGATGCCTTCGAGGAAGGCGCGGTAGATGTCGGCGCGGGTATGGGTGAGGTCGAGGCCGAACAGCATGCCTTTTGCCTGCGGATCGTGGATCGGCGTGCGCTCGCCCGAGAAATAGGGAAGAACCACCAGGCCGTTGGCGCCGGCCGGCGAAGTCGCTGCCTGTTCTGCGAGTTCGCGCAATGCCGACTTCGGGTCGAGTTCGCGGGCGAACTGGTCCTGGAACCAGCGCGTCAGCGTGCCGCTTGTCGACGTGCCCGACATGCAGGCGTGCTGACCCTGGAACAGCCAGGGCGCATACCAGAGCCTGGGGTCCTCGACCCGCCTGTCGGTGACGAGAATGATGAACATGGTCGAGCCGTACATGACCATCATCTCGCCGGTGCCTTGCACGCCGACGCTGACGGCTTCGGACGCCGCGTCGATCGTGCCGGCAATGACCGGTGTTCCTGCCGCAAGGCCGGTGGCATCGGCGGCCGCCGCCGTCACCGTGCCTGCGATGTCGGTCGTCCACAAAAGGCCTGGCAAGCGTTCGGGCGCGATGATGCGATCGGCGAACCTGTCGGTCCATTGGTTGCTGGCGGCGTCGTAGAGCGGGCTCGAGCTGCAGGCCGAATAATGGTCTAGCACGTAGCGGCCGGTCAGCCGGTGAACCAGAAACGACGAGGAGTTGAGCACCTTGTGGGTGCGGGCATAAAGCTCCGGCCGGTTCTTCTTAAGCCAGAGGATTTTGGGCCCGACCGATTGCGATGTCAGCGCATTGCCGCCGGTGCGGACCAGTTCGTCCACGCCGATCTCGGCGGAAAGTTCCTCGATCTCGACCGCCGCCCGCGTGTCGACGCCGTAGAGCACCGCGTTCATCAGCGGCACGCCGTCGGCATCGACCGGCAGCATGCAGGGGCCAATGCCGCTGGCGCCGACGGAGCGGATGTCGCTCGGGGCAACGCCGCTGGAAGCGATCAGCTCCTTGCTGATGGAGCAGAACTCGCCCCACCAGTTCGTCTCGGCATCGTGTTCGGCCCAGCCTGGCTGGGGTACGAGCATCTTGTGAGGACGCGCCGCCGTGGCGACGATCCGCCCGGTGTCGTCCACCAGGGTGCCCTTCGATTCAAAGGTGCCGATATCGATCCCGAGATAGTGTGGCATCAGGTGTAGAGGTCGCGATCGAGGCTGAAGGACGGGGTGACGCGGCGAATGACCGAAACCAGCAGTTTGGTCAGTCCCTCCAGGTCGCGCAGGTCGCACATTTCGAGAGCGGTGTGCGTGTAGCGGCAGGGGAAACAGACATCGATACAGGCAACGCCTTCATTGACGAGCTGGACATAGGAAGAGTCCGTCAGCGCGCCGGTATGGGCGGTCCGCTGCAGCGGGATTTTTTCATCCCTGGCCGTTTCGGCAAAAAGCTGCGGCAGTGCCGGATGCGGAATGGTGCCGTTCAGCGTGCCGCGCCCGTGGAAGGAATAGAGGCTGATCGCCGGTCCGCCGCCGAGCGCCACTTCGCCGCGATGCGCCATGTCGGGCGTGTCGGAGTTCAGCGCGAGGTCGAGCTGGATGGCGATATCGGGCTTGATCGACTGGGCGGCGACCATGGCGCCGCGCAGGTTGAATTCTTCGAGCACCGCGAAGACGAAATGCACGGTCGGGCGCGGGCCGTCCTTGGAGAGCTGGCGCGCCACTTCCATCACCACGGCGCAACCGGCGCGATCGTCGACCGAGGTGCCGATCATGCGGTTTTCGTTGAGATGGATGACGCGCGGGTCGTAGACCACCGGCGTGCCGATGGCGATGCCGAGCTTGTGCACTTCGTCCGCGTTTTCGGCGCCGACGTCGATGAACAGTTCGGCGTAAGGCGTGACCTTGTACTTCTCTTCGGCCGGCGTCGCGTGATGGCTCTTGTTGGCGATGACGCCGCGCACATCCTTGCCTTCGCCGACGCAGAACAGCACTGCCTGGGCGGGAAGCGCCTTTTCAGGAATGCCGCCGAGGCGTTCGATGCGGATCAGGCCGTTCGCCTCGACCTTGCGGACGATGAAGCCCAACTGGTCGGTGTGGGCAAACAGCATTACCGACGGTGCGCCGACGTCGCCTTCCAGCGTCGCGATCAGATTGCCCAGCGTGTCGGTGCGGAGCTTCAGCGGCAGGTCGGCCAGATCACGGGCGATCAGGCGGCGGACGCGATCCTCGTGGCCCGAAAGTCCGGGCGTCAGCATGAGGGATTCGAGCAGGGAGCGAAGACGGTCCTTCACGACGGTTTTGCCTTTCGTTGGAAGAGCGATGACAGGTTGAGCGAGCCCATGGCGACGCGCAGCGACATGGCGGCGACGAGGAAGCCGCCGAAGAAGAGGTCGCGCGAGAAGGCGCTGAAGGAGAGGAAGTTGAGGCCGCTCGAAATGAACTGCAGGCAGATGACGGCAAGCACGACGCCGGTGACGGTGCCGAAGCCGCCGGCAGGGCTGACGCCTGCCAGGATGTTGATCAGGATGACCAGCAACAGATAGGACGAGCCGTAGTCGGCATTGGCGGAATTGACGCGCGCCAGCACCACGAGGCCTGCAAGGGCCGCGATGAAACCGGCGATCGCGTAGATGCGGATCAACAGACTGCGCTCGCGAATGCCGGCAAACCCGGCGGCGACCGGATTGGCGCCGAAGAGCCGCAATCTGAGGCCGACCGGCGTGCGGGTGAGCAGGAAGTAGAGGCCGAGCGCCACGACGACGAAGATCAGCAGGGGCAGCGGCACCACGCCGCCGAGCGACTGGTTGCCGAAGGACGTATACCAGTCCGGCAGCCCCGTTATCGCCGGGACGCGGGTGATGACGATGCCGATGCCGGCGAACAGCTGCATGGTGCCGAGCGTCGCTAGGATGGGCGGCAGGCGCAGATAGGCGATAAGGAAGCCGTTCAGCGCGCCGCAGCAGATGCCGACTGTGAGGGCTGCCGGGATAGCGAGCCAGGCATATTCCGGCCCGGCGCGCATGATGACGGCGGCGACGATCGCCGCCAGGTTGGCGACGGCGACGACCGAGAGGTCGATGCCGCCGGAAATCATGGTCGGCAGGACGGCGAGGGCAAGCAGTCCGAACTCCGGGAACTGGAAGCCCATGGAGTTCAGATTGCTAAGGCCGAGGAAGCTTGGCGCCGTGATGCTCAGTGCGATGAAGATCAGGGCGGTGAGAACCGCCAGGCTTTTCAGATAGGAATTGGTGGTGTCCTGTCTGACGTCCATACGCTTCCTCCGCCCCTTCTTTCCGGTCCGCTTACTGGCCGCGCGCCGCCTTGACGATGCGCATGAATTCCTTGGCGCGCTCGGCGTCGACCGATTTCCAGGTGTCGCCGTCGATCTTCAGCGACGAGCCGACGATGCAGCCATCGGCGATCTTGAGGATGTCGGCGACGGTCGCGTGGCGAACGCCGGTGTTGGCCAGAACAGGCGTGTTCGGAAGCACCTTCTTCACCGATACCAGCGCAGACATTTCGGCGGCTTCGCCGGTGATGGCGCCGGAAACCAGCACGGCGTCCGGGATCGAGGAGAACACGGCGGAGCGGGCGCGGTCGGCCAACGAACGCTTGTCGAGCGAGTCGGCGAATTCAGCCGAGACGTTGTTCAGCATGACGAGGTCGGAGCGGTCGAGGCGGTCGCGGTAGCGCATGGCCTGGCCGGCGTTCGGCGTCCACGGGCCCATGTCGGAAGCGTAGGTGCCGGTGAAGATTTCGCGCACGAAGGACGCGCCGGTGGCGACGGCGAGGGCAACTGTGCTCATCGGATCCCATAGGACGTTGACGCCGAACGGTTTGGCGATTTCCGAACGAAGCTGGCCGATGACATAGGCCATGGTCGCCGTCGATGCGGTGTCGACCTGCAATTCGTAAGGACGGTCGTTTTCGTTGCCGAACATAACGGCGTCGACATCGGCGGCCTGCAAGGCGGTGAGATCGCGCCGCGCCGCCTCGACGATGCCGGCGACGCCTGCTTCCGCATCATAAAGCGGGGTGCCGGGCATCGGGTTGAGATGCACCATGGCGATGATCGGCTTCTTGCCGCCGAACAACTTGTCGAATTTGCTCACTGTATTTCTGCCTTTCTAGCCTTGGGAGGGCGATGACCGTCGACGGTCAAACGACTTGGATATCCGCGAACTTGTCGCGGTAGGGACCGAGCAACGGCTCGGCGCCGCGGTCGGTGATGAACAGGTTGACCGCGTCGAGCGGACAGACCGAGACGAAACTGTGCAAGTTGAGCTTGCTGTGGTCGGCGACGAGCGTGGTCCGTGCCGCCTGCGCGATCGCGGCGCGTTTGACCTCGGCTTCATCCAGCGTCGAGTTGGTCACGCCGGTTTCGTCGATCGCGTCGGCCGCCATGAAGAAGACGTCGGCGCGGATGCCTTTCAGCGCGTCGGCCATCCACGAGCCGACGATGCTGTAATAGCCGTTGCGGATGCGGCCGCCGAGAACATGCACTTCGGTCGCGCCGGAAGCGGCCGCCTCCGCCACCTTCAGGTCCATGGCGACGACGGTGACCGGACGCCCGGCCAGCTCCCGCGCGATGGCCAGCGATGTCGTGCCGGAATCGAGGATGACGACCTTGTTGTTGTCGACCGTGGCCGCGGCCGCGGCGCCGATGCGCGTCTTCAGGTTCTGGTGAACGCGCAGCTTTTCGAGGAACAGCGGCTCGGTCGTGCTTTCGCCGATGCCGCGCGCCACCACGCCGCCATGGGTGCGCGACACAAGCCCGGCCTGTTCGAGAACGGCGACGTCGCGGCGAACCGTCGGCAGCGAAATGCCCATCTTCGCCGCCAGTTCGGTCGTCCCTACGCGCTTCAGTTCGACGATCAGATCGATCATCTGCTGATGCCGCTCATGCGGGAACCTGGATCGGTGCTCGCTCATATCGTCTCCTCTTGGTTGTGATTGATAGTGATCGTTTTAATTGAGTCAATCTCTAACGAACGACATGCTGCAAAAAATCTTCGCTCTGTGGAAATCTTCGTCGAACACGGATCGCAGCAAAAACCATGTATCGGTTGCGCCGTTAAAGCCTTTGCCGGAACCGAAAGGGCCCGAAACGATCATAAGCGAGATTGGCCGGCGCAGGCCGATGAAAGGGCGGTTCAATGAACAGTGCGTGCGCGTCCGATTCAGCAAACTCGGAGCAAGTCCCACAATTTCATAGCGGAATGGTGTGCCCACAAAGGCGGTCGCAGCGGCATGATTTGTTGGCCTGTCGGGAAACACGCGACCTGTGTCTACACTCAGCCCAAGCGTATTTCTCGTTCGGCGGCGGAAATCATGGATTTTGGAGGCTGATGGCGGAGAGAGCGGGATTCGAACCCGCGTTACGGTCTCCCGTAAACACACTTTCCAGGCGTGCGCCTTCAACCACTCGGCCACCTCTCCGTCCTTGCGCGTGATCGCGGCTGGTTGCACCGCGCCGGTCGATGGGATGCGCTCCCCTGGAAACCGGACCTTGGTCCGCGCCGGATTTCCTTATCGACCAAAGGCAATCCGTTTCCCGCGCCCTGAGCCGTCGAAGCTTCGGGCGCGGGGCTCATCTAGTCGATCCGACGCGGAATGCCAAGTCATATCGGCAGCGATCGTGGTGCTTCTCCGCCGCTTTCGGTCGCTGGTGCCCAAATGCCGGTCAAGCGTCGGCCATTGCCGGGTGAAATTCCGAGGTTCATGCGCGGGCCAGGCCTCAAGCAAATGCCAAGCCGAGGTGTCGGCGTCGCGGTGCGATCAACTGCGGGTAAAGTCGTCGCGCCGATTGCGCGAGCGGGCGCCAGGCCATATCTCTAGGGGCGAAACAGACGCTGGAAGGGCCTGCATGTTGCGTTTCCTGTTCAGGCTTGCCGCCATGGTGGCGCTTGCGATCGCGGTCATCATGGCCGTGCTCGACGCCACGCGCACGGTGGCTGCCTCGCATCTGGTGGTGACGCCGCTCAAGACGAGTTGGGGAGCGGTCTCGCCCGATACGCTTGCCGCCACGGAGGCTTTCGTGCGCGAAAAGGCCGGTGTCGTTGCCTGGGACGGGTTCGTCGACAAGGCGCTCGATCTGCCCGGATTCGCCTTGTTCGCGCTCCTGGCCTTCCTTCTCTACGCGATCGGTTATCGGCGGCAGCGGCGAACCGGGCGTGTCGCCACCAGTGCGTAACATTTTGGCGTCCGCAGCGAATTAGCTTTCGACGAAACAAGGAGAAATCACATGTTTTTCCTCAGTGACATGTTGAACAAGAAGCTCAACCTGCCGAAGCCGGAAGAGGCGTTGCCCGGCCGCGACAGGCCGATCCCGACCGCCTCGAAGCACTATGTCTCGAAACGGGCTCTGAAAGGCCCCTATCCGGAAGGCTTGGAAACGGCGCTGTTCGGCCTTGGCTGCTTCTGGGGCGCCGAGCGCCTGTTCTGGCAGACCGAAGGGGTCTGGGTGACGGCGGTCGGTTATGCCGGCGGCGTCACCGCCAATCCGACCTATCAGGAAACCTGCACGGGGCTCACCGGCCACGCCGAGGTGGTGCTGGTGGTGTTCGATCCGAAGATCGTGTCCTATGCCGAATTGCTCAAGCTGTTCTGGGAGGCACATGACCCGACGCAAGGCATGCGCCAGGGTAACGATGTCGGCACCACCTATCGTTCCGCCATCTACACCTTCTCGGATGCACAATATCAGGCCGCGGTTGCCTCGCGCGATGCCTATGAGGCGTCGTTGCGCAGTGCTGGACGCGGCAAGATCACGACCGAGATCGCCCCGGCGCCGACGTTCTATTTCGCCGAAGAGGATCACCAGCAATATCTGGCGAAGAACCCCTATGGCTATTGCGGGCTGAAGGGCACGGGCGTGTCCTGCGCCATTCCCGCCGCCGCGCCGGCCTGACGAACGGCTTTCGCCGGAAACCGCCAGCCTTGACGATGGCGGTTTTCCATTGCCGGCAAAGGATTTTTCATGGCGCCGCTTCGGCGCCATGCTTTTTCCAAAGGGTCAAAATTCCACGTGAATTTTGTCCGCAGCCGTGCAAGATAAAGCTTGAGCGGGAGGGAGAAGCTCCTGCCGGACGTCGCAAGCCGGGCCGGAACCTGGATTTGCGACCAAATTGGAAAAATAAACCGACAGGGTGTGGATCCTATGAAACGTATCGTTCTCGGCCTTCTGGCCGCAACCGCGATGATCTTCCCGGCCGTCGCCGAAGAGATCAAGCCGGCGCTGCTTTACGACCTCGGCGGCAAGTTCGACAAATCCTTCAACGAGGCTGCCTTTAACGGCGCCGAGAAATTCAAGAAGGAGAGCGGCGTCTCCTATGTGGAATTCGAAGTTTCGAACGCCTCGCAGCGCGAACAGGCGCTGCGCCGCTTCGCCGAAGACGGTCGCAGCCCGATCGTCATGGCCGGCTTCTCCTGGGTTGATTCCCTGACCAAGGTGGCCAAGGAATATCCGGAGCTGAAATTCGCCATCATCGACGATCAGGTCGATCTGCCCAACGTGCGCTCGCTGAAGTTCAAGGAACAGGAAGGCTCCTACATCGTCGGCCTGCTCGGTGCGATGGCCTCCAAGACCAAGAAGGTCGGTTTCATCGGCGGCATGGACATTCCGCTCATCCGCAAGTTCGGCTGCGGCTATGTCGGCGGCGCCAAGGCAAACGGCGCGACCGATGTCATCTACAACATGACCGGCGACACGCCGGCTGCCTGGAACGACCCGGCCAAGGGCGGCGAAATCGCCAAGACCCAGATCGATCAGGGCGCCGACGTGATCTACGCGGCGGCTGGTGGCACGGGCGTGGGCGTGCTGCAGGCGGCGGCTGATGCGGGCAAGCTCGGCATCGGCGTCGATTCCAACCAGAACGGCCTGCAGCCCGGCAAGGTGCTGACCTCGATGCTGAAGCGCGTCGACGTTGCTGTCTACAGCGCTTTCACCGACGCCAAGAATGGCAAGTTCACCGGTGGCATCAATAATCTCGGCCTCAAGGAAGGCGGCGTCGACTACGCCCTGGACGACAACAACAAGGCTCTCATCACGCCGGAGATGAAGGCTGCCGCCGACAAGGCCAAGGAAGACATCATTGGCGGCAAGATCCAGGTGCATGACTATTCGAGCGACAACAAGTGCCCTTACTGATCGGCATTTGACGGACGAATGACGAACCGCCGGGCGAAAGTCCGGCGGTTCTTTTTTGAGAACCGATAGGTCCGGCGTGGTCTATCCCGGCGATGCACTGTGCGCCTTGCCCTTGTGCGACCATGGCGGCAGAGGGTGGCGGTAATTCGAGGCGCTTTTGCCGACACTGACGAGAACCGCCATGCCCCCAGTCATTCGCAAGATGCGACATTCCGATCTCGCCGCGCTGGTGAAGCTACGCCACGTTACTTTCTTTGACGACGGCAAGATTTCGCGGGAAGCCGACCGGGCCGGGCTGGCGAAACTCATCGACGGCGATGGTTTCGAAGCCGGTTTCGTCGCCGAGATCGATGGCGAGCCGATCGGCTCGTGCCTGTTCGTGCGCGAGGAGATCGAGCCGCTGCATGAGGTGTCGCCATGGCTCGCCGGCCTGGTCGTCGCCGAAAATCATCGCGGACAAGGTCTCGGCACAACGCTGATCGCGGCGGTCGAACGCCATGCCCATGCAGTCGGCTGCCGCGAGTTCTATCTCTACACCGATAGCGCCGAGGCGCTCTACATCAAGCTCGGCTGGACGGTCGCCGAAAGGATGGTCATCGACGGCGAGCCACTGGTGCTGATGAAACGGAAACTTTAGCACGCTCTCAAAAGCCGGTCGCCGAACTGCCTCATCTGTCGTTGCCGCGTGCTAGAGTGCCTCGGCTGGGGATGCTGCAAGGGGAGATGACAGCATGGCGAGGGTAACCGGTATTGGTGGCGTGTTCTTTCGCGCCCAAGATCCGAAGCTGTTGGCCGAATGGTACGAGCGCCATCTCGGCATCGATGACATCGCCAAGACCGTATGGCGCCAGGATGCCGGGCTTACTGTGTTCAGTCCATTCGCTCAGGACACGGACTATTTCGGCCGCGACGAACAGCAGTGGATGGTCAATTTCCGCGTCGACGATCTGGATGGACTGATCGCCGGCCTAAAGGCCGCCGGCATCGCGGTCGAGACGCGGGGCGAGTGGGATTCCGAGGTCGGCCGCTTCGCCCGCATCCATGACCCCGAAGGCAATCCGATCGAATTGTGGGAGCCTTCGGCAGGCTCGTCGGCCATGGCGGATGAAGCCGGCGAAGGCTGACGATGTCCTGACGGCGATCAGCCGGCGAAACGCCCGGCAAGGTAGCCAAGCGCAAAGGCGATGATCAGCCCCGCGGCCACCGATAGGGCCAGCCGGCCGGGCAATGCTTGCAGGCCGATGCCTATCGGCGGGCGCGGGCCGTCGATGACGGGCTTGCCGCTTCCCACCCGATCCTGGCCGAGCGGCGGCATCTGTGGCAGCGCGGCGATATGGGCGGCGATGTCCTGCCAGGGGCGGCTGGTGTTTTCCGTGTCGCTGCCGGCGCGATCGAACAGATGCATGCGCTCGGCAAGTTGCATGACGGCATTGCGGAAGGCCGGATCGATTTCGAGGTCACGTTCGGCCCGCTCGCGGTCCCGTTCGTTCATCAGGCCAAGTACGTAGTCACTGGCCCGCGCAATGCGGTCGCCTTCTCCGGTCATCGCTGCGCCTCCCTCATCCCCCAAAACTCCTTCTACCAGTGCGGCGGCTTGGTGACCGGAACGTCCGGCGCCGTCTGCTCTTCCAGCGCGAGAAAGCGGCTGGTCAGCGCGTCGAGCTTCTTCTGGATGCGCTCGATCGTCTTCCACTGCTCCGCGATCTGGCCGGACAGCTCCTCGATGGTCTTGGCCTGTTCGGCGACGTGGATCTCCAGCGTCATCAATCGGTTGTCGGTCATGTCAATTTCCCTGGGGACCCTGCTCTCGCGGGCTTGAGTTGCACAACGGCGCCTGTCAATGGCGCATGCCGCGCGTGTTCGAAATTGACAAGCATGCCGGGATTTGTCGAGAGTGGGCGTCATAGCCGGCCAATTGGCAGGGGACAGGTGCCGTGCTAGTCATTTTGACCAAACGATAAAAAAATTATGGGAACGATCGCATGGCGGAAGCCGCAATCGAGCTGATCGGCATCAACAAGAGTTTTGGCGCCGTGCGCGCCAATCGCGACATCAATCTCGAGATCGCCCGCGGGACGATCCATGGCATCGTTGGCGAAAACGGCGCCGGCAAGTCCACGCTGATGTCGATCCTCTACGGCTTCTATCAGGCCGACAGCGGCGAAATCCGGGTCAACGGCAAGCCGGCTTCGATCAAGAGCTCCAACGACGCCATCGCCGCCGGTATCGGCATGGTGCATCAGCATTTCATGCTGGTCGACAATTTCACGGTGCTGGAAAACATCATCCTCGGCGCCGAGAGCGACGCGCTGCTCAAATCCTCGATCGCCAAGGCGCGCGCCGAGCTTGATCGGCTGGAGCATGAATACGGGCTGGAGGTCGACCCCGACGCGATCATCGAGGAGCTGCCGGTCGGCCTGCAGCAGCGCGTCGAAATCCTCAAGGCGCTCTATCGCGGTGCCGAAATCCTCATTCTCGATGAGCCGACGGGCGTGCTGACACCGGCCGAAGCCGACCATCTGTTCCGCATCCTCAAACAGCTCAAGGACCAGGGCAAGACGATCGTGCTGATCACGCACAAGCTGCGTGAAATCATGGCGATCACCGACACTGTTTCCGTCATGCGCCAGGGCACGATGGTGGCGACGCGCGTGACCAAGCAGACCACCGTCGAGGAACTGGCCGAGCTGATGGTCGGGCGCCGCGTGTTGCTGCGGGTCGAGAAGGGCGAGGCCAAGGCCGGCGAAGTCAAGCTTTCGGTCAAGAACCTCGTGGTGAAGGACCAACGCGGCGTCACCATGGTTGACGATGTTTCATTTGACGTGCGCGCCGGCGAGATCGTCGGCATCGCCGGCGTCGCCGGCAACGGCCAGTCTGAGTTGCTGGAGGCGATCTCCGGCATCCGCAAGGCGGTTTCGGGCAGCGTCACGCTGGACGGCAAGCCGATCGATCTGACAGGGGCCGCCGATCCGGCCGAATTGCGTCGGCGCGGGCTCGCGCATGTGCCGGAGGACCGGCATCACGTCGGCCTTGTGCTGGCCTTCGAGGAGCATGAGAATTCGATCCTCGGCTATCACGCGGACAAGCGCTACGTGAAAGGGCCGCTGCTCGACATCGACGCCATCGTCGCCGACGCCGAGGACAAGATCGCGAAATACGATATCCGGCCCGCCAATGCGCGCTTGAAGACCGCCAATTTCTCTGGCGGCAACCAGCAGAAGATCGTGCTCGCGCGAGAAATTGAACAAGATCCCGGGGTGCTCATCGTTGGCCAGCCGACGCGCGGCGTCGATGTCGGCGCCATCGAGTTCATCCACAAGCGGCTGATCGCCATGCGCGATCAGGGCAAGGCGGTGTTGCTGGTCTCGGTCGAACTCGACGAGATCCGCTCGCTTTCCGACCGCATCCTTGTGATGTTCGCCGGCCGTGTCGTCGGCGAGCGCGGACCGGATGCGAGCGAAGGCGAACTCGGCCTGCTGATGGCAGGTGTCGAGCAGAAAGAGGCAGCCGAATGAGCACACCTTATGCCAAGCTGCCGGCCTGGGCCGACTATGGCCTGATCCCGCTCATCAATCTTGCGGTCGCCTTTGCCGTCGCCGGCCTGGTGGTGTTGCTGGTTGGGGAAAATCCCTTGCGCGCCGCGGTCATCCTGGTGGAGGGGGCGTTCGGCCGCGGACAGGGCATCGCCTACACGCTGTTCTACGCCACCAATTTCATCTTCACCGGCCTTGCGGTTGCGGTGGCCATGCATGCCGGCCTGTTCAACATCGGTGGCGAAGGCCAGGCCTATGTCGCCGGGCTCGGTGTCGGCCTGGTCTGCCTGGCGCTCGACAGGGTCGTGCCCTGGTTCGTCACTTTCCCGTTCGCCATCGCCGGCGCCGCTCTCTTCGGCGCGGCTTGGGCCTTTATCCCGGCCTATCTGCAAGCCAAGCGCGGCTCACACATCGTCATCACCACGATCATGTTCAACATGATCGCGGCGAGCCTGATGATCTACATGTTGCGCGACGTGCTGAAACCGGAGGCGATGCAGGAGGTCAAGACACGCACGTTCGAAGCGGGCGCCCAATTGCCCCGGCTGAACTGGATCATCGAACTGTTCGGCGCCAAGATCCGTTCGGCGCCGTTCAACGTCTCCTTCCTGCTGGCCCTGGTCATGGCCTATCTGGTCTGGCTGCTGATCTGGCGAACGAAGCTCGGCTACGAGATACGCACCTTCGGCTTCAGCCAGAAGGCCGCGCGTTATGCCGGCATTTCGGAAGTGCGGGTGACAATCATCGCCATGCTGATTTCGGGCGCGCTCGCCGGCATGATGTCGATCAACGCGATCATGGGCGACCAGCACAGCGTCTATGTCGATCTGGCCGGCGGCGCCGGCTTCATCGGCATCGCCGTTGCGCTGATGGGACGCGCGCATCCGGTGGGTATCATCCTGGCGTCGATCCTGTTCGGCATGCTCTATCAGGGCGGCGCCGAGCTCTCCTTCGAGATGCCGGCCATCAGCCGCGACATGATCGTCATCATCCAGGGTCTCGTCATCCTGTTCGCCGGCGCGCTGGAGCACATGTTCCGGCCCTATATCCAGACACTGTTCGCTTCGTTCAGTCCGAAATCGGTCGGCATGGCGGCGGTGAAGGGCGAGGGGGCCTGACATGGATTTCTTCAACATCGTCATCCAGACGCTGGACTCCACCATCCGTCTGTCGGTGCCTTTGCTTCTGGCCTGCCTGGCAGGGCTCTATTCCGAGCGGTCAGGCATTTTCGACATCGGCCTCGAAGGCAAGATGCTGGCCGCCGCTTTCGCAGGTGCCGCCGCTGCATCGGTCTTCCACTCGGCCTGGATTGGCCTCGGCATCGCAATCCTGATTTCGGTGTCGCTGGCCCTGGTGCATGGCTTCGCCTCGATCACCCATCGCGGCAACCAGATCGTCTCCGGCCTCGCGATCAACTTCGTCGCCGCCGGCTCGACCATTATTCTCGGCCAGGCATGGTTCCAGCAGGGCGGCCGCACGCCGGCTCTGGCGCCGAACGAACGGTTCGAGGCGATCACGCTTCCCGGCGCCGACGCCATGCGCGACGTGCCGATCATCGGACCGATCTATTCGGAGCTGATCTCCGGCCACTCGTTGCTGGTCTACGTCGCCTTCCTGGCGGTTCCATTCACCTGGTGGGTGTTGTTTCGCACCCGCTTCGGCTTGCGTCTCCGCGCCGTCGGCGAGAACCCGGCGGCGGTCGACACCGCCGGCATCTCGGTCACCTGGCTGCGCTACCGCGCGGTCATCTGCACCGGTATCCTGACCGGCATCGCGGGCGTCTATCTTTCGATGGTGCAGAGCGGCGGCTTCGTGAAGGACATGACGGCGGGCAAGGGTTACATCGCGCTTGCCGCGCTGATCTTCGCCAAATGGCGGCCGGTCAACGCCATGTTCGCCTGCCTGCTGTTCGGCTTCCTCGACGCGTTGGCGATCCGCCTGCAAGGAACGCCGCTGCCCATCATCGGCAAGGTGCCGGTGCAGTTCATGCAGGCGTTGCCTTATGTGCTTACCGTGATCCTGCTTGCCGGCTTCATCGGCAAGGCGATCCCGCCGCGCGCCGGCGGCGTGCCCTATGTGAAGGAACGCTGACCGATGTCGCATGACCTCTACCTCGCCGCCAAGGCGGCCATGGCCAAGGCCTATGCGCCTTATTCGAAATTCCCGGTGGGTGCAGCGCTGCGCACCGAGGATGGGCGCGTGTTTTCCGGCGCCAACATCGAAGTGGCGTCCTATCCGGAAGGCTGGTGCGCCGAGACGACCGCATTGGGCCATTACATCATGGGTGGCGGCGGCAAGATCGTCGAGATCGCGGTCATCGCCGAACGCATGGCCAAATGCTCGCCTTGCGGCGGTTGCCGCCAGCGGCTCGCCGAATTCACCCGGCCCGATACCAAACTCTATCTCTGCGACGAGACCGGCGTGGCCGAGACGGTGACCATGGGCGAGATGCTGCCCTATGGGTTCCGGGGCGACATCCTCAAATGAAGGACGCGATCGATCGCCTCGTCGAGCGGCTGGACGGTCTTGTGCCGAGTGCCGCGCTCGTGCTGGGCTCCGGGCTCGGCGGACTGGTCGATGAGGTCAAGGACGCCATCCGCATTCCTTATGCCGAATTGCCCGGCTTTCCGCAGAGCGGCGTGACCGGTCATGCCGGCGCGGTGGTGGCGGGACACTTCGCCGGCAAGCCGGTGCTGATGCTGGCCGGTCGGGCGCACTACTATGAACATGGCAATGCCGCCGCGATGCGCCCGGTCATCGAAACGCTGGCCGGCATCGGCGTGACGAAGTTGCTTTTGACCAACGCCGCCGGCTCCGTCGACCCGGACATGCCGCCCGGATCGGTGATGCTGATCGACGACCACATCAATTTCTCCGGCTCCAATCCGCTGTTCGGCGAGCCAACCGACAGGCGTTTCGTCGGGCTGACCGAGGCCTATGATGCTGGCATGCGGGCGGCGATCGAGCGGGCGGCGAAGTCGACCGGCACTGTCTTGCACAAAGGCGTCTACATGTGGTTCTCCGGCCCGTCCTTCGAGACGCCGGCGGAAATCCGCATGGCGCGCATCATGGGCGCCAACGCGGTCGGCATGTCGACCGTGCCGGAGGTGATCCTTGCCCGGTTCTTCGGCCTGCGCGTGGCGGCCTGCTCGGTCATCACCAATCTGGCCGCCGGCATGACCGGTGCGGAACTCTCCCACACCGAGACCAAGGACATGGCGCCGATCGGCGGAGCCAAGCTCGCCACGGTGCTGAAGAAGATGTTCCAGGACGGCTTGCTGGACGGGTGAGCCTTCATGCTGCCTCAGGAAATCATCCGCAAGAAACGCGACGGCTTCAGGCTGTCGGCTGACGAAATCGCTGCCTTCGTCGCCGGCATCACCATCGGCTCGGTCAGCGAGGGACAGGCGGCGGCGCTGGCCATGGCCGTCTTCTTCAACGGCATGAGCCGGGAGGAGGCGGTGGCGCTGACGCTCGCCATGCGCGATTCCGGCGACGTGCTCGACTGGTCCGACCTGCCGGGCCCGGTCACCGACAAACACTCCACCGGCGGGGTTGGCGACAATGTCTCGCTGATGCTGGCGCCGATGGTGGCGGCCTGCGGCGCCTATGTACCGATGATCTCGGGACGCGGTCTCGGCCATACCGGCGGGACATTGGACAAGATGGATTCGATCCCTGGCTATATCAGTCAGCCAGATGTCGCTCTGCTGCGCAAGGCGGTACTCGAGGCGGGTGCGGCCATCATTGGCCAGACCGGCGATCTCGCCCCCGCCGACCGGCGCCTCTATGGCATTCGCGATGTCACCGCCACGGTGGAGTCGGTGCCGTTGATCACGGCCTCGATCCTGTCGAAGAAACTGGCGGCCGGCCTGCAATCGCTGGTGCTCGACGTGAAGCTCGGCAACGGCGCCTTCATGGAAAAGTCGCGCGATGCGACGGCGCTGGCCACCAGCCTGGTCGAGGTGGCGAATGGCGCGGGTCTGAAGACCAGCGCGCTGATCACCGGCATGAACGAGCCGCTCGCTTCCGCCGCCGGCAATGCCGTCGAAGTCTTGAATGCGGTCGATTTCCTGACCGGCCGTTATCGCGACAAGCGGCTGGAAACGGTGGCGCTGGCGCTGGCCGCGGAAATGCTGCAGTCGGCGGGTCTCGTTTCGTCCAATCAGGATGGCATGCAGCGCGCCACTGAGGCGCTGGCCAGCGGCCGGGCGGCGGCCGTGTTCGGCCGTATGGTCAGGGCGCTCGGTGGGCCGGCCGATTTCGTGGAAAAGCCTGGAAAATACGTGCCCGTGGCGCCGGTTCAGTTCCCGGTGAAAGCCCCGCGCAGCGGTTTCGTCACCGGTATCGCGACCCGCGACATCGGTCTTGCCGTGGTGACCCTGGGCGGCGGCCGCATCCGCCCACATGACAGCATCGACCACACGGTCGGGCTCACCCGGCTCCTGCCGGTCGGTTCCGAAGTGCGCATCGGCGAAGCGCTGGCGCTTGTCCATGCCCGCTCGCAAGGTGACGCCGAGATAGCCGCCGCCGCAGTGATTTCGGCCTATACGATCGGTCCCGCCAAGCCGGCCGGCGAAAAGGCGATCATTCGAAGGATCGCACCGCGCGCCTGACGCCGACGGCGCTATTGCGCCATCATCAGCGCGCCATTCTCGACCGTGTATTTGTCGAGCCGTTTCAGGAAGCTCATGCCGATGAGGTTGGTTCCGAGCGACCTGTCGTCGATGATGACGGCGTCGACATCGTCGAGCGCGATCTTGCCGATCTGCAGGCTGGAGAGGCGAACCAGCGCCACCTTGACCGGGCCGTTGGCAGTGTTGACCTGATGGTTGAAATCGGCCGGGCCGACGGAGACGCCGACGCGGCGCGCCGTCGAGGCGTTGAGCGCCACCAATGTGGCGCCCGTGTCGACCATGGCGTCGACCTGACGACCGTTGATCTTGAAGCTCGCCAGGAAATGCCCAGTCGCATTGGCCTCGATCAGCACCTTGCGGCCCAGCGGCTGTTGCGGCGCGGAGTTTGCCGTTGCCTGAGCGGCAGGCGAGGAGATGTTCTGGACCGGCGCGTTGGAGCCGGTTCCCAACAGCCGCTCGAGCAACTGCGGGTTTGCCTGAAAGATGCTGGGTATGGCGGCGGAACCGCCGGCGAAGATACCCAGGATGACCAGTTTACGCAGCATGAAACGCCCCTATGCGAGGCGCACCCTAAGCCGTCTTGGTATTCGACGCTTTAATGCCGGCCCGTGAATGCGTGCCTTGGCGTTGAAACCGCTGGGCTGCGTAAACGAAGGGTAAAGGCAGCCTATTTGGTGCCGAACATACGGTCGCCGGCATCGCCGAGGCCGGGCAGGATGTAGCCCTTCTCGTTGAGCTGGCGGTCGATGGAGGCGGTGTAGACCGGAACATCCGGATGGGCGCTGGTGAAACGCTCGATGCCCTCGGGCGCGGCAAGCAGGCACAGGAAGCGGATGTTGGTGGCGCCGCGCTCCTTCAACTTGTCGATGGCCGCGATCGCCGAATTGGCGGTGGCAAGCATCGGGTCGACGACGATGATGAGGCGGTCGGCGAGGTCGCTTGGCGCCTTGAAGAAATACTCCACCGCCTGCAGCGTCTCGTGGTCGCGATACAGGCCGATATGGGCGACGCGCGCCGCCGGCACCAGATCGAGCAGCCCTTCGAGCAAGCCGTTGCCGGCGCGCAGGACCGAAGCGAAGACAAGTTTCTTGCCTTCCAGCGTGGGGGCTTCGATCGTCTCGAGCGGGGTCTCGATGGTCGTCTTAGTCAGTTCGAGATTGCGGGTCACCTCATAGCCGAGCAGCAGCGAGATCTCGCGCAGCAGCCGCCGGAAGGAAGCCGTCGAGGTATCCTTGTTGCGCATGATGGTCAGCTTGTGCTGGACAAGCGGATGGTCGACGACGGTTACGCCCTTCATGGTCTTCTCCTCGATGCTTGGAAAAGACCCTAGCGGCTATGGCTTGGCCGATAAACGCCCAAGCCTGCTGGAACCACAGTTTTTGCGGGCGTTCAGCGCGCGCCGGCCTTGTCCAGCCGTGCGATGAGAGTGGCTTTGGTCTTCTTGTCGACGAAGGCAGCCTCGATCGCGGTACGGGTCACGGCGGTCAGCGCCTTTTCGTTCATGCCGAAATGCTCGGCCGCGATGTCGTATTCGCGCTTCAGCGAAGTCCAGAAATAGGGCGGGTCGTCGGAGTTCAGCGTCACCTTGCAGTCGGCGGCCTTCAGGGCCGGAAAGGGATGTTCGGCGAAACTGTCGAACACCTTGAGCGCGATGTTGGAACCCGGGCAGCATTCCAGAACGACGCCTTCGTCGGCGATGCGGCGCACGAGGTCTGGGTTTTCGATGGCGCGCACGCCATGGCCGATGCGGGAGGGGCGGATATGGTCGAGAGCCGCCTGCACGCTTTCCCAGCCCATCAGTTCCCCGGCATGGATGGTGATGCCAAGGCCGGCCTCGCGCGCGATCTCGAAGGCCCGCACATAGTCCTCGAAGTCGCCCATGCGCTCGTCGCCGGCAACACCGAAACCGGTCACCAGCGGGTGGTTGCATTTGGCGGCGAAACGGGCGGCTTTCTCGATCGCCTCGACGCCGACATGGCGCACGCCGGTGACGATCATGCGCCCTTCGATGCCGGTCTTGGCCTTGGCGCGCACCATGCCTTCGCCGAGCGCGTCGGTATAAGCCTTGGGCGACAGGCCGGCGCGGATGGCATGATCGGGCGAGGTGAAGACCTCTGAATAGATGGCGCCGTCGCGCGCCAGGCTGGTCAGATAATGTTCGGCCAGCAGGACATAATCCTCCTCGGTGCGGAAGAGATCGGCGGAGAAGTTGTAGGCGGCAAGAAACGAGGTGAAGTCATGCCACACGAAAGACCCGTCGCGGATGAAGGGCGAGGGGTCCTTGCCATATTTCCGCGCCTGCTGGATGACGAGTTCGGGCGCCGCCGCCCCTTCGACATGGCAGTGCAATTCGGCTTTCAAGATCATGAGGCATTCCTGTGAACGGGCCGGCCGGCGCGGCCGAACACCGCGCCTTTGACAATAGCGTCGCGTATCTCGATCGGCTATGGTCCGGCCGATTTTATGGCGGATCGAAAAGATGTCAGTTGAGAGAACCACTGCGGCCGGTGGCATGGAGACCTCCTACGGCTTCAGGCAGGTGGGCAGCGGCGAGAAACAGCCGCTGGTCAACGAGGTGTTCCACAAGGTCGCCAAGCGCTACGACCTGATGAACGACCTGATGTCGGCCGGCATGCACCGGTTGTGGAAGGACGCCATGGTCGCTTGGCTCAATCCACCGAAGCGGCCGGGCTGGAAGGTGCTGGATGTGGCGGGCGGCACCGGCGATATCGCATTCCGCATCATCGACGCCAGCCAGGGTCAGGTGCATGCCACCGTGCTCGACATCAATGGCTCGATGCTGGCCGTCGGTCGTGAGCGGGCGGAAAAGCGCGGGCTGGCGGCGAATACGGATTTCGTCGAAGCCAATGCAGAGGAACTGCCCTTCGCCGACAACTCCTTCGACGCCTATACGATCGCCTTCGGCATCCGCAACGTGCCACGCATCGAAGTTGCGCTTGGCGAGGCATTCCGGGTGCTGAAGCCCGGCGGGCGGTTCCTGTGCCTCGAATTCTCCGAGGTTGAGATGCCGTTGCTCGACAAGGTTTATGAGAGCTGGTCGTTCAACGCCATTCCGAAGATCGGCAAGGCCGTGACCGGTGACGGCGAGCCATACGCCTATCTGGTCGAATCCATCGCCAAGTTCCCGAATCAGCAGAATTTCGCCGCCATGATCGGCGCGGCCGGTTTCGAACGCGTCAGCTTCCGCAACTATACCGGCGGCATTGCCGCCGCGCATTCGGGCTGGAAGCTTTGAGGCAGGTGCGTTCATGAGTTCGGTCGGCGCTGCATTCCGCCTCGTTCGGGCCGGCTGGGTGCTGGTGCGCGAGGGCGTCGTCGCGGCGATTCCCGGCGACCAGCTTTCCGGCCTGCCTAAATTCGGCTGGCGGATGGCGCGGCTGTTCACCCGCCGCCGGGCGTTGCGGGAAGGCAGAAGCGATCGCATGGCGCATGCGGTGGCCCGCCTCGGGCCGTCTTACGTCAAGCTTGGGCAATTCCTGGCCACGCGGCCGGATGTGGTCGGCAACGACATCGCGCTCGATCTTGCGCTGCTGCAGGACAAGATGGGAACCTTCCCGCAATCGCAGGCCATTGCCGCCATCGAGTCTTCGCTCGGCCGGTCGCTTTCCGACCTCTATGCACGTTTCGACGAACCGGTAGCTGCCGCCTCGATCGCGCAGGTGCATGAAGCCGAAGCGTTGCTGGAAGGGGTGCCGACCAGGGTAGCGGTCAAGGTGATCCGACCTGGCGTGCGCAGGCGCTTCCATCACGATCTCGAAAGCTACTTCCTCGCCGCGCGCCTGCAGGAAAAATACATCCCGTCGTCGCGGCGCCTGCGCCCCGTAGAAGTGACGGAGACGCTCGCCCAGACCACCAAGATCGAAATGGACCTGCGTCTCGAGGGTGCTGCGCTTTCCGAACTCGGCGAGAACACCAAGGCCGATCCCGGCTTCCGCGTGCCTTCGGTCGACTGGGAGCGCACCGGCCGCGACGTGCTCACCATGGAGTGGGTCGACGGCGTCAAGATGAACGACATAGCGGGGCTGGCCGCCGCCGGCCACGACCTCAAGGCGATCGCCGCCAATCTGATCCAGTCGTTCCTGCGCCATACGCTGCGCGACGGCTTTTTCCACGCCGACATGCATCCGGGCAATTTGTTCGTGGAAGCCGATGGCACCATCGTGGCGGTCGATCTCGGTATCGCGGGCCGCCTTGGCAAGAAGGAGCGCCGGTTCCTCGCCGAAATCCTCTACGGCTTCATCACGCGCAACTATCTGCGCGTCGCGGAAGTGCATTTTGAGGCAGGCTACGTGCCGCACAAGCACGACGTTGCCGCCTTCGCCCAGGCGATCCGCGCCATCGGCGAACCGATCCACGGCCAGCCGGCCGAAACCATCTCCATGGCGAAGCTCTTGACGCTGCTGTTCGAGGTGACCGAACTGTTCGACATGCAGACGCGCCCGGAACTGGTGCTTTTGCAGAAGACCATGGTGGTGGTGGAAGGCGTGGCCCGCACGCTCGACCCGGCCTTCAACATGTGGAAGACCGCCGAGCCGGTGGTGGGCGACTGGATCCGCTCCAATCTCGGCCCGCGCGGCATGCTGGAAGATGCGCGCGAAGGCGTCGGCGCGCTGGTTTCGCTGGCCCGGCAGGCGCCTGACCTCGCGGCGCGCGCCGAGCGGCTGTCGCGCGAGATTGACCTGATGGCCGAACATGGCCTGCGGTTCGACGACGCAACCGCCAAGGCGATCGGCAAGGCGGAAGCCCGCCACACACGGTCGGGCCGCGTTGCGCTTTGGGTGATCGCGCTGACCTTGATCTTCATTGCCTGGAAGCTAATCTGACAGCATTGCTGTTGAGAGCAAAGCATGACCCTTTCCGGAAAACGCATCCTGCTTGTCATCGGTGGCGGCATCGCCGCCTACAAGTCGCTGGACCTGATCCGGCGGCTGCGCGAGCGGGGTGCCGCGGTGCGCTGCGTGATGACGGCGGCGGCGCAGCAATTCGTCACCCAGCTCTCGGTCGGCGCGCTGTCGGCCGACCATGTCTTCGCCGATCTGTTCGATCGCCAGGATGAGCACGATGTCGGCCATATCCGGCTGTCGCGCGAGGCCGACCTCATCGTGGTCGCGCCGGCGACCGCCGACCTGATGGCCAAGCTTGCCAATGGTCACGCCAACGACCTCGCCTCCACGGTTCTGCTCGCCACCGACAAGAAGGTGCTGATGGCGCCGGCGATGAATCCCAGGATGTGGGCGCATCCGGCGACGCGGCGCAACCACGCTACGCTCGTCAAGGACGGCGTCAGTTTTGTGGGGCCTACGAAAGGCGAGATGGCTGAAAGCGGCGAAGCCGGCGAGGGCCGCATGGCCGAGCCGCTGGAGATCGTGGCGGCAATCGAGGCGCAATTCGACAGCCGGCCGAAGCCATTGGCCGGCAGGAAGATCATCGTCACCTCCGGGCCGACGCATGAGCCGATCGATCCGGTGCGCTACCTCGCCAACCGTTCGTCCGGCAAGCAGGGGCATTCGCTGGCTGCCGCCCTGGCCAAGCTTGGCGCCGAAGTGCATCTGGTCTCGGGTCCGGTCGCCATCGCCGATCCGGCGGGCGTGGCAACGGTCCATGTCGAGACAGCGCGGCAGATGCAGGCAGCCGTGGAAAGCCTGCTACCGGCCGATGCGGCGGTTTTCGTCGCGGCGGTGGCGGATTGGCGGACAGCGGGTTCCGCCGAAGAGAAGATCAAGAAGGTGGCCGGAGAGGGGCCGCCGGCACTGCAGATGGTGGAGAACCCCGACATTCTCGCCGGTGTGGGCCACCATGCGAAGCGGCCATATCTGGTGGTCGGCTTCGCTGCGGAAACGCAGGATATTTTGAAGAATGCGGCTGCCAAACTCAGCAAGAAGGGCGCTGACTTCATTGTTGCCAACGACGTCTCGCAAGACAGTGGCATCGGCCCCGGCGGCGTCATGGGCGGCGACCGCAACCGGGTGCGCATCGTCTCGAAATCGGGCGTCGAGGAATGGCCGGAACTCAGCAAGGAAGCCGTCGCGGCGCGCCTTGCCGAGCTGATCGCGGAACGCCTGAAAACGACGGTCGTCTAGCCTCGCCCGCACGAGGGGCGGGTTTCGCGGCTCCAGCCAAGCGGACTGCCACGCAATGGTCGGGCCGGGCGAAGACGCCCGACCCTCGCGCTCAACTTTTACTTCAGCGAATGCTGCAGCTCGAGCGAAGTCACGGCGGCAGCGACATTGAGGCCGGTCTGCGCCTGTACCGAGAGCGGCTGCAGCGCGTAGGAGTTGTCGAAGCCGCCGACCAAAACGTTGAGGCCGCCGCCGGTGACGACGCTCGCTTCGGCGTTGACGCCGAAATACTTGCCGGCCAGAGCACCTGAATCGTAGCTGCTCGATGCCGCCAGAACCGCCCAGGACAACTGGCCCTGATGGGTCATGCCGAGATCGACGCCGAGTTTCGAGATGACGCCGGTGTAGAGTTCGGACTTGCGGCTGTTATAGGGGCGGAAGGTGCAGGTGACGCCCTTGTTCGAGGCGATGATGTAGGACTGACCGCCATCGATGACGCAATCGAGGACGCCGAGTTCCAGCTTGCCGGCATGAGCCGGGGCCGCGAAGGCGAGCGTTGCCAGTGCGGCGGAAATGACGAGCTTTTTCATGGGGACGGGTCCTTCCAATGTTCCATGCCGGATAACGGTCCAGCGCGCGCAGCGTTCCAGAAAACCATGGCGCGACAGCGGCAAGGTCGGAGCGTGGTCAAAATAGGAGATGGCCGTTGCTCATCGGCAACGGTGAAACAGCAACGGCTCAGCCGGCGCTGCTCACTCTGGAGAGGCCGTCCTTGGCCGGCTGGTAGGTTGGCGCCAGTCGCGCCGCCTCGCGATAGGACTTGGCGGCCTTGGCCTTGTCGCCGCGCCGTTCATAGATCAGGCCCTGGTTGGTCCAGGCTTCGGCGTTCTTGCCGTCGAGCTTGATGGCCATGTTGAAGTCGGCGAAGGCGTTGTCGTCCTGGTTGAGCGCCAGGTAGGAGAGGCCACGACCGTTATAGGGCTCGGAAGCGTCCGGCGACAGCGAGATGGCGGTCGAGAAATCCTCGATCGCGAGATTGTGCTGGCCCTGGGTCTGATAGATCAGGCCGCGATTGTGATAGGCGCGCGCGTCGGTGGTATCGAGCTGGATCGCCTTCTGGAAATCGTTGAAGGCGTCCTGCGTGCGGTTGGCCTTGCGGTAGAGGTTGCCGCGGCCGATATAGGCGGCGTCGTAGTTCGCGTTGATCTGGATGGCACGATTGTAGTCGGCAAGCGCCTTCTGCTGGTCGCCGATGAAACGGTAGATCAGCGCGCGGTTTGAATAGGCCTGGTAGAAATCGGGCTTCAGCTGGATCGCCGTGTCGAAGTCCTTCAGCGCGGCCTGGTATTTGCCGCCGCGGCCGAGCGCCGAGCCACGCACATTATAGGCTTCCGGGTCGCGCGGGTTGCGGTCGACGACTGACGACAGCGAGGAGATGTTCTCGCTCGATCCCTGCGCCTGGTCGATGGAGCCGAGCTCGCCGGTCGGGGTCGACTGGCATCCCGCGAGCGCCAGGCCCGACAGCAAGGCTGCTGTCAGAACGAGCCTGTTCACGGAGTTTCCACGCTCTGCGGTCAAAACATGCATCGGCTGCCGTATCCTCAATATCCGACGCCCGGCATTCCGGATCATCGCACCGGCCCCTATCCCGCAGTCCTGCGTATACAAATACCGGCTTGCGTCAAACAAAAAGGTGGCGGCGATTTCCATCGCGCCACCTTGGCTATCCTTCGAAAAGGACGAAAACTTGGCAGGATCAGCGCGGAGCGCGCGCTGCACCGGCGCCAGCAGGAGCCGGACGCGGGGTCGAGGGCAACAGGCCTTCGCGCTGAGCGCGCTTACGGGCCAGCTTGCGGGCGCGGCGCACGGCCTCGGCCTTCTCGCGAGCACGCTTCTCGGACGGCTTCTCATAGTGACCGCGCATCTTCATTTCACGGAAGATGCCTTCGCGCTGCATTTTCTTCTTGAGCGCGCGAAGCGCCTGATCAACGTTGTTGTCGCGGACGAGTACCTGCACGGGCGATCCTGTCTTTCAATTTGAAATCATTGGGCTATCGGCAATAGCCCTAAGCTTCCGCAGCGGCTTCCACCGCGAATTCTGGCGGCTGATAGCAGAATCGGGATGGAATGTCCACAGTTCAAGCGGAAAACTTGGTGCTTTCCGTGCGCCACGCCGGACACACGGAAAGCCGTTCCTCTTCTTATCCTGTTATCCGACCGCGCGCCACCGCCTCGTTAGGATCATGTCGAAGATGAGAACGAAAATCAGCGATGCGCCGACAAGCGGATAGATGGCGCCGCCAATGGCGAGGATGGTGACGACGCCGGCGAGCTTCCTGCGGTCGCCGGGCAGCGGCGGAACGCCGAGCCGCCCTATCGGCCGGCGTTTCCACCACATGATGGCCGCGCTGACCGCCAAAATCACGATGGCGATGCAGGCGGCAAGCAGCACATATTGATTGAGGGCGCCATATTGCTGGCCGAGATGCACATTGATGCCCCATTCCATTGCCTTCGCGCCCGGCCCGTAATCGGCATAGCTCAAATCGATCAATGGCTTGCCGCTATACTGGTCGAGGTGGACAACGCGCTGCTTGTCGAGATCGTCGGGGTAGACGGAGCCGGTATAGACGCCTTCGGCGGTCGTCGGGATGTTGACGGCGTAGCCTGGCGCCAGCCCAAGCCGATCGAAGGTCTTCATCGCTTGGTCGACGGAGATAGCAGCGGTTCCGGACACCGAGGATAGCGGGACTTCCGCCTGCTGGAGCGACCAGCTGGTCTGGCCGAGATGGTTCATGTGCTCGTCGGACATTGGCACATTGACCCTCAGGCCGGTGGGGTAGCCGAAATTGCTGCCATTGGCCCACTCGTTCACCTTGTCTCCCCAGAAGACGGACCAAGGCATGCCGGTGATGGCGAGGAACAGGATTACCGCGCCGACGAAAATGCCGGTCACGGCATGGAGGTCGCGCCAGAAGATGCGCTGGCTGGGTGCGCCGCGTACGCTGACCACGCCGCCGCGGCCCTTGCGAGGCCACCACAGATAGATGCCGGTCGCCACAAGGAGGATTGCCCAGCCGCCCGCTATCTCGATGGCGGTCCGGCCGATGGTTCCGAAAAAGCTCAAGCTGTGAAGATCGCGGACGAAGGTCATGATCGTGCCCTTGTCCGGCAAGGTACCAAGCACCGCGCCCGAATAAGGGTTCACATAGACCGCCAGCTTTTCGCCGTCGGTCTTCTTCACGGTTATCTCGGCCGATGAGGTTGGGGTGGCCGGTGTCGTGAATTTCACCGCTGTGCCCGGAACGCGCGCGATGGCGGCTTCGATCATCGCCGACGGGGTCGCCGTGGTCGCGGCGACCTCGACACGCTTCAGATCGGCGTGGACGAGGGCATCGATCTCATCGCGGAAGAGATAGAGCGCGCCGGTGACGGCGAGCGTGATCAAAAAGGGCAGCACAAGCAGCCCCGCATAGAAATGCCAGCGCCAAACAGCGCGGTAGAGGTCGGATGCATTGGTAGGGCTGGCCGGACGCGCCGCCTGCCTGAGAGCAAGATCAGTCATGGTCTTTCACCGAAATGGAGGAATGGTTCGACGGTCCCGCACCGGCACGTCAAAAGACGCGGCGACCGCGGAACTGTCGTTGGTTCTCGTCAGTGAAAGGGTGCGGGCGGTCCCCGGGCGTCGAACGCAAGGTCGCGAACGGAAGGCAGACGGCCGTCTTCATTCGGGACATTGAAGTGGAGATCGCGATATGCTGGCGGCGGCGCAAGCAGCGATGCCGGTGTGGTCGTGGGGACCGCGATCAGCCCCGCCGATATCTGGCACAGGCTTCCACAGGGACAAAGGTTCTTCTGGTGGGTATTGGATGGGTTTGGCGGTGCATCGCCCGACGGCGCGCAGATGACAAAGCCGGCATCGTCGAACGCCGCCGCCATCGCCCCGGAGGAAAAGCCGGAGACCAATGCCTGGATGACGATGAAATAGACGAAGAGCGCGGCAACGATGTTCCGCGTCAGCCTGTCTTTCAGAGCGCCCCTCATCTCCTCCATGGACGAGGTGAATAGCGGGAGACGCCGCGCCTGTCACCGCGACAGGCTGTAGCTGGCACGGGCTGGGTGCATGGCCTCTCTTGTCCGGCGAAAATATCTCGAAGTCTCACCCCTTCTCCAGCATTGGCCGGAGAAGGGATGAATTCAGGGAAATTGAGATCGATTGGAGCTCAGGTGCGGTTGATGGAGACGCCGCCGTCGGCGAACAAAGCCGTGCCGGTGGTGAAGGACGATGCGTCCGAAGCGAGATAAAGCGCCGAGCGGGCGATCTCTTCGGGGCGGGCGATGCGCTTCAGCGCATGCAACCCCTCGACGAAAGCACGTTCATCGGCGGTCTTGAAGGTCGCCGCCGGCGTGTCGGTACCGCCCGGCAGCAATGCATTCACGCGGATGCCTTCGCGTCCGTATTCGGCGGCGAGCACCTGGGTCAGGCCGACCAGGCCGGCCTTGGCGGCGGCGTAGGCGGCCATGCCTGGCATGCCGGCGGTGACGCCGACAAAACTCGAGGTGAAGATCAGCGAGCCGCCACCACGCGCCAGCAGCGCGGGGATCTGATGCTTGGCGGCGAGGAAGGCACTGGTCAGATTGGTGTCGAGGACGTCTTCCCAGGTTTTGCGCGGCATATCGGATACCGGGCCCATCGGGCCGACGGCGCCGGCATTGTTGAAGGCGACATCCAGTCCGCCGAAGCGGGCCTGCGCCAGTTCAACCAGAGCCTTGGCATGGGTTTCGTCATTGACGTCGCCGGCAAGGGCGACGGCCTCGCCACCTTCCTCGGCGATTTCGGCGACGAGCGCATCGAGCTCGGCCTGCCGGCGGCCGGCGACGATGAGCTTGGCGCCTTCGCGGGCAAAGAGCAGCGCGGTGGCGCGGCCGATGCCTGAAGACGCGCCGGTGACGATGGCGACCTTGTTGGTCAATGCGAGCATATGCTTGGTCCTTTCCAGAAGTGGATGGCGCTTGCTCGCAGATCGATGGAAGGCGAACCACCCGAAACGCGCCGGATCTGATGCCCCTTGCTGCCGAATGAAAGTCAGGTTATCGAAAACCTCTGAAAACATGCGGGTGGACGCGCCACCCTTTTCAAATGACTCCCCAAAAAATGATCGAGAGGTTGCTCGAACCCGAGTTCGAGGACGTGAGCAAATTAATCTGGGATGTCTACGGCCAATTCTACGACGGATTTCCGATTGCGAACCTTCGGCCCTTGATTACTTCGCCGTCTGAGGAGGTGCTGCGGCGAGGCGCTTTTCTAGCCAATGAACTTGGTTGGAAGGTGAGGGCGCTGACGCAGGAAATAGCTGCGCTTCTGGATTGTTCCAATTCAGGCATTCGCTTTTATGCGATTGGGGCTCTAACTGCTTGTACTACGCCAGAAGATGGTGAGGTTTTGGGAAAGCTACTTCAGCATCTCGAAGACCCCGACAGTGGTGTCCGATGGCGTATGGTTGAGTTTGTTCGCTTGGCTGGTTCCAAACAATTTTCAGCAGCGATCAAAAATGCGGCATTGCAGCGGCCTGACTCGATTTATACTGAAATCAGCAAAGTCATCAGATGGTCTATGCCTGTGTCGGAGGCTCAAGTTCGAGGGTTGGCAAACCACTCAGATCCAGGGGTCCGTTTACTTGCGGCAGGTATCGCCTTGAGACCGCGCAAGATCATAGATGAAAAGTTCGCCGAGATTGTCTTGGAAGCCGGTGAGCCCGAACTAAGTGATCTGATTTCGCGAGCGTTTCAACACCACGCGATACCTATCGACGCCGAATTCGGGCGAGTTGAGAAATCCAGGCTAAAAGACTGAAGTAGTCATGTCTCTTGCATCGTTCGTGTTGGATTTTCGAGTGAAGGCACGGCACAAAACGGCAATTGCCGTCGCAAACAGCGCTGGGATGGCAGCCATGTTTCGCTAGTGATACACCTCGCGCGTCGGACGCCCGATTGCCCATACGCGAGGCTAGGTAACGTGAAAAAATATTCGGTATTCGCCATCGCCCGCGAGGCCATGCGCGGCCACAAGGGCTGGGAGGAGCAATGGCCCTCGCCGGAGCCGAAAAAGAGCTATGACATCATCATCGTCGGTGCCGGCGGGCATGGGTTGGCCACTGCCTATTATCTGGCCAAGGAACATGGCCTGACCAACATCGCGGTGCTGGAAAAGGGCTGGCTCGGCGGCGGCAACACTGGCCGCAACACCACCATCATCCGCTCCAACTATCTCTATGACGAGAGCGCCGGCATCTACGACCATGCCGTGAAGCTGTGGGACGGCCTGTCACAGGACCTCAACTACAACGTCATGTATTCGGCGCGCGGCGTGATGATGCTGGCGCACAACGTGCACGACGTCCAGGTACTGAAGCGCCACGTCCATGCCAACCGCCTGAACGGTATCGACAATGAATGGCTGACGCCGGAAGAGGCGAAGGCCTACTGCCCGCCGCTCAACATTTCGCGCAACGCGCGCTATCCGGTGGTGGGCGCCACCCTGCAGCGCCGGGGCGGCACCGCCCGTCACGATGCAGTCGCCTGGGGTTATGCCCGTGGCGCGGCGGCGCGCGGCGTCGACATCATCCAGAATTGCGAGGTTACCGGCATCCGGCGTGGCGCCGACGGCGCGGTAACCGGCGTCGATACCTCGAAAGGCTTCATCGGCGCGCGCAAGGTTGGCGTCGTCGCAGCTGGCCATTCCTCGGTCATCATGCAGATGGCCGACGTGCGCATGCCGCTGGAAAGCTACCCGCTGCAGGCGCTGGTGTCGGAACCGGTCAAGCCGGTTTTCCCCTGCGTGGTCATGTCCAATACGGTGCATGCCTATATCTCGCAGTCCGACAAGGGCGAACTGGTGATCGGCGCCGGCACCGACCAGTATGTCTCCTATTCGCAGACCGGAGGCCTGCACATCCTCACCCATACGCTGGATGCCATCTGCGAGATGTTCCCCATGTTCACGCGCATGAAGATGCTGCGGTCCTGGGGCGGCATCGTCGACGTCACGCCGGATCGCTCGCCGATCCTGGCCAAGACGCCGGTCAAGGGGCTCTATGTCAATTGCGGCTGGGGTACGGGCGGTTTCAAGGCGACGCCGGGTTCGGGGCACGTCTTTGCGCACACCATCGCGCGCGACGAGCCGCATCCCATCAACGCGCCTTTCACCATCGAACGGTTCCGCACCGGCCGCCTGATCGACGAGGCGGCGGCCGCCGCCGTCGCGCACTGATGCAGACGCTGGCGGCGACGATGGCTGTGGCTGCGCCCTTCGTGTTGACCGGCGAGAAGGGGATGTTCCACCTTCCGCAAGCCAGCGAGGTTCGGCTGCAGGAGATCAATCGCGTCGCTCACGAGGATGACTGGCCGTTTTCGGTGCCGTCCGGTTTTCTCGCCTGTGTCTGGAGCGGTGGTCGTAAGACCGTTAGTTTCGTGGAAAAGCGGGAACACGACGGGGATGACACGCCAGCACTGCGCACCGTCATCATCTCCACGGACCCCTTTCAGGTCACCCTGTTGAACATGGCAAACCGCGACCTCTTCCAGCCGATGGATTCGGTAGAAACACTGATCAAGCGCGTGGCGCCCTTCGAAGCGCTCGGACAACGGCTTTGCGACCAGCCGCAAGGCGCGCGCATCGGCGACGGTGAATTATAGGAAACAGACAATGCTTCTCATCCGCTGCCCCTATTGCGAGGAAGAGCGTCCGGAACTCGAATTCCGTAACGCCGGCGAAGCGCATATCGCGCGATCGTCCGACATCGCCGCCGTCAGCGACGACGATTTCGAGAAGTTCTTCTTCATCCGCTCGAACACCAAGGGCATCATCTATGAACGCTGGCGGCATGTGCATGGCTGCGCGCGCTTCTTCAACGCGGTGCGCGACACCGTCACCGACAAGTTCGTGATGACCTACAAGGCCGGCGAGCCGAAGCCTTCGAAGCTGCCCGGAGTTTCCAAATGAGCGGCGCTTTCCGCATCAGCAATGCCGGCCGCCTGACGCCGGCCAAGACCGCCCGCTTCACCTTCGACGGCAAGGCTTTCACCGGCGTCGAGGGCGATACGCTGGCCTCGGCGCTTCTGGCCAATGGCGTTCATCTGGTCGGCCGCTCGTTCAAGTATCATCGCCCGCGCGGTTTCCTGTCCGCGGGCGCGGAAGAGCCGAATGCGCTGGTCGAGATCGCCCGCGATGGCGCGCGCAAGACGCCCAATGTGCGCGCCACCGTGCAGGAACTCTATGACGGGCTTGTCGCCAAGTCGCAGAACCGTTGGCCGTCATTGTCCTTCGACGTCGGCGCGGTCAACAACCTTGCCTCGCCGATGTTCTCGGCCGGCTTCTACTACAAGACCTTCATGTGGCCGAAGTCGGCCTGGAAGAACTTCTACGAACCGAACATCCGTTCCGCCGCCGGCCTCGGCGTGGCGCCGGACCAGCCGGATCCCGACCACTACGCATCGCGCTTCGCGCATTGCGACGTGCTGGTGCTGGGCGGCGGCGCGGCTGGCCTTGCCGCCGCCCTGGCCGCGGCCGAGACGGGCGCGCGGGTCATCGTTGCCGACGAACAGGCGGAATTCGGCGGCGCGCTGCGCTTCGAAAGCGGCGCGCGCATCGAAGGTCAGGCCGGCTGGGCCTGGGCGCAGGGCGCTGTCGCCCGGCTGAAGGCCATGGGCAATGTGCGGGTTCTGTCGCGCACGACCGCCTTCGGCTATTACGCGCAGAATTTCGTCGGCCTGGTGGAACGCGCCGGCGACCATCTCGCCAATCCCGGTCACGACCTGCCGCGCGAGCGGCTATGGCAGGTGCGCGCGAAGCGTGTCGTGCTCGCCACCGGCGCGATCGAGCGGCATATGGTGTTCGCCGACAACGACCGTCCGGGCGTGATGCTGGCTTCCGCCGCACGCACCTATCTCAATCACTACGGCGTTGCGGTGGGCCGCAATGTCGGCGTCTACACCGCCAACGATTCCGCCTATGCGGCGGCGATCGACCTGAAGAAGGCCGGTGTCAATGTCGCCGCCATCGTCGACCTGCGCGACAACCCGTCCGGCGCCTTGATCGACCAGGCGCGGGCGGCTGGCATCGAGATCCACGACGGCCGCGCCGTCGTGCGCGTCGGCGGCAAGCTGCGCGTTTCGTCGATGACCGTGCAGCCGAAGAATGGCGGCGGCGAGCGCACCATCGCCATCGACGCGCTGCTGATGTCGGCAGGCTGGACGCCGTCCGTGCATCTTTTCTCGCAGTCGCGCGGCAAGGTCGCCTTCAACGAGGACAAGCGTTTCGTGCCCGGCACCTATGCGCAGGATTGCGTGTCGGCCGGCGCCTGCAACGGCACCGACGGCTTGGCCGCCTCGGTCGACGAGGGGTATGCAGCCGGTGCCAAGGCCGCGAAGGAAGCGGGCGGCAAGGCTGCCAAGGCCGCAAAGCCCAAGGTCGAGGTTGGAGAGACCTGGTCACGCGGCATGCTCGGCTCGGCGCCCGGCGCCGGCCCGGACACCACCGTGAAGGCCTTCGTCGACTTCCAGAACGACGTTACCGCCAAGGACATCCGCCAGGCGGTGCGCGAAGGCATGCGCTCGATCGAGCACGTCAAGCGCTTCACCACCAACGGCATGGCCACCGACCAGGGCAAGACTTCCAACATGCACGGCCTGGCGATCGCCGCGGACATGCTGGGCAAGCCGATCCCCGAGGTCGGCCTGACCACCTTCCGCGCGCCTTATACGCCGGTGACTTTCGGCGCCATCGTCAACCATGCGCGCGGGCCGCTGTTCGATCCGACGCGGCGCACGCCGATGCACGGCTGGGCTGAGAAGCACGGCGCTGTGTTCGAGGATGTCGGCCAGTGGAAGCGCGCCTGGTATTTCCCGCGTGCCGGCGAGGACATGCATGCCGCGGTCGACCGCGAATGCGTGACGGTGCGCAAGACGGCCGGCCTGTTCGACGCTTCGACGCTGGGCAAGATCGAAGTGGTCGGTCCCGACGCGGCGAAATTCATGGAGCTGCTCTACACCAATCCGTGGGAGAAGCTGGAGCCCGGCCGCTGCCGCTATGGCATCATGCTGCGCGAGGACGGTTTCATCTATGACGACGGCGTCGTCGGGCGCCTGGCGTCGGACCGCTTCCATGTGACGACGACCACCGGCGGTGCCGCTCGCGTCATGAACATGATGGAGGACTACCTCCAGACCGAATTCCCGCATCTCAATGTCTGGCTGACCTCGATTTCCGAGCAATGGGCGGTGATCGCGGTGCAGGGGCCGAAGTCGCGTGACATCATCGCTCCGCTGGTCGAGGGCATCGATATGTCGGACGAGGCGCTGCCGCATATGTCGGTGCGCGAAGGCAAGATCTGCGGCGTGCCGACCCGGCTCTTCCGCATGTCGTTCACCGGCGACCGCGGCTTCGAGGTCAACGTACCGGCCGACTACGGCCAGGCGGTTTGGGAAGCGTTGTGGGCCGAAGGCCAGAAGCACGGCGCCTCGGCCTACGGCACCGAGGCGATGCACGTGCTGCGCGCCGAGAAGGGTTACATCATCGTCGGCCAGGACACCGACGGCACCGTGACGCCGAACGACGCCGGGCTGGATTGGGCGGTCGGCAAGAAGAAGACCGATTTCGTCGGCATTCGCGGTATGATGCGGCCAGACCTCGTTGCCAAAGGCCGCAAGCAGCTTGTCGGCCTCAAGACCAAGGATCCGAAAGTGGTTTTGGAAGAGGGCGCGCAGATCGTCGACAATCCGAACCAGCCTGTGCCGATGAAGATGCTGGGTCACGTCACCTCGAGCTACTGGTCGCAGAATTGCGGACGCTCGATCGCACTGGCGCTTGTCGCAGGCGGGCGCGATCGCATGGGCGAAACGCTCTATGTGCCGATGCCCGACCGTGTGATTGAAGTCGAAGTCACCGGCATGGTGTTCTTCGACGAGAAGGGGGAACGCCTCAATGGCTAAGGCTGCCCAGAAAACCACAACCGCTCTGGCCGAGCGGCATCCGGCACTTGCCGGTCGAAATGCCTCGGCCGCCCATGTCACGTTGACCGCGCTGGAGCCGGCCGAACGCATCTCGCTGCGCGCGCCGGAAGCCTCGCTGGCGGCGCTGTCCAAGGCGCTCGGGCTGACATTGCCGAAGAAGCCGAAGACCTCTGCCGCCAAGGATGGCCGCTTCGCGCTGTGGCTCGGGCCGGACGAATGGCTGATCATCGACGAGACCGGCGCTGATCCGCTGGCCGATTGCACCAAGGTCAAGCAGTTGCATTCCGCGGTCGGCGTCTCGCACCGCAATGTGGCGATCGCGGTCGCCGGTCCGGGCGCCGAGGCGACGCTGAACGCCGGCTGCCCACAGGACCTGTCGCTCGCTGCATTCCCGGTCGGCGCATGTTCCCGTACCATCCTCGGCAAGGTCGAGATCGTGCTTTACCGCACGGCCGAAGAAACCTTCCGCGTCGAGTGCTGGCGCTCCTTCTCGGATTATGTTTTCACTTTCCTGTCCGAGGCAGCACGCGACGCGGCAGCATAGGAACCATTGCCGGGCGGCGCCGTTCTGTCCCCAGAGCCCGTCATGGGCTTTGGATAGAGGGAGTTGCCCATGGCCGATCCGTCGAAATCCGCAACATCCGGGAAGCCGAAGAAGACGGCGGCGGTGCGCTCGTTCGAGAAACGTCGGCGCAGCGAGCCCAACCGCGAGGAAAAACTCGAGGAGGGGTTGGAGGATACGTTTCCGGCCAGCGATCCCATCTCGGTGATATCGACGTCGATCTCGGGCGCGCCGAGGCGCAAGAAGACATAGCACCTGATGACGCCATGGTTGGCGCAAGGCTGCGGCGGTCGTCAACGGCGCGTGCCTACGGTTTTCGACATGCAAAAAGGGCGGCTGGTTTAATCAGCCGCCCTTTTTGTTTGCCGTTCTCAACCAGACGGTTGGGGGAACCTTACTGGGAGATCGGCATGACCCACGGGCTGACGTCGATGCCGAGGCGCGGGCCGGCGGTGCCAGCCTTCGAGCCTGCCTTGTCGACCGAGCCGGTGGTGGCATAGTCGAGCTTGCCCTTCACGGTGGTTTCGGCGTGGGCGGCGGGAGCCTTGATCTGCTTGGTGGTGGCCTGGCCAGCGAAGGCGGTACCCGACAGGGCAACGAGGGTGGCGAGGGCAAGAGCTGTCGTTTTCATCGACTTTCTCCGGTTCAATATCTGAATTTCTATTTCCGTACATGTACGTTGCATCGTCCATGTATGCCCCTCTCAGCGGGATTTCAATGAAAAATCGTACGCGTACGGAAAATTTTTTGGACGCGACTTCTGGCGCGAACCAACCTTGCCGGCTTGCCTGGCTTCAACACATTGAAAGGGCTGGGTAAAAAATGGCGCTCGTCAAAATCGTGTCGGCGGGCTCGGTTTGTCGCAGGGCGGCAATTTCCGGCGACTAACGCCGATGCGTCAAAAAACAGACGCGGAAACGGGCAGTTTGCGGATTTCTCCGGCAGCCGGCTTGGCGTTGCTGCCTGCTTCCTGTCTCAGCAGGGCTTGGCCGGCTGGTCGCTTAACGCTTTGACTTCATCGCTGCTCAGTGCGGCGAGACTGAAGTCGCACATGCGCTTCACGAATGCCTGATGGTCGCCAAACGGGTAGAAGGGGTGGGTCACCAGCAGCGAGATGGTGCCGTGGCCGACAGCCCAAAGCATGGTTGCGATGGCATGCGGGTCGCCCTTCAGCCGGCCAGCAGCAACGCAGGCCTCGACACGGCTGATCAGCACGGCCATCGCCGGATTGTTGTTCTCCATTTCCTCGAATGTACGGCCGGCCGGCGGCTTCACCTTCTCGGTCATGAAGACGGTGCGGTATTCGTTGGGGTTGCCGAGGCCAAAGGCGGCATATTCGGTCATCACCGCGCGCAGCGCATCCATCGGATCGTCGGGCGCGTTCTGCTCGATGCGCTTGGCCAGCGTCTGGAAAGCGTCTTCGGCGAGCGCGAACAGGATGTCCTGCTTGTCAGCGAAATAGGAATAGACCGACATCGGCGCATAGCCGACCATCTTGGCCAGCTTGCGGATGGTCAGGCCTTCATAGCCTTCTTGCTGCACCAGCTTATGGGCTGCGGCCACAAGTTCGGATCGCAAGGTCGCTTTTTGTTGTTCGCGACGTGTTTGCGCAGTTTGCGGCAATCCTGTTGCCTTTCTCGCTCCCATTTCCCCTCTTTTTCAGTATATACTCAGTACGGTCATCCGCAAGTTATCGTTGGGGAATTACCGGCCGGGGTCTTTCTCAAATCGCGCCGACGCCACCGTCGACGGCGAGCGTGTGGCCCGTCATAAAGGTATTTTTGGGATCGGCCGCGAACAGCATCGCTTCGACGATCTCCGGGACTTCGCCCACCCGCTTCATCGGTACGCCGCGTGTCAGTTCCGACAGCGCCAGATCCTGCGGGGCGCCTGAGATCTTGACGAAATCGTCGACCATCTTCGTGCGGGTGTGGGCCGGGCAGATCGCGTTCACACGCACGCCTTTGGTGGCATATTCCGCCGCTGCCGATTTGGTCAGGCCGACCACGCCGTGTTTGGCTGCGGCATAGACGGACAGTTTCGGCGCACCGACCAGTCCGGCTACTGAGGCGATGTTGACGACCGTGCCACCCTTGCCGCGAGCCTTGAATTGCCGTTCCATCTGCGGCAGCTGATGTTTCATCGCGTAGAAGACGCCGAGCAGGTCGATCTCGAGGATGCGGCGCGCCTCGTCGGAGGGAACCTGCGGCAGGCGCACGAAGCTCTGGGCGATGCCGGCATTGTTGACGGCGATGTCCAGCCGGCCGAAGCGGTCGACGGCCAGTTTCACCAGCGCTTCGGAAAGGTCTTCGTCGGCAATATTGCCGGCAAGCGTGGCCGTCTCCGTGCCGAGCGTCGCGGCAAAGCGTTCCAGCGCGGCCCTATCGATATCAGACAGGATCAGCTTGGCGCCCTCGGCCGCGAAGCCTTTGGCTGCCCCCTGGCCAAGCCCACCGGTGGCGCCGGTGATCAGCACGGCAGCACCATCGAAACGGCCCATGATCACTTCTCTCCTTCGATCAGTCGCGCTGCCAGATGCGTCAGCAGTTTCACGGCGTCGGCATAGACCTTGGCCTTGGCAGGATTGGAGGCATTGCCGTCCAGCGCGCGCTTGTAGACACCCTGACAGATCGCCGCGAGCCGGAAGAAGGAGAAGGCAAGCAGGAAGGTCCAGTTGGCGATGCCGCCGAGTCCGCGCCGACGGCAATAGGCGGCGACATAGTCTTCTTCCGAAGGCAGGCCGACTGCCGCGCGGTCGATGCCGCCAAGGCCTTTGAAGCCGGACTGGTGCGGCAGGCGCCATTGCATGCACTGATAGGCGATGTCGGCGAAGGGGTGGCCGAGCGTCGACAGCTCCCAGTCGAGCAGCGCAATCACCTCAGCCTGGTCCTTGGCGAAGATCATATTGTCCAGCCGGTAGTCGCCATGCACAAGCGAGAGCCGGCCGTCATCGGCGGGCTGGTTCGCCTCCAGCCAGGCGATCAGCGCGTCCATCTCGCCATTGGTTTCGGTTTCGGAAGCGCGGTACTGGCTGGTCCAGCGTGCGAGCTGGCGCTCGAAATAGTTGCCGGGCCGGCCGTAATCGCCGAGGCCGACGGCCTCGACGTCGACATCGTGCAGGATTGCCAGTGTCGCGTTCATCGCGTCGTAGACCGCCGCTCGCTCACTGCTGGATGCTTCCGGCAAAGCCGGGTCCCAGAAGATGCGTCCGTCGACGAAGGCCATCAGATAGAACATGCGCCCGATCGGCGAATTCTCGTCCGAGAGATGCAACATCTGCGGCACCGGCACGCCGGTCCCGGCAAGGGCCTTCATGACGCGGAATTCGCGGTCGACCTGATGCGCCGATTTCAGCAACTGTCCCGGCGGCTTGGCGCGCAGCACGTAGCGGCCGCTTTTCGCGGTCAACAGATAGGTCGGGTTGGACTGGCCGGACTTGAACTTCTCGATCGCTCCCAGCCCTGAAAAGCCTGGAACTTCGCGCTCCAGATAAGGAGCCAGAAGGGCGGGATCGAGCGTGTTCGGATCGGTCATGCGTCCTGCGTTTCGGGTTCCACGAAGGTGAGTGTCAGCCAGCGCGCGGTCAATGCCGGCTTCAGCGAGCCTTCGATCTCGATGGTGACGTCATGGGAGGCCTGCACCCAGCCCGACGGGCGCGCCTTCACTTCGGCCAGCACGAAGCGGGTGCGGATGCGCGCGCCGGTCTTGACCGGGGCCGGGAAGCGGAGCTCGTCGAAGCCATGGTTGACGCCCATCTTGCCTTTGGCCAGCGGGGGCAAGGTCTCGAATGTCATCGCCGACAGCAGCGACAGGGTGAGGAAGCCGTGCGCGATGGTGCCGCCGAAGGGGGCTTCGGCCGCGGCCCGCGCGGGATCGCAATGGATGAACTGATGGTCGTCGGTGGCGTCGGCGAACTGGTCGATCATCGTCTGGGTGACGACGCGCCAGGGCGAAAGGCCGACTTCCTTGCCGACGCTGGCGAGCAATGTTTCGAGACTGATGGGTTGCACGGGCATCTCCTGGTGGCGGCGCGGCCGTCATTCCTTGAATAGGGTCAGGCCGTGCTGCACCGATTGTCCGCCATCGATCGGCAGGATCGCGCCGGTGACATAGCTGCCAGCCCGGCTGCACAAATAGAGCGTGGCGCCGCCAATGTCATCCGGCTCGCCGATGCGACCGATGGGAACATGGCCACCGACATGTTTCGCCTTCTCCTCGGTGCCGGTGGCGAACGCCGTCATGCGGCTCTGGAAGGGGCCTGGCGCAAAGGCGTTGACGGTGATGCGCCGCGCCGCCAGCTCGATAGCCAGCGTGCGGGTGAGGTGGTGAACGGCGGCCTTGGAGGCGGTGTAGGAATAGGCGTCATCGGCCAGCGGTTGCGTGCCCATCACCGAGCCCAGATTGATGACGCGCGCCGGATCGGCATCGGAGGCGGCCTTCTCAAGCAGCGGCAGCAGGTCGCGTGTCAGCTGGAACACCGCCGTCACGTTGACGCCGAACACCTTGGCCCAGGCATGATACGGGAAGGTCTCCAGCGGTGCGCCCCAGGAAATGCCGGCATTGTTGATCAATATGTGCAGCCGATCGGTGCGTGCCTTGACCGCTTCGACAAGGGCGGCAATACCGGCTTCGGAGGAGACATCGCCGGCAAAACCCTCTGCTTTGCCGAGTGCGCCAACTGCATTCAGCTCATCGGCGACCTTGGTGCAATCTTCGCCCTTGCGCGAGGCGATCATGACGGTGGCGCCGGCGCGAACGAGCGCGGTGGCGGCCATGCGGCCAATGCCGGTGGCGGCGCCGGTGACCAGGGCGATCTTGCCGGTTACCGAGAACATGTCGTCGAGGTAGCTCATCGGCCCTCCCTACAATCAGTCCGCTCGTCGCCGATGCTTCTATGAGTATCGAAAATCGGCATTCGGATTGACAACATACCGAGTAGTATGTTGAACTTCGCATGTTGTAAAGCCGGCAAATCGAGGGGCAATGGCAGCGAGACCGCACTTGGCGGAGCGGGAAGAGGAGGCCGGAGCCGTCGGTGGCACCATCGCCGCCGACGGCTCCCGCGCCGCGATCCTCGACGCTGCTGCCGCCTGTTTCATGGCGCGGGGCTATGCTGCCAGCTCCATCGACGATGTCGCCCGCAGCCTCGGCTCGACCAAGGGCCGCATCTATCATCACTATCCATCCAAGGGCGATCTGTTCGCGGACGTGTTTCGCACCGGCATGGCGATGAACTATGCCGCGATCGAGCCGGCGCGCCGCCTTGCCGGCACGGCGGTGGAACAATGGCGGCATATGGCGACGATCCATACGCGCCAGATGATCGTGACACGCAGCTATCAGCGCGTGGTGTGGGAAGGCGTCGAGCTTTATCTGCGCGGTGCGACCACGCCGGAGCAACGCGAGGAATTCGCGCGGCTGATGCAGGTTCGCAACGACTATGGCGCGATCTTCCGGCAGGTGATCGTGGCGGCGCGCCAGGCGGGCGCCATGCGCTTCGACGATCCCGGCATCACCGAACAGCTCATGTTCGTGTCGCTCAATTCTCCGCTGTTCTGGTACACGCCGCGCCCCGGCGAAACCAAGGATGACATCGAGGCGATCGTGGCGCAGGTCGTCCATTTCACCGCGCGTGGACTGGGCGTCGGGGAAGGGAACCTGTGATGGCCGACATGAATCTCGGCATGACCGAAAAGCTGAAGCCGATCCACGCCCAGGTCGCTGCCATGGTGCGCGACGAGGTGATGCCGCTCGACGAGGAGTTCCTGGCGGAGGTCGGCAAGGCCGGTGACCGCTGGGCCTATTCGAAACGTCAGACCGAAATCCTCGAAGGGCTCAAGGCCAAGGCGCGTGAGCGCGGCCTGTGGAACTTCTGGTTGACCGGCTCCGATCGCGGCTACGGGCTGACCACGGTCGAATATGCCTATCTGGCCGAGGAGATGGGCAAGGCGCATCTGGGTGCGGAGACCTTCAACTGCTCGGCGCCCGACACCGGCAACATGGAGGTGCTGGAACGCTACGGTTCGGCCGAACACAAGAAGGCGTGGCTGGGTCCCTTGCTCGAAGGCAAAATTCGCTCGGCCTATCTGATGACCGAGCCGGATGTGGCCTCCTCGGACGCGACCAACATTTCCATGCGTTGCGGGCGCGACGGCGGCGACTATGTGCTGAATGGCGAGAAATGGTGGGCTTCCGGCGCCGGCGATCCGCGCTGCGCGATCTATATCGTCATGGTGAAAACCGGCGGCGCCGGCGAGCCGAAGCACAAGCAGCACTCGATGATCCTGGTGCCGGCGGATACGAAAGGCGTCACCAAAATTCGCGCCATGCAGGTCTATGGCGATGACGATGCGCCGCATGGGCATATGCATCTGCGCTTCGACAATGTCCGCGTGCCGGCCACGAACATGATCTTGGGCGAGGGCAGGGGCTTCGAGATCGCGCAGGGCCGGCTTGGCCCCGGCCGCATCCATCACTGCATGCGCGCCATCGGTCAGGCCGAGATGGCGCTGGAATTGCTGTCGCGCCGCTCGGTGCGGCGTGAAGCGTTCGGCCAGCCGCTGGCCAGGCTCGGCGCCAATTTCGACATCATCGCCGAGTGCCGCATGGAGATCGAGATGGCCAGGCTGCTCTGCCTCAAGGCAGCCTGGATGATCGACCGGGGCGACGCGCGCGCGGCAGCTCCATGGATCAGCCAGATCAAGGTTGTGGCGCCGCGCGTGGCGCTGAAGGTGGTCGACGAGGCCGTGCAGATGCACGGCGCGCAAGGCATCAGCCAGGATACGCCGCTGGCGCGAGCCTGGACGCACCTGCGCACGCTGAGACTCGCCGATGGGCCCGACGCGGTGCATCGCCGCCAGGTGGCGCGCGAGGAACTGAAGAAATACACGCAGGAAAAGCTGTAAGGTCCGTTCAGGGCAAAATGCTCGATCCGGGAGGAGAGACATGAAAGCCGTCATCGCTCGTGCCTTCGCGCCGCTCGATCAGCTCGCCTATGGCGATTGGCCGGAGCCGGAAGCGAAAGGCGATGGCGTGGTGATCGCCGCCGAGGCGATCGGCGTCAACTATCCCGATGGCCTGCTGGTCCAGGGCCTCTATCAGATGAAGCCTCCGGTGCCGTTCGTGCCGGGCATGGAAGTGGCCGGGCGGGTGATCGCGGCCGGTTCGAAAGTGCAAAGCATCAAAGTCGGCGACCGGGTCGCCGCGCTGACCGTCATCGGCGGCTATGCGGAGAAGGTCGCGTTTCCCGAGACGATGGCGATGAAGCTGCCGGATGCGATGAGCGCGGCGGACGCCTGTGCGCTGATTTGCGGCTATGGCACATCCCATCATGCGCTCAAGCAGCGCGGCCAGCTCGAACAAGGCGAAACGCTGTGCGTTCTGGGTGCGGCCGGTGCCACCGGCGTTGCCGCCGTGCAGATCGGCAAGGCGATGGGCGCCAAGGTCATCGGTGTCGCCTCGTCGCCGCAAAAGCAGCGCATCGCCGCCGAGGCCGGCGCCGACATCGTGCTCGGCTACGACAATTTGAAGGACGCGCTCAAGGAAATCACCGGCGGCAAGGGCGTCGATGTCGGCTTCGATCCGGTTGGCGGCGATGCCTTCGAGGCACTGGCGCGCGCCATGGGCTGGAACGGACGGCTGCTCGTCATCGGCTTCGCGTCGGGCACCATCCCGAAACTGGCGGTCAACCTGACACTGGTGAAAGGTTTCTCCGTCGTCGGTGTTTATTGGGGCGATTTCACCGTTCGCGAGCCGCAGACCTATGCCGGCAACATGCGCGAACTGGTCGATTGGTATCTCGCCGGAAAGGTCAAGCCGGTAATCGAGGGCGTCTACCCGCTGGCCGATGCGGCCAGCGTTCTGAAACGCGTGCTGGGGCGCGGCGCGTCCGGCAAGTTGATCCTCAAACCCTAACCACCCCTGGGCAAGGAGCATTGCGATGACCATTGCATCCGAAATGAAGGCGCTACTCCTGGTCGGCGACGGCTACGCCCGACAGCCGAGCGGAAGCGCACTGGAAGCCATGGAGCCTTATGTGCGTCCGGGCGTGATCGGCGTGCCGGTGCCTGAAGCAACGCAGGTGCTCATCAAGGTGAGCCTGGCTTCGATCAACCCGTCCGACGTGATGTTCGTGAAGGGCCTCTATGGCCAACCGCGCGTGCAGGGGCAGCCGGCCGGCTTCGAAGGGGTTGGCACGGTGGTCGCCGCCGGCGACGATGCCTATGCGCAGAGCCTTGTTGGCAAGCGCATTGCCTTCGCCACGGGCCTGACCAATTGGGGCGCCTGGGCCGACTATGCTCTGGCCGAGGCGCTCGCCTGCATTCCGCTGATCGATGCGGTCCGCGACGAGGATGCGGCCGCGATGATCGTCAACCCGCTGACCGCCATTGCCATGTACGGCATCGTCAAGGACGAGGGGCACAAGGCCTTCGTGATGACGGCCGGCGCCAGCCAGCTCTGCAAGCTGATCATCGGCCTGGCCAAGGAGGACGGCTATCATCCGATCGTGACCGTGCGCCGCGACGACCAGATCCCGCTGCTGAAGGAACTGGGGGCCGCCCATGTGCTCAACGAGAAGGCGCCGGATTTCGTGCAGACGCTGCGCGAGGTGATGAAGGTCGAACAGCCTCGCATCTTCCTCGACGCGGTCACCGGTCCGCTGGCTTCGCTGGTGTTCGACGCCATGCCCAAGCGCTCGCGCTGGATCATCTATGGCCGGCTCGACCCGTCTGACACGATGATCCGCGAGCCCGGCCAGCTCATCTTCCAGCAGAAGCATGTCGAGGGTTTCTGGCTGACCGACTGGATGCGTCGCAACAAGGATCGCCGCGGCCCGGCGGCGCTTGAGGCGCAGAGGCGCTTTGCCGACGGCCGCTGGTCCACTGACGTCACGGCGGTGGTGCCGCTGGCCGAGGCGATGGCGCGCCTACCCGAAGAACTGGCCAAACCCAACGGCAAGGTCTTCATCCGGCCCTGATCGCAATTCCCGCGCAATGTTGGGCCCATAGACACCGGACCCGAAAAGACGCTCGTCGTGGAGCGTTCCCGGTTCGCGGGCTGTACCGAACAGCCTTGGCCATGATATGCCCGCGCCCTGATAAAAGGCGGCTCAGGTTCATCGGAAGCCGCCGGCATTGGGCAATGTTGGGCAATGGCAAAATCTAGACAGGCTTGGGATTGGGGCGGCCTGGCACTTTGGCTTGGCGGGTTCGCGGCGATCCTTATTATATCCGGCATGGCGCCAGACCATCGGTCCGTGATGCGCAGCTACCGCACGGCCAGCGAGTTGTTCCTCGACGGTAAGCCGCTCTACAATCTCGATATCGCCATGGGCTATCTCTATTCACCGGCCTTCGCAGTGCTCTATGTGCCGTTCATGAAGCTTGGCCCCGTGGTCGGCGACGGCTTGTGGCGGGTAGTCGGTTTCGCAGTCCTGACCTATGCCGCATGGCGGCAGGTCCGCACGATCGATCCGGCCAACCGGCTCTGGATGTTGTCCTATGCACTTTTCCTGGCGGTGCCGATCACGGCCGGAGCCTTGCGCAACGGCCAGGCGACCATCCTGCTCGCGGGTGCCTGCTGGCTGCTGGTTCTGTCGGCGCTCGAAGGCCGACGTGTCGAAACCTTCCTGTGGGCGATGGTGGCAGTGATTGCCAAGCCGACCGCCATCATCGTTTTGCTCCTTGTCGGAGCGCTGCGGCTGCGGTTGATCCCTTTGCTGTTGGCGTCGCTGCTTTTTGTGCTGGCCATTCCCTATGCCTTTGCCCCGGCGGACTACGTCACCCAGCTTTATCGCGATTTCGCCACGCTGATGACGTCAATGTCGGTCGACAAAGCCGTCGTTTTCGAAACGGCCGATTTCACCGCGCCGTTCACCGCCTTAGGCATGCCTATCTCTAGTGAGGCGGCGACATTGGTGCGGATCGCCGTGGCGCTGCCGACGCTCGGATTGGTACTCTGGTACGATCGCAATCTCGACCGGCGCCTGGCGGGCCTCGCCATTTTCCTGACCGCCGCCTTCTATATGAGCCTGCTCAACCCGCGCGTCGAGTATAACACCTTCGCCGTGTTAGCGATGCCGGCTGGCATGGCACTGGCGGTGATGTGGGACAATGAAGAGGGTGGCATTCTGCCCTCCGTGCTCGCCATCGCCTTGTTCGCGACGGGGCTGACGGGCATCAATTCACATCTTCACGAGGCCCTGCGCCTCTGGTTCCGGCCCATCGCCATGAGCGCGATCGTCCTGCCGGTGTTGTGGTGGTTCTGGTCGGTTGCGCATGGCAGGTTCAAACGGATCGGAGCACAAGCGCATGCCTGAGCGCCAGCCCACGCTCGACATTGTCACGCCGTTCTGGAACGAGGCCGCCTCGGCGGAAGGTTTCGCGCGGCTTTTGTTGGAACTGGAGACCGAGGTTTCCCGTCGCTTCGGTTTCGCCACGCGCAAGATCCTGATCGATGACGGCAGCGTCGACGACAGCGCCGCGCGCTTTGCCGAGGCACTGGGTGGCGAATGGGAAATCGTCCGGCTCAGCCGCAATTTCGGCAAGGAAGTGGCCGTGCTGGCCGGTCTCGACAGGACACGCGGCGACATGGTTTTGATCATGGACGCCGATCTGCAGCACTCGCTGGAGGTGAGCCTGAAGTTGATCGGCGAACTGGTCGAGAACCCGGACGTCGACGTGGTCTATGCCCGCACCAATCGCGAAGGTGCGAGCTGGAAGCGCAGCCAGTCGGCCAAGCTGTTCTACAGTCTGATCAATTCGAGCCAGCGCTTCGATATCCCCGAAAATGCCGGCGACTTCCGCGTCATGCGCGGGACGGTGGCGCGCGCGTTGACTAAGCTTCGCGACAAGCGGCGTTTCAACAAGGGGCTCTATGCCTGGGCGGGGTTCCGGCACAAGGCGGTGACCTACACGCCGGGGCAGCGCATTAGCGGCACGAGCAAATGGAGCCGGCTCAACCTGCTTGCCTTTTCGATGGAAGGCTTTGCCTCCTTCTCCGTGCTGCCGCTGCGCATCCTCAGCCTGTCGGGGCTTGCCGTTGCGCTGGCCGGCGGCATTTATGGCCTCAAGGTCTTTTTGGAAGTGTTTTTCTACGGCGTCGCCGTGCCCGGTTATCCTTCCCTGCTTGTCGCCATTGTCGTGCTCGGCGGTTTCAACCTCGCGCTGCTCGGCCTGATCGGCGAATATGTCTGGGTGGCGCTCAGCGAGAGCAAGGACCGTCCTGTCTACATCGTGCGCGATATCGTCAGCGGCGCGGGTGAGCAGAAGCCTGACGCATGATCCGCTCTATCCGCCTGATCGCCGACGACTACGGCCTATCGCCCGGCGTGTCGGACGCGATCCTTGACCTGATCGGGCGCGGACGGTTGACCGGCACCAGTTGCATGACCGGCTTCCCGGAATGGGAACAGGCCGCCGAAAGGATCAAGCCGTTCGTCGGCCGTGCCGCGATCGGCCTGCATCTCACGCTGACCGACCAGCCGGCGCTGACGGCGCCTTCGGGCCTTGCGCCGCAAGGGCAATTGCCCTCACTCGGCGACCTGGCGTCGCCGCTCAAGCGTCGGCGCTTCGGCACCATCGACATCCACACTGAGCTCGACGCGCAGCATCGTCGTTTCGTCGAGGCGCTCGGCCGTGAGCCCGATTTCATCGACGGACATCAACATGTGCATTTCCTGCCTGTGGTGCGGGATTGGCTGAAGACGCGTTTCGCCGGTTCTCAAAGGCCGATGTTGCGCGGCGCGCCCGTTTTGTCGCGGGGCGTCGGCGTGACGGCACTGAAAGTCGCTGCCATTGCAACGCTGGCGCGCGGGTTCGACCGGTCGATGCAAGCAGCCGGCTTTCCCGTGATGAAGCCGCTCGCAGGCATCTATGACTGGCGCCAGCCGTCGGATTTCGCGCCGGCCGTGCGCCGCGCAGTCGAGGATTTGCCGGAAGGGGGCGTGTTCATGTGCCATCCGGGCCATGTCGATGCCATTCTGGCCACACGCGATCCGATGCAGGCGGTGCGGCAGGCGGAATATGACTTCCTGGCTTCGAACAAATTCGGTGCCATGCTTGCCGCAGCCGGTGTTACCATCCAAGGCGGCACGCGATGAGCGACGATCCCCGTCGTACGCTTGGCAGCAAGATGGGGCGCTTCGCCGTGGTCGGCGTGGCGAATACGGTCATCGACCTCGCGGCCTTCTCGGCCCTGCTGTGGATTGCCGTGCCGCCGCTGGCCGCCAATGTCGGGGCCTGGCTCGTCGCCGTCGCCTTCTCCTTCACGGCCAACCGATTCTGGTCGTTCGAGCGCGACCGTTCGATCCCGCTTGGCCGTTCCGTTTTCCGTTTCGTCTCGCTGGGGGCATTGATCTCGCTCGGCGTATCCAGCCTGTTCATCGCCGCACTCGCCGGCTGGATCGGTGTGTGGCCGGCCAAGATTGCCGGCATCGTGGTCGCTGCCGTCCTGAACTTCCTGGCGGCGCGCTGGTCGATCGAGGGGCGGCTGGTCCGGTGAGAGGCTGGCGTTAGCGCAGGCCTTCCATTTCGCGAATACGCCTGGCGCTTTCCGGTTCCATCTGGCGGGTGACGGCGCCGATCAACGTTTCGGCCACCACGAACAGCGCCGCCGATGAGTCCCAGGGCGAGGGGACGGCGGTGCGACCGGCAATCACGTGGCGGGCGAAACGCGCGATGGGCGACAGCCACTGGTCGGTGAACAATACGATCTGCACGCCGCGCTGATGCGCCTTCTCGGCGAAGCGGATGAGGCTGTCCTGGTAGCGGCGGATGTCGAAGATGACCAGAACGTCGCGCTTGCCCATGTCGATCAGCCGGTCGCGCCACATGCTTTCCTGGCCGACGAGGTGGAAGACGTTGGGACGGATGATGGCGAGGTGGGCAGCCATGTAGCGCGCCAGCGGATCGGTGAAACGGCCGCCGATGAGGAACATGTGGCCGCGGCGGTCGGCCATCTTCTCGGCGATCTCGTTCAATTGCCTGTCCGAGAGGTGGCGGAACGTCTCGCGCAGATTGTCGAGTGTCGCCTCGATCATCGGCGAGGCGGCATCGCTGCGGCTCGGCGCCGTGGCGGCGCGCGAGGCCGGCGATTGCAATTGCGCGGCGAGTTCGTCCTGCAGCGCCGACTGGAATTCCGGGTAGTTCTGGAAGCCGAGGCGGGCGACGAAACGCAGGATGGTGGGCGACGAAACGCCCGCCTGCTGGGAGAAGTCGGCCACGGTCTTCAAGCCGATCACCGGATAGTTGGCGACCAACGTCTGCGCCGCCCTGCGCTCGCCCGCTGGCATCGCGTCGATGCGGTCGGCGATCAGTTCGGCGATGGAAGTGGTTGTCGTCTGCGTTTCCAACCCGGCACCCCCAAGCATTTCGGAAAAGGCGTTTGACAAAGTTCGGCAAACTGTATGAAATCATCCATGGGAGCGCAATGACACAAAATACGTAACATACGATACGCTCCCAGGGGACGGCGGATCGATGGAGACGACAAGCCGGGGAAAGCTTGCGACGGCGGATTCCGTGAGGGTGACGAACCCGGACGGAAACGGCGCCTATGTCTTTACCTGCGACCACGCCTCCAACTTTCTGCCCGCCGAATATGGAACGCTCGGCCTCGCGGCATCGGAGCTCACCCGCCACATAGCCTGGGACCCCGGCGCGCTGCCGGTGGCGCAGATATTGAGCGAACGGCTCGGTGCGCCGCTGGTCGAGACCTGCATTTCGCGCCTGGTGCTCGACTGCAACCGTCCGCTCGATGCGCCCGACCTGATCTCGCCCGTCAGCGAGACAACTGCCATCCCCGGCAATGAAGGCCTGTCCGCCGCGGACCGGCAGGCACGTATCGACCGTTGCTGGAAACCGTTTCACGAAACGATCGACAGGCTTATCGAGACGCGCGCGGCACGCGGACTGGAGACGCGGCTGGTCTCCGTGCATTCGTTCACGCCCGTCTACAAGGGTGTCGACCGTCCCTGGCACATCGGCATCATTCATGACGATGACGCCCGGTTGTCGGCTCCGCTGATCGCCGCCCTGCAACAGCAGGGTGGCTTCACCGTTGGCGCCAACCAGCCTTACTCGCCCGCCGACCGCGTCTACTTCACCCTGGAGCGGCACGCGCGCTCGCGTGGCCTGTTGTGCGCAATGATTGAAATTCGCAACGATGAGATCCGGGACAAAGCCGGACAGAAAAAATGGGGAGAACGACTGGCGGGCATCTTTACCGGTCTTGAGCCGGCGCGGCTGCCAAAGCCGCCGCCGTTCCGGCCGCTCCACTCGATTGAAGGCACCATCTGAAGGTATAAAAAAGGGAACACTCTCATGGCAGCGCCTGGTAATGTCGAACACAATAGTGAGGACGTGAAGGTCCTCCATTCTATGGGCTACGCGCAAGAATTGGCGCGTCGCATGAGTGGCTTTTCAAATTTCGCGATCTCCTTCTCGATTATCTGCATTTTGGCGGGTGGCATCACGTCTTTTCCGCTAGCGATGGCTACCGGGGCTGGCTTTGAGGCTACCATCGGTTGGGTTATCGGCGGCTTGTTCGCGTTGGTTGTTGCCGCGTCGCTTGGTCAAATTGGCTCGGCCTATCCAACTGCGGGCGGCCTCTATCACTGGTCGTCGATCCTAGGAGGTCGAGGCTGGGGTTGGGCAACGGCCTGGATCAATCTACTTGGCCTCATTTTCGTCGTCGCATCGGTCAATGTCGGTGTTTTCCTGTTGTTCAGGGACCTAGTATGGGCCGGTGTGTTCGGCCACGACGTGTCGCAATGGGGTTATCAGGAGCAGGTAATCGGTGTCGCGCTGATCACCCTGACCCAAGCCCTCTTCAACCATTTCGGCATCAGAATCACGACGGCGCTGACGGATTTCTCCGGTTATCTGATCTTGGTCGTCGCCGTGGTTCTTACAGCTATGTTCCTAATCTGGGGCGCGAGTTGGGACTTCTCGCGGCTGACCACCTTCGTCAACAACACTGGCGAAGCGGGTGGCGGCTATGTGCCGGAGGCAAGAACGGCGCTGGTCGCCTTCCTGATTGGCCTACTCTATCCGCTCTATACGATCACCGGTTTCGACGCTTCCGCACATACTTCGGAAGAGACCCACAACGCGCGCGTTGCCGTTCCGCGCGGCATGATTCATTCCGTGTTGTGGTCGCTGGTCTTCGGCTTCGTGATGGCGGTTTCGTTCATCCTTGCGAGCCCGGATCTCGCGGCTACAGCCAAGGACGGCGCCAACGCATGGTTCAATCTGTTCAATAATTTGCCGGCACCAGGCTGGTTGAAGGACATCATCGCCATTGCAATCGTGCTGGCCAACTACATCTGCGCGCTGGCCGGTCTCACTTCCACTTCGCGCATGATTTTCGCTTTCGCGCGCGACGGCGGCCTGCCGGGCTCCTCGATGTGGAAGTCGGTCAGCCCGACATGGCGTACGCCCGTACCGGCTATTTGGCTGGGTGCGGTGCTTTCGGTTGCGGCGACACTCTACTCGCCGGCGTTCGCGGCGCTCGCGGCAGGTTGTGCGCTGTTCCTCTACGTGTCCTACGCGATGCCGGTAGCAGCGGGCTTCCTGGCGGAAGGTAAAACCTGGACCGAATTCGGGCCTTTCCGTCTAGGCGTCTGGTCCAAGCCGTTCGCCGGCATCACCGTGCTCGGTGTTCTGATCCTGATGTATGCCGGCATCCAGCCGCCCTTCGACATCCTGATCAACTACGCCATCGGCTTGCTCATCCTGTTGGTGGTGCTCTGGTTTGGTATCGAGCGCCGCCGCTTCCAGGGTCCGCCGATCGGTGACGAGGTGGCCAAGCGTGCCGCCGAGATCGCCGCCGCGGAACGCGCCGTCGGCGAGACGGCTGGCGGCCACTAAGTCCCAAAAACACGACCATGGCCGGCGGTCGCCGGCCATGGTCGCCCTTCCATCAAATCCGTTCCTAAAAAATGAAAACCGGAGTGCTCTAAGAATGGCAGGCAACCTTTCGTTCGATCAGTTGAAGAAGGCGGTGCAGGCAGGGGAGATCGACACCGTTCTCGCCTGTGCCGTCGACATGCAGGGTCGCCTCGTCGGCAAGCGTTTCCTGGCTCAGTATTTCGTCGAGTCCGCGCATGACGAGACGCATGGCTGCAACTATCTGCTGGCGGACGACATCGATATGGAGCCGGTGCCCGGCTACAAGGCGGCGAGCTGGTCGAAGGGTTATGGCGACTTCGTCATGAAGCCGGACCTCGCAACGCTGCGGCAGGTGCCGTGGCTCGAAAAGACCGCGTTGGTGCTGTGCGACCTGCTCGACCACCACAGCCATGAAGACCTCGCCCATTCGCCGCGCGCCATCCTGCGCAAGCAGGTCAAGCGGCTGACCGAACGCGGCTATATCGGCTATTTCGCCTCCGAACTCGAATTCTACCTGTTCAGCGAAGGCTATGACGCCGCCCGCAAGAAGCACTGGCAAGGCATCGAGACCGCGTCGCCCTATATCGGCGACTACCAGATCGGCATCACCACCAAGGAAGAAGGCATCATGCGCCGCCTGCGCAACGAGATGCAGGCCGCCGGCATTCCGATCGAGAATTCCAAGGGCGAGTGGGGCCCGGGCCAGGAAGAGATCAATGTGCGCTACGCCGAAGCGCTGGAGATGGCCGACCGCCACGTTATCCTCAAGAACGGCGCCAAGGAGATCGCCGATTCCGAAGGCAAGGCGATCACCTTCATGGCCAAGTACAATTACGGCCTGGCCGGTAATTCCAGCCATATCCACAATTCGCTGTGGAGCGCCGACGGCAAGACGCCGCTGTTCTTCGACAAAAAGGGCCCGTGGACGCTGTCCAGCCTCGGCCAGCAATGGTCCGCGGGCCAGCTCAAATATGCCAAGGAATTCACCTGGTTCCTGGCGCCCTACATCAATTCCTACAAGCGCTTCCAGTCTGGTACCTTCGCACCGACCAAGATCATGTGGTCGGAAGACAACCGCACGGCGGGCTTCCGCCTGTGCGGCGAGGGCACCAAGGGCATCCGCATGGAATGCCGCATCGGCGGCGCCGACCTGAACCCCTATCTCGCCTTCGCGGCGCTGATCGCCGCCGGTCTTGCCGGCATCGACGAGAAGTTGGAACTACAGAAGCCGTTCGTGGGTGATGCCTACCAGGCTTCGCGCCTGCCGGAGATACCGAAGACGCTGCGCGAGGCGACCGAGACCATGGCCAAGTCAAAGATGCTCAAGGCCGCTTTCGGCGAGGACGTCATCGACCATTACGTGCACACGGCGCGCTGGGAGCAGTTCGAATACGACCGACGCATCACCGATTGGGAACTGCACCGGGGGTTCGAGCGATATTGAGGAGGGAGCCGGCCTTCCCTCTTGTGGGAGGGCGCGGTGACCGGATATCGCAAGGCGAAGTTGGTGAGACGGGGCAGGGCGAACAGGGTTCGGTCTGCCCTTTCGCCCGCGCCACGACAAGACGTTAGCGGACCGGCCTTTGCCGAGATGGCGGGCTAGGACGCGCAATGAGGAAAAACGAAGCATGACTGAAACCGTAAAGCTTACTTCCCCCATCGATGGCTCGATCTATGTCGAACGGCCGATCGCCAGCGATCAGGCGGTTAACGCCGCCGTTGAGCGCGCCCGCGCGGCGCAGGCCGACTGGGCGAAGGTGCCCGTCGCCGAGCGCGCCAAATACATGCTGAAGATGCTGGAAGCGCTGGTTGCCATGAGCGACGAGATCGTTCCGGAACTGGCATGGCAGATGGGGCGTCCGGTGCGCTACGGCGGCGAATTCGGCGGCGTCAAGGAACGCACGCAATACATGGTCGAGATCGCCGAGCGCGCACTGGCGCCGGTGCCAGCCTCCAATCCGAAGGACGGTTTCCGCCGCTATGTGAAGAAGGACCCGCTCGGCGTGGTCATGGTGATCGCGCCGTGGAACTACCCGTACCTCACGTCCGTCAACACCATCGTGCCGGCGCTGATCGCGGGCTCGACCGTCATCCTCAAGCACGCCGCGCAGACGCTGCTGGTCGGCGAGCGCTTCGCCAAGGCCTTCGAGGCGGCCGGCCTGCCGAAACATGTCTTCCAGAACATGGTGCTCAACCACGCCCAGACGGAAAAGCTGCTCGGCTCGGGCAAGATCGACCACGTTAACTTCACCGGCTCGGTCGCCGGTGGTCGCGCCATCGAAAAGGCCGCGGCCGGCACCTTCATGACGCTGGGTCTCGAACTCGGCGGCAAGGATCCCGCCTATGTGTTGCCCGACGCCAAGCTCGACCATGCGGTGGCCAATCTCGTCGAAGGTGCCTTCTTCAATTCCGGCCAGTGCTGCTGCGGCATCGAGCGCGTCTACGTGCACGAGAAGATCTATGACGATTTCGTCGAGGGCTTCATCGCCGAGACGAAGAGCTATGTTCTCGGCAATCCGCTCGACCAGGCAACGACGATGGGCCCGATGGCGCAGGCGCGTTTTGCCGACTTCATTCGCGAGCAGAAGGCCGAAGCGCTGCGCAAGGGCGCGACGGCTCACATGAACACCAGGGACGCGGCCGACAAGGCTGGTTCGCCCTATCTGCCGGCCGAGGTGCTGACCAATGTCGACCACCAGATGTCGGTCATGCGCGAGGAGAGCTTTGGCCCGATCGTCGGCATCATGAAGGTGCGCAACGACGAGGAGGCGGTCGCCCTTATGAACGACAGCCCCTATGGCCTCACCGCCTCGATCTGGACCGCCGACACCGAGCGCGCCGTGGCCATCGGCGACCGCGTCGAGACCGGCACCGTGTTCATGAACCGCTGCGATTACCTCGATCCCGCGCTTGTCTGGACCGGCGTCAAGGACACCGGCAAGGGCGCGGCGCTTTCGCAGATCGGCTACGACAATCTGACCCGGCCGAAGTCGTATCACCTGCGCGAGAAGATCTAGTTAGCCGCCCATTCCAAGGAAAACTGCATGTCCAAGCTCGTCTCCAAATGGAACTACCCGACCACCATCCGCTTCGGCGCCGGCCGCATTTCCGAATTGCCGGACGCGCTGGCCGCGACTGGCATCAAGCGTCCGTTGTTCGTCACTGATCCCGGTCTCGCAAAGCTGCCGGTGGTGGCCTCGACGTTGAAAATCCTCGACGATGCGAAGATCCCCTACGGCGTCTTTTCCGATGTCCGCCCGAACCCGGTGGAATCGAACCTCACCGCTGGCATCGCCGTCTTCAAGAAGGGCAAGCATGACGGCGTCATCGCCTTCGGCGGCGGCTCGGCGCTCGATCTCGGCAAGCTGATCGCCTTCCAGGCCGGCCAGACCCGCCCGGTCTGGGATTTCGAGGATATCGGCGACTGGTGGACGCGCGCCGACAGCAACGCCATCGCCCCGATCGTCGCCGTTCCGACGACCGCCGGCACCGGCTCGGAGGTTGGCCGCGCCAGCGTGCTGACCCACGAGGCGACGCACACCAAGAAGGTCATCTTCCATCCGAAGATCCTTCCCGCCATCGTCATCGCCGATCCCGCGCTGTCGGTCGGCATGCCGCAATTCATCACCGCCGGTACCGGCATGGACGCGCTGGCGCACTGCCTCGAAGCTTATTGCGCGCCGGGCTATCACCCGATGGCCGACGGCATCGCGGTCGAAGGCGTACGGCTGGTGTTCGAGAACCTGCCCAAAGCCTATGCCAACGGCAAGGACCTGACCGCCCGCGCGCATATGATGAGCGCCGCTGCGATGGGCGCCACCGCCTTCCAGAAGGGGCTCGGCGCCATCCACTCGCTGTCGCATCCGATCGGCGGCCTCTATGACACCCATCACGGCATGACCAATGCCGTGTTCATGCCTTATGTGCTGGCCTTCAACCGCGACGTCATCGAGGGCAAGATCGAGCGCCTCGCAGCCTATTGCGGCATCAAGGGCGGCTTCGACGGTTTCGCCAAGGCGATCACCAAGCTGCGCAAGGAACTGAAGGTTCCGCACACGCTCGGCGGCCTCATCAAGGACCTCGACATGGACAAGAAGCGCAAGGGCCTGATCGCCGACATGGCAATCGTCGATCCGACTGCCGGCGGCAATCCGGTGAAGCTGACTAAGAAAGCGGCGCTGTCGCTCTTGGAAAACTCTTTGTCGGGAACGGTATAAGAGACGCGCGAGGCAGGTGCGACTGTCTTTCGCGAACTTGCGAAAAATAAAAAAAGCAAGGGGAACGAAAGGGCTGGGAGGAGGCGCCAGAAAGTTTAGCCGGAAAACGAACGGGCACCCGATTGCGGGTGTCCGGCAAAAGTAGTTAACTTTCCGTGCCTTTCGGGGCGCGGGGCGGTCCGCCTTCATCGGACTGTCATATAACGGGGATACCGCATCGCAGGCGTCCCTCGGCGTCAGTTCAACGGAGAGAAAAATGTTCAGATTCACGGGAAAAGTGCTTTCCCTTACGGCAGTCGCCCTGATGGCCTCTTCCGCTTTCGCTTCGGCCTCGTCGCTGGACGAGCTGGCAGCTGCGGCCAAGAAGGAAGGCCAGCTCACCACGATCGCGCTGCCGCATGACTGGTGCGGCTACGGCGCCGTCATCGATGGCTTCAAGAAGAAGTACCCGGAAATCAAGATCAACGAACTCAATCCCGACGCCGGTTCGGGCGACGAGATCGAGGCGATCAAGGCCAACAAGGACAACAAGGGCCCGCAGGCTCCCGACGTCATCGACGTTGGTCTCTCCTTCGGCCCGTCCGCCAAGGCCGACGGCCTGATCCAGCCCTACAAGGTCTCGACCTGGGATTCGATCCCCGACAGCGCCAAGGATGCCGACGGCTTCTGGTACGGCGACTATTACGGCGTTCTCTCGTTCATGGTGAACAAGGACCTGGTCAAGAACGCCCCGACCGACTGGGCCGATCTCTTGAAGCCGGAATACGCCAACTCGATCGCGCTTGCCGGTGACCCGCGTGCGTCCAACCAGGCCATCCAGGCTGTCTATGCCTCGGGTCTGTCGGGCGGCGCCGCTGCTGGTGAAGCCGCTGGCAAGGCCGGCCTCGAATACTTCAAGAAGCTCAATGCCGCCGGCAATTTCGTTCCGGTGATCGGCAAGCCGGCAACGCTCGCCCAGGGCCAGACGCCGATCCTGATCAACTGGGACTACAATGCGCTCGCCGGTCGCGACACGCTGAAGGACAATCCTCCGGTTGAGGTCGTCGTGCCGAAGACCGGTGTCGTCGCCGGCGTCTACGTTCAGGCGATCAGCGCCTACGCGCCGCACCCGAACGCAGCCAAGCTCTGGATGGAGTATCTCTATTCCGACGAAGGTCAGCTCGGCTGGCTGAAGGGCTACTGCCACCCGATCCGCTTCAACGATCTCGCCAAGAAGGGCGCGATTCCGAAGGAGCTGCTCGCGAAGATGCCGCCGGCCGCTGCCTATGAAAAAGCCGCGTTCCCGACGCTCGACGAGCAGAAGGTGTCGAAGGAAGCGATCACCAAGAACTGGGATTCGATGGTCGGCGCCAACGTCAAGTAAGTTCACGACAATTGTCCGGGCGGCTCCACGCCGCCCGGACTTTATCTAACGAAGACAGGCCGGCATGACCGATATCAGTCTTTCAGGACCGGCTGCTGCCGGAAAGATCGTACCGCCAGCACAGGCGCGGGCCATGCGGCTGCCCACGCAATGGTTGGGCGTGGCGCCGTTCATCATCTTCGCGCTGATGTTCCTGATCCTGCCGACGCTGTATCTCATCCTCGGCGCGTTCCAGAACAGTGACGGTGCCGTCACGCTGGAAAACATCATCGAGCTGGCGCAACCGTCCATCGTCGCCGCCTATCTGATCTCCATCAAGGTTTCCGTTGCCTCGGCGCTTCTCGGGGCGTTTATCGGCCTTGCCATCGCGATCGCCATCGTGCGCGGCGGCCTGCCCAACTGGACGCGCTCGGCAACGCTCACCTTTTCCGGCGTGGCCTCGCAGTTCGCCGGCGTGCCGTTGGCCTTTGCCTTCCTGGCGACGCTCGGCCGGCTCGGCCTTGTCACCGTTTTCCTGCGCGCGCTTGGCTTCGACCCCTACCAGCACGGCTTCAACGTCCTGTCCTTCTGGGGCCTGACGCTCACCTATCTCTATTTCCAGATTCCGCTGATGGTGGTCATCATCACGCCGGCCATCGATGGCCTGAAGAAGGAATGGGGCGAGGCTGCCGCGACCTTGGGTGCCACGCAGTGGCAGTACTGGCGCATGGTGGTGATCCCGGTGATCTGGCCGAGCTTCCTCGGCACCGTGATCCTGCTCTTCGCCAATGCCTTCGGCGCCATTGCCACCGCCTATGCGCTGACCGGTTCGTCGCTCAATATCGTGCCGATCCTGCTCTATGCGCAGATCCGTGGCGACGTGCTGCACAATCCACATCTCGGCTATGCCATCGCTTTCGGCATGATCTTCATCACGGGCCTCGCCAATGTCTTCTACATCTGGTTCCGGACCCGTTCGGAAAGGTGGCTGAAATGAAGTCGGGCAGATTCTGGGCCTGGGTCACTTTTATCCTCGGCGCCGCCTATTTCTTCATTCCGCTGATCGCGACCATGGAATTCTCCATGCGTATGCGGCGCGGCACCTATTCCTTCGACGCCTACAAGGTGGTTCTGGGCGACGAGCGCTTCCAGGCAACGTTCACCTTCTCGGTGCTAGCCGCGGTCTTCACCATCATCCTCGGTGTGCTGCTGGTCGTGCCAACCGCCTACTGGATCAGGCTACGCCTGCCGCAGCTCCGGCCGGTCGTCGAGTTCGTGACGCTTCTGCCGCTGGTCATCCCGGCCATCGTCATCGTCTTCGGCTACATCCGCATGTATGGCTCGAACTCGCCGCTGCCGTTCCTGTCGAGCGACATGGGCACCAACGCGCTTCTGGTCATCGGCTATGCGACGCTGGCGCTGCCCTATATGTACCGCGCCGTCGACACCGGCCTCAGGACCATCGACGTGCGCACGCTGACCGAGGCGGCGCAGATCCTCGGCGCCGGCTGGACCACCATCATCGGCCGCGTCATCCTGCCCAACGTGCTGATCGCGGTGCTGTCGGGCGCATTCCTGACCTTCGCCATCGTCATCGGTGAGTTCACCATGGCCAGCCTGCTCAACCGTCCGGCCTTCGGCCCGTATCTTCAGAACATCGGCGCCAACCGCGCCTATGAGCCGGCGGCGCTTGCCATCATCGCCTTCGTCATCACCTGGGGCTGCATGTCGGTCATCCAGGTTCTGTCCCGTTTCGCGCCGAAATCGGCGAATCGCCCGAATTGAGCCCGAGAAAGTCCTGAACCCATGGCTGATCCGTTCCTTTCCATCCAGCATGTGAAGAAAGCCTTCGGCGCCACCACCGTGGTCGAGGACTTCAACCTCGATATCGCACGCGGCGAGTTTGTCTCGTTCCTCGGGCCTTCGGGCTGCGGCAAGACGACGGTGCTGCGCATGGTCGCCGGCTTCGAGGAGCCGACGGCCGGCCAGATCATCGTCGGCGGCAAGGATGTCACCCGGCTGAAGCCGAACCAGCGCAATGTCGGCATGGTGTTCCAGGCCTATGCGCTGTTCCCGAATCTTACCGTGGCGCAGAACGTCGCCTTCGGTCTCAAGGTCGCCGGCATACCGAAGGCTGACAGCGACAAGCGCGTCGCCGAAATGCTCGACCTGATCAAGCTGCCGCAACTCGGCGACCGCTATCCCTACCAGCTTTCCGGCGGCCAGCAGCAGCGCGTGGCGCTTGCTCGTGCATTGGCGCCGAAGCCGAAACTGCTTCTGCTCGACGAGCCGCTGTCGGCACTCGACGCCAAGGTGCGCGTGTCGCTGCGCGACGAAATCCGCGCCATTCAAAAAGAGCTCGGCATCACCACCATCTTCGTCACGCATGACCAGGAAGAAGCGCTGTCGATCTCCGACCGCATCGCGGTCATGTATGGCGGCAAGGCCGAGCAGGTCGGCGCGCCCTTCGAGATCTACAACCGTCCGGCCACCAAATTCGTCGCCAATTTCGTCGGTACCCTCAATGTGCTGGAAGGCGTGGTCAGCGATGCCGGTTCCGGCCGGGTGCGCATCAATGCCGAGGAAATCGGGCTTAAAGGTAAGTTGAACGGTTCCAAGACCGGTGACACGCTGTCGCTGGCGCTGCGCCCCGAGGCGATCGCGCTCGGCGAACGTCCCGGCAACGACGCCAAGCTCACCGGCGAAATCTCCGACGTGCATTTCCTGGGCTCGGTGATCCGGGTGCGGGTTGGCATCGGCCAGTCCAAGATTTCGCTCGACACCTTCAACAATTCCTCGACGCCGCCGCCGAATGTCGGCGACAAGGCCGAGATTTCATTCTCCTCCGGCGACGTGCTGGTTCTGCACTAGGGCTGAAACGCCGCCGCTTCCATCCTTAGTGGGATGGGGCGGTGCGCACGGCGCAAAGACCAATTGTTTGGCTGTTTTGAATGCCACGCGCCCAGAGCCTGCGCAGGGCAGGCGTAGCTTTACGCGCCGTGTTTCGCCTTTATCTCAATCGATGGTGGGAAGCGACGGATCGCCATCGGCGGGTTCCTGGTCCAAGAATCCAGGCCTTGCCTGCCCATTGCCCGGCCTCTCGCGGCGGGTTATGCCTTCAATGAACCTAAGCCGGGTAACAGATTGCCGGCAAATCGGTTCTTCGAAGTGGGCACCATTTTCACGGCCGATCACGACACGCAATGAGCCTTCTGGTCTTCCTGGCGGTGCTGTCCGCCGCCGCCATGCATGCCACCTGGAACGCCATGGTCAAGGTTCATCTCGACCGCTTCCTGTCGGTGACGGTGCTGACGCTTGGCATGGCGTCGATGGCGCTGGTGGCGGTGCCCTTCGTCGAATTTCCTCGGGCCGAGGTCTGGCCCTGGATCTTCGCCTCGACGCTCTTCCACATGGGCTACAAACTCTGCCTGATCGGCGCCTACAAGGCCGGCGATCTGGCCCAGACCTACCCGCTGGCGCGCGGTACCGCGCCCTTGCTGGCGGCCATTGGTGGCATCTTCGTTGTTTCGGAAATCCCGGGCACTTTGTCGATCGTCGGCATCGTGCTGCTCTGTGGCGGCACGCTGCTGATGTCCTTCCGCGGCGGCGCGCATCTGGAAAAGCTCAATCTGCGCGCGGTCGGTTTCGCGCTGGCGACGTCGGTGTTCATCGCCAGCTACACGCTGTCCGACGGCAGTGGCGCGCGCCTTGCCGCGACCGCGTCGAGCTATGCCGTCTATCTGTTCCTCTGCGACGGCATCTGGTCGCTGATCCTGTGCCTTCTGGTGCGCGGGCGGCAATCGCTGCCGGCGATGGCGCGCGACTGGAAGGCGGGCATCATCACCGGCTGTCTGAGCGGCACGGCCTACTGGATCGTCATGTGGGCGATGACCAAGGCGCCGATCGCCTCGGTGGCGTCATTGCGCGAAAGCTCGATCCTGTTCGCCATGATGATCTCGGTCTTCGCGCTCGGCGAAAAGATGACGGCCTGGCGCGGCGCCGCGGCCTTGTCCATCGTGGCCGGCGTCATCGCGCTGCGCATGGGCTAGTGCGCCGATCCGGACCGCTCTGAACATCTGCAGGCTCAGGCGCCGGCAGTCTCCAGATCGAACACCATCAGCCCGTCCGTGCCGCCGTCGAGCGCGGCGACCAGCCTCGCGCCGGCTTTCTGGTGCGCCTCATGCACCAGATAGGCGTCGCGGGCGGCGGCATCGCCGAAGTCGATGGTGAAGCCATGCGTGAAGCCGCGCGCGAAAGGCTCCGGACTGACATTGGCGCTGAAATGCACGGCGCCCATGCCATCGATCAGGCCGCGCAAAGCCGACAGGTCGGCATGGATCGCGGCGCGCTCCGTCGTCGATACGTCGGCACGGAATTTCACGAAGACGCAGTGGCGGATCATGGCTGTTTTTCCTTCACGCCGCGCGGTTGCCGGCAAAGACGGCCGGCGGCAGCGGCTCACGGCCGAGGATGATGTCGCCGCCTTTTTCACCAACCATGATGGTCGGTGCATTGGTGTTGGAAGAAGGCACGCGCGGCATGATCGAGGCGTCGCAGACGCGCAACCCCTCGATGCCGCGCACTTTCAGTTCCGGTGTCACCACCGCCATCGCATCATGGCCCATGCGGCAGGTGCCGACCGGATGATGATCGGTCTTGGCCGCACGGCAGGCATAGTCGGCAAGTTCGTCGTCGCTGGCGAGTGATGGGCCTGGCAGAACCTCCCGCAGCACATAGGGCTTCAGCGCGTTCTGGCGCATGATTTCGCGGGCAAGCCGCAGGCCCTTGATCGACATCTCGCGATCGTACGGGTCGGCCCAATAGTTGGGGTCGATCAGCGGCATGGCGGCCGGGTCGGCGCTGCCCAGTCTCACCGTGCCGCGCGAGCGTGGGCGCAGGAAAGCGGAATTCAGCGTCACACCCGGATTGTTCAGCTTCTCCACGCCGGCCTCGATGCCGGATCCCAGGCCGAGATGGAACTGGATGTCGGGATGGGACGCGGTCGGGTCGGCATACCAGAAGCCGCCTGTCTCGAAGAGGCTGGAGGCGACGGGTCCCTTCTTCAACAGCACATATTGCAATCCGGCCCAGAGGGTGCGGTGGAATTTGGCGTAATTGTCATAGGTGTGATCGCCGGTACATTCGGCGATCACGAAGAGATCGAGGTGGTCCTGCATGTTGGAGCCGACGCCGGGCAGGTCGTGTAGCGGCGTGACGCCGACCGATTTCAGATGGTCGGCCGGGCCGATGCCCGATTGCATCAGCAGTTTCGGCGAACCGATGGCGCCAGAAGACACGATCACCTCGCGCTCAGCCCGCAGGATCTGCGGTTGGCCGCCGGGCTTGTCGACCACCTCGACGCCAACGGCGCGGCTGCCTTCCAGAACGATGCGCGTCACCAAAACGTCGGTGCGCACGGTGAGGTTCTTGCGGTCGCGGATCGGCTTCAGATAGGCGACCGAGGCGGAGGAGCGGCGCGCATCCTTCTGGGTCAGCTGGTAGTAGCCGACACCATCCTGCGCGGCGCCGTTGAAGTCGGGATTGAACGGGATGCCCATTTCCTGCGCGGCGCGGAAATAGGCCTCGCAGATCGGCAATGGCGAGATCGGATTGGAGACGCCGAGCGGGCCCTGGTCGCCGTGATAGTCGTTGGCATAACGCTGGTTGTTCTCGGCGCGCTTGAAATAGGGCAGCACGTCGCGATACCCCCAGCCGGCCAGCCCTTCCTCCTTTTCCCAGGCGTCGTAATCGCGGGCATTGCCGCGCGTGTAGATCTGCGCGTTGATGGAGGAGCCGCCGCCGATAACCTTGGCTTGGGTGTACCAGAACACGCGGTCCTTCATGTGTTTCTGCGGCACGGTCGACCAACCCCAGGAAGCGATGCCCTTGGTCATCTTGGCGAAGCCCGCCGGCATGTGGATCAGCGGATGCCAGTCCTTGCCGCCGGCTTCCAGGAGCAGCACGGAATTCGCCGGGTCTTCCGACAACCGGTTGGCGAGCACGCAGCCTGCAGGGCCGGCGCCGACGATGATGAAGTCGGTCATGGGATCATCCGTTCATAGTCTGGGCACCGACAGCGCACCGTCGACACGGATCACCGAGCCGGTGGCGAAGCCGAGCCTGCCACCCGCAAGAGCAGCGACCGCGGCGCCGATGTCGGCGGCCTCGCCCCAGCGCTTGGCCGGCACCAGCCCGCCCTCGATCAAGGCATCGTATTTGGAGGCCACGCCGGCGGTCATTTCCGTTCGGATGATGCCGGGGCGCACCTCGAACACGCCGATATTCTCCGGCGCCAACCGTAGCGCCAGCGTCTTTACCCACATGGCGAGGCCCGCTTTGGAGACGCAGTAATCCGCACGTTCGGGCGAGGCCATTTCGGCACTCACGGAGGTGACGGTGACGATCGATCTCGGATGATGCGGCGGCTGCGCCAGCATCGCCTTGGCGACGGCCTGGGTGAAGAAGACCGTGCCGCGCAGGTTGACGTCGATCACCCGGTCGAAGTTTTCGGGCTTCAGCTCCAGCAGATCGCCGCGTACCACGGCGCCGATGCCGGCATTATTGACGAGGCAGTCGATGTGGCCGAAGGCGTCGAGCGCGGTCTCGATCACCGCCGGGTGGTTGGCGAGATTGGCGATGTCGCAGCGGCGATAGGCAAGCCGCGCGCCGCGTAAGCCGACGCTTGCGGCCAGTTCCGGGCTTGGCTCGGGGGTGAGGTCGGCGGCGGCGATGTCGAAGCCAGTTTCGGCAAGCGCGTTGGCGCAGGCGAGGCCAATGCCGCGATTGGCGCCGGTGACGATGGCGACGGGACGGGTCATGCCTTCAACTCCGTCTTGCGAATATGGTCTGCTACCCTCAGCGCCTGCGCGGCGATGGTCAATGCCGGGTTGACGGCGGCGGAAGTCGGCAGGAAACCGCCGTCGACGACGAACAGGTTGCCGTGATCCCAGGCACGGCAGAAGGTATCGAGCGGGGACGTGGCCGGGTCGCTGCCCATGCGGACCGTGCCGCACTGGTGCGAGGGCGTGCGCTTGTCGAATGGCCTGGACAGCACGATCGGATAGCCGCAGGCGCGAAAATGCTCGCGCATCACCTGGGTCAGCCGGTCGAGCGCTTGCATGTTGCTGCGGCGCCATTGCAGGACGATGTCGTTGCCGTCGACCATGACGCGGCTTTCGGGATCCGGCAGGTCTTCGCACATCAGGTACCAGTCGACCGCATGGCTGGCCATGAAATCGAGCGCGAATTTTGGCGCTAGGCGGACATTGGCCTTCAGCATGGTGCCGTCGATCTTGCCCAGAAGCTGGACATTGCCGAGCGGCTTTCCGCCCTTGCCGTCGGAGAGGTAGTAGTCGTTCAGCATCAGCGTCTTCTGGTAGACGCTGTCGTTTCTGCGGCGCGGATCGATCGCTAGCATGGCGGCCGAATTGTGGTTCATGAAATTGCGTCCGACCTGGTCGGAACGGTTGGCGATGCTCTTGCCGCCGGGCGCCGGTGAACGCAGCAGGATGACAGCGGAGTTGATGGCGCCGGCCGACAGGACGACCAGTTTCGGCGTGACGCGCTTGGCCTCGCCGTTGCGGTGATAGTGTACGGCGGCGACCGTCTTGCCGCCGGGCGTCAGTTCGAGATGGTCGACAGCGGCTCCCGTTTCGAGGCAGATGTTGTTGTCGGCCAGCGCGACCGGAAGCGGGCCGGTCTCGGCATCGATCTTGCCGATGCCAGTGTTCGGGAAAGCGTCCCACGGCGTCTTTCCATCCCGCAGCCAGGCATCGATATCGACGCCGAGCGGCAGCGACGCGGGATTGAGGCTGATGCCCTTCAACTCGGCGCGGGCGCGCGCGATTGCCGGCTCGTCCGGCACCGGCGGGAAGGCGTAGGGTACGGAATGAAAAGGCTCTGTCGGGTCCTCGCCGAGCCTGCCGCGCACGCGGAACAGTTGCTCGGCTTTCGAATACCAGGGTTCCAGTTCTTCATAGCCGAAGGGCCAGGCTGGCGAGATGCCGCCGAAATGCTCCATCGCCGCGAAGTCTTCGCGCCGGTAGCGGATCAGCACCGCGCCATAGAATTTCGAATTGCCGCCGACATAGTAGTAGTTGCCGGGGTTGAAGGGCTGGCCACCGGCCTCTCGCCACATCTCCTTCGGCCGGTAGTGGCCGTCGACGAAGATCGAGCGGCTGTCGCGTGCATGCGCGGTCGCAGGCAACTTCTCTCCGCGCTCGAGGATCAGCACCGAGGCGCCGCTTCCGGCCAAACCGGAGGCGATCGTGGCGCCGCCGATGCCGGAGCCGATGATGACGATATCGGGAGACATGGTTGCCCGCTACGCAATCCGTTCCTGGGTCGCCGGATCGAAAAACACCGCCTTGGTCAGATTGAAGGTCAGCGGCGCGGTGGTGCCCGGCTTGATGCGCGCGTCGGCGCGCAACCGCGCCACCACGCCCTTGCCGCCCAGATTGGTCACCGCGAAAGTATCGGAGCCGGCCGGCTCCACCACCTCGATGTGACAGTCCGCCGTCACCAGATGGGTGGCGTTGCGGTCGGCGCCGTCCGGATCGGTCAGCGCTTCGGGGCGGATGCCGAACATCACCTGCTTGCCACGATAGGCCGACAGCCCTTGCGGCGCGCCGTTCAGCGCAAGAGACACCGGTGCCGAACCGTTGCGGGCAAGCTCGACGCTGAGCTGGTTGCCGGTTTCCCCAATGGTGGCCGGCACCAGGTTCATGGCCGGCGAGCCCATGAAGTCGGCAACGAACATGTTGACCGGGTTGTTGTAGATCTCCTCCGGAGTACCGAACTGCTGCAGGATGCCGTCCTTCAACACTGCGATCTTGGTCGCCAGCGTCATCGCCTCGATCTGGTCGTGGGTGACGTAGACGATGGTCGTCTTCATGCGGTGGTGCAGGCGCTTGATCTCGGTGCGCATGTCGATGCGCAGCTTGGCGTCGAGATTGGACAGCGGTTCGTCGAACAGGAAGACCTGCGGCTTGCGCACCAGGGCGCGGCCCATGGCGACGCGCTGGCGCTGGCCGCCGGAAAGCTGGCTCGGCTTGCGGTCGAGCAGGTGGCCGATCTGCAGCAATTGCGACACATCGGCGATCGCCTTGTCGCGTTCCGCCTTGGCGATGCCGCGGATTTCCATGCCGAAGCCGATATTCTCGCCCACGGTCATGTTGGGATAGAGCGCGTAGGACTGGAACACCATCGCGATGTCGCGCTTCGACGGGTGCAGGTCGTTAACCCTTTTGCCGGCGATGCGGATTTCGCCGCCGGTGATCTGCTCCAGCCCGGCTATGGTGTTGAGCAGAGTGGACTTGCCGCAGCCGGACGGGCCGACCAGCACCAGGAAGCCACCTTCCTCGATGCCGAGCGTCACCCCTTTGAGGATTTTGGTGGCGCCGAAGGACTTTTCGAGATTGTCGATCTCAAGAAAGGGCATTGTATCTCAGCCTTTCACGGCGCCGGCCATCAGGCCACGCACGAAATAGCGTCCGGAGACGATGTAGACGATGAGGGTAGGGAGCGCCGCCAGGATCGCCCCGGCGAAGTGGACGTTGTATTCCTTCACGCCCGTCGAGGAGTTGACCAGATTGTTCAGCGCCACGGTGATGGGAATGGAATCGACGCTGGAGAAGGACGAACCGAACAGGAAGTCGTTCCAGATGTTGGTGAATTGCCAGATCACGGTAACCACGATGATCGGTCCCGACGACGGCAGGAGGATGCGCCGGAAGATCTGGAAGAAGGATGCGCCGTCGATCTGCGCCGCCCGCACCAATTCGGTCGGGAAGGCCTCGTAGTAGTTGCGGAAGAACAGCGTGGTAAAGCCGAGGCCGTAGATGGCGTGGATCAGGATCAGGCCCGGCACCGTTCCGGCGAGGCCGAGCAGGCCGAGGATGCGGGCCGACGGAATCAGCACGATCTGGAAGGGGATGAAACAGGCCAGAAGCATCATGCCGAAAACGATGTTGTCGCCCTTGAAGCGCCATTTGGTCAGCACGTAGCCATTCAATGCACCGAGGATGGTCGAGATCGCCACCGCGGGCACCACCATCATCACCGAGTTCAGGAAATAGGGTTTCAGCCCGGTCGGCGAGACGCCGATTTGCGCCGTCGACCAGGCCGACAGCCATGGCGCGATCGTCCATTGCTGCGGCAGCGCCAGCATGTTGCCCTGGCGGATCTCCTCCAGCGGCTTCAGCGAGTTTACCAGCATTACGTAGAGCGGCAAAAGATAGTAGACCGCGAAGACGATCAGCAGGGCGTAGATCAGGGCACGGACAAAAATGCCGTTGCGGGTGGCGACGTCCTGGGAGGGGGCGCTCATTTCTTCTTCCCCCCGAGTTCGGAGTAGAGATAGGGCACGATGATGGCGAAGATCATCATCATCATGATGATCGCCGAGGCCGCGCCCATGCCCATCTCGTTGCGGCCGAAGGTGAATTTCTGCATGAACAGCGCCGGCGTCCAGGTGGCTGTACCCGGGCCGCCATCGGTCATCGCCACCACGAGGTCATAGGACTTGATGGCAAGGTGGGCGAGCACCACGAAGGCCGACAGGAAGACCGGGCGCATCAGCGGAATGATGATGCGGCGGTAGATGGTCATGGTCGAGGCGCCGTCGATCTGGGCGGCCTTGATGATCTCGTTGTCGACGCCGCGCAGGCCGGCGAGGAACATCGCCATGACAAAGCCGGACGACTGCCAGACGGCAGCAATCACGATGGTGTAGATCGCCATCTTGCCGTCCTTGATCCAGCGGAACGAAAAGCTTTCCCAGCCGATCGACTGCATGACGTGCTCGAGGCCGATGCCGGGGTCGAGAAACCATTTCCAGGCGACGCCGGTGACGATGAAGGACAGCGCCATGGGGTAAAGATAGATGGGGCGCAGCAGGCCTTCGCCGCGGATTTTCTGGTCGAGGAAGATGGCAAGCGCCAGGCCGATCACCGAGCAGACGACGATGTAGAGGATCGAGAAGATCGCCAGGTTCTGCAGCGCCGTGATCCAGTTGGGATGGTTGAACAGGCGCACATAGTTATTGAGCCCGACCCAGGTCGAGAAATCCGGCAGGAGCTTCGAACCCGAGAAAGAGAGCACGGCCGTGAAGGCGATGAAGCCGTAAACGAAGATGAGGATCACGGCGAAGCTCGGCGCCAGCACGATCTTCGGCAAGAGGTCTTGCAAGGTGGCGCGCGGATTCGCTGCAGCAGCACGCGCGGTCATGGTGGCGTCGGCCATGGGTTCAGCCCCGGTTTATTAAAGAGTGGGTGCCTCGACCGGAGCCGAGGCACTGCGTTTCAGACGCTATCAGCCCTTCGCGGCGGCAACTGCTTCAGCCAGTGCCTTGGCGGCGGCCTTGGAGTCCAGCTCGCCGTTGAAGTGGCGGGTGATGACGTCATACATGGCGTTCTTCACCGCCGCCGGCACTGCATAGCCGTGAGCCATGGAGCCGAACAGCTTGCCCGAGGAGTTGGCTTCCGCCAGGTCCTTGATGCCCTTCTTGCCGCAATCGTCGAAGGCGGTGTCCGGCACGTCGGTGCGCGCCGGCACCGAGCCCTTGACCACGTTGAAGGACGACTGGAAGTCCGGGCTCTCGATGTCGGATGCCATCGTGAGCTGCCCGGCCTTCTTGTCGTCGCCGACCTTGAACATCATGAACATGTCGGAGTTGAAGGTGACGGCGCCTTGCGTGCCCGGGAAGCGGATGCAGACGAAGTCGGTACCAGGCTTCTGCTTGGCCTTGAGGAACTCGCCCTTGGCCCAGTCGCCCATCATCTGCATGCCGGCCTTGCCTTCGATGACCATGGCCGAGGCAAGGTTCCAGTCGCGGCCGGAGAAGTCCTTGTCGACATAGCTCTTCAGCTTGGCCATGCGGTCGAAAGCCTCGACCATCTTGTCGCCGCCAAGAGCCTTGGGATCGTTGTCGATAAACGCGGCCTTGTAGAAGTCGGTGCCGAGCGAGAGCACGACTGCGTCGAAGATGGTGGCGTCCTGCCAGGCCTGGCCGCCATGGGCGAGCGGGGTGATGCCGTTGGCCTTCATCTTGTCGAGCACGGCGATCAGTTCGTCCCAGTTCTCCGGCACCTTGCCGCCAGCGGCATCGAGTGCCTTCTTGGAGATCCAGACCCAGTTGGTCGAGTGCACGTTGACGGGTGCCGCGATCCACTTGCCGTCGTGCTTAGCGAAGTTCTGAAGGGCCGTCGGGATGACCTTGTCCCAGCCTTCCTTGTTGGCCACATCGCCGAGATCGCCGACCACGCCCTGCTTGGCCCAGTCAGTGATGTCGAAGCCTAGCGCCTGCACGGCGGTCGGCGGGTCACCAGCGGTGACACGGGCGCGCAGCGCGGTCATGGCGGCTTCGCCGCCGCCACCGGCCACGGGCATGTCCTTCCAGGTGATACCCTGGCTTTCCAGCTTCTTCTTCAAGACGTCGAGCGCGGCGGCCTCGCCGCCCGAGGTCCACCAGTGCAGCACTTCGACCGAGCCGCCAGCGGCATAGGTCGATGCGGTATAGCCGACGGTAAGCGCCGAGCCGAGCATCGTTCCGATTAGCAGTTTGCGCAACATGTACTACCTCCCTTGTTGCAGTCACACGACCGGCTATCGCCGGCTACCTCCCAACTCAGCTCGCCCACCACCCGGTGCGCGGGCCGCGATGAAACTGGATCGTTTTTTCCTCGGTGTAATCCTCGACGGCGCGCCTGCCCAATTCGCGCCCAAGCCCGGATTGCTTGTATCCACCGAAAGGCAATTCCGGATAGCCTTCCATGAATGTGTTGACCCAAACGGTGCCCGAACGCACGCCGCGCGCCACCGACATGCAGGTATCGATATCGGCGCTCCAGACGCCCGCAGAAAGACCATAGGGCGTGTTGTTGGCGATATGCAATGCCCTTTCAATCGTTTCAAAAGTCAGCACCGAAAGCACCGGTCCGAACACTTCCTCGCGGGCGATGGCCATGTCTTCCCTGACGCCGCTGACGATGGTCGGCGCCAGATAATCGCCGGCGCTGGAGGCGAGCTTCACACCACCTGTGGCCAACTTGGCGCCTTCGCTGGAGGCGGCGCCGACATAGGCGGTGACCTTGCCGAGATGGTCCGGCGAGATCATCGCGCCGACCTTGGTGCGGTCGTCGAGCGGATCGCCGACGGTGACCTTGGCGGTCAGCGATTTCACGGCTTCGAGGAAGTCGTTGGCGATCGCTTCATGGACGATCAGGCGCGAGCCGGCGTTGCAGCATTCGCCCGCATTGAAGAAGCCGCCGAACACGGCAGCATCCGCCGCGGCCTCGAGATCGGCATCGGGGAAGACGATCTGGCCGTTCTTGCCGCCGAGTTCCATCGACACCTTCTTCAGCGAATTGGCGGCGGCCGCCATGGTCATCTTGCCGACGCGGGTCGAGCCGGTGAAGGAGACCATCTCGGCCAGCGGGTGCGAAACCATCGGCGCGCCGACATCGGCGCCGAGGCCGGCAAGGATATTGACGCCGCCGTCCGGCAGGCCGGCCTCCATCAGCAGGTCGCCGAGCAAAAGGGTCGAGGCCGAGGTCATTTCGCTGGGCTTGACCACCGCGGTGCAACCGGCGGCGAGCGCGAAGGGCAGTTTCTGGCTGACGATGAGGAAAGGGAAGTTCCAGGGCGTGATGATGGAAACGACGCCGACCGGCTCGCGTAGCACGACGCCCAGCATGGCGTCGCCCAGATTGGCGTAGGACTCGCCGGAAAGCGTGCGGGCAAGGGCTGCCGAATAACGCCAGATGTCGGCCGCGCCGGCGATCTCGCCGCGCGCCTGGGCGATCGGCTTGCCGGATTCCAGCGCTTCGAGCCTGGCGATGTCTTCCAGCCGGGAGTCGATGAGGTTGGCGGTCTTCAAAAGCAGGGCAGCGCGCTCGGCCGCCTTCATGCGTGGCCACGGCCCGCTCTCGAAAGCCTTGTGGGCAGCCAACATCGCTGCCTCGACCTCGGCCTCGCCGGCCTGCGCATACCGCGAAACGACAAAGCCGTGGCCGGGCGAGCGACGCTCCAGCGTGCGGCCGTCGCGTGCATCGACATGTTTGCCGCCGATCAGCAGCTTGTAACCCTTCGGCGCGACCGAGGCCTCAGAGGGCATTTTGATGTTCAGCGGGGCATTCATCATTGTCGTCCTAGCTCCGCGAAAAAGCGGGCTTCTGTTTGGTTCGGAAGGCGGAGACACCGGCCTTCAGGTCTTTAGTCAGCGCGATGAAGCCGCTGGCCAGCGCCTCGGTCGCGGCGGCGGTTTCCTCGCCTTCGGCAACGGCGATCATCAGCTTGGCGGCCTCGGTGGCCAGCGGTCCGCGCTCGGCGATCTTTGCGGCCCAGTTTTTAGCTTCTGCCAATGCCTCGCCGGTAGCTGCCACGCGGTCGACAATGCCGAGCGCAAGCGCGTCGGTCGCCGCAAAGACCTCGCCACCCAGCGCCATGCGCCGCACTGCCTGGGCGCCGAAGCGGCGCACGGCGCGCTGCGTGCCGGACCAGCCGGGCACGACGCCGATCGAGGTCTCGGGAAAACCGAGCTTCGCTTGCGTTTCCGCGACACGGAAATCGCACGCGGCGGCAAGTTCCAACCCGCCGCCCAGCGCATGACCGGACAACACCGCGATGGTGGGCTGCCTGAGGCGCGCCAGTCGGTCGAAGACACGATGGCCATAGCGCACCCACTGAACCTGGAAATCGGCGGCGCTCATCGCCGCCCAGGCATCGACGTCGCCGCCGGCGCAGAAACCCTTGCCTTCACCGCACAGGAGCACGACGCGCACGCTTTCGGCAGCCTCAGCTTCGTCCAGCGCTTTTTCCAGCGCCCGCAGCATCGGGATATCGAGCGCATTGAATTTTTCGGGCCGCCTCAGCGTGACAATGCCGATCGCGCCTTCAGCCTGGAATGTGACGAGTTCAGCCATGCGCGCCTCCCGCTGTCCGTGCCGGCTTTTGCGGCAGCGAGAGCCCGATCGGCGCCTCGGCAAAAAGAGCAGCATCCATCGTCTTCAGCCTGTCGGAGACGATGAGCGGGAATTCCGACTGGTCGAGGATATGCGCCTTGAGATCGACGCCCGGTGCGATCTCGTTCAGCACGATGCCTTGCGGTGTCAGCTTCATCACCGCCCGTTCGGTTATGTAGGTGACGTCCTGGCCCTGCTCGACGCCGCGCCGGCCGGAGAAGGTGACGTGTTCGACCTCGTTGACCAGCTTCTTCAGCTTGCCGTCCTTCTCGATCACCAGCCTGCCGTCGGCGACCGCGAGCTTCGCGCCGGCGTTAAACATGCCGGAGAAGACGATCTTCTTGGCGCGCGCGGTGATGTCGACAAAGCCGCCGGCGCCGGCCGTCACATGCGGGCGGAAGGAGAGCTTCGAGACGTTGACGGAGCCGTTCCGGTCGATCTCCAGGAAGGACAGCAGCGAGGCGTCGAAACCGGCGCCCTGAAAGTAGGTGAACTGGTAAGGCGAGGGCATGAAGGCGTCGGCGTTGGAGGCGCAGCCGAAGGCGAAGTCGAGCAGCGGCACGCCGCCGACCGCACCCTGTTCGATCACCCAGGTGACGGCGCCATGCAGGCCTTCCTCGATCAGGATACGCGGCACGTTAGCGGAAATGCCGAAGCCGAGATTGACGGCACTGCCGGCCTCAAGCTCCTGCGCGACACGGCGGGCAATGACCTTCTGCACGTTGAATTCCGGCACGCGGAACGAACCCAGCGGGCGCATGATCTCGCCGGAGATCGCCGGGTCGTAGCCAGTCTGCGTGGTCTGTTTCTGGTCTGGGTCGATGACGATGTAGTCGACCAGCACGCCCGGCACGCGCACGTCGTGCGGGCGCAGCGAACCGTCCTTGGTGACGCGCTTGACCTGCGCAATGACGATGCCGCCATTGTTGCGGGCGGCGAGCGCCTGGTCGAGGCCGCCGAGATAGGCGCCTTCATGCTCGTAGGTCAGGTTGCCGCGCTCGTCGGCGGTGGTGGCGCGGATGATGGCGACGTCCGGCCGGATCGCCGGGAAATAGAGCCAGTCCTCGCCTTCGAATTCGACCTTCTTCAACACCGGTTCGCTTGCAGCGCGCGCATTCATGGCGCAGCCTTGCCGGTCGGGGTCGACGAAAGTGTCGAGGCCGACCTTGGTCAAGACGCCGGGACGCTTGGCGGCGGCCTCGCGATGCATGTCGAAGAGGATGCCGGAGGGGATGTTGTAGGCGGCAACCTCCTCATTGCCGATCATCTGCCAGATTAGCGGCGGTTCGGCGGAGGACGGCCCGGAAGGATAGGAGCCGCCAATGATCTTCTTCAGCAGGCCCTTTCTTGCGATGTAGTCAACGCCCTTGATGCCACTCATGTCGCCGGCGGCGATCGGGTGCAGCGTGGTGAGGTCGCGCGGATGGCCTTCCGCCTCGAAACGTTCGCCGATCGCCTTCAGCATCAGGTCCGGGCAGCCGAGACCGCTGGAAGACGAGACCGAAACGGTCATGCCGTCCTTGATCAATCGCGCAGCGGCTGAGGCGGAGACGAGCTTGCTCATGCCGAGGCTCCGAGCCCGGTCTCGATGGTCACGGCGCGACCGGTCTTCGCCGAGGCCAGCGCTGCCTCGGCGCAGGCGAGCGACCAGACGCCGTCCTCGCCGGTCGCCGAAGGCTTGCCTTCGGTGCGGATGGCGGCGTGGAAGGCGCGCAGCGAGCGGGTGTAGAGGTCCTCGCGGTCGAAGGAGAGTTCTTCCTCGCCGGTTGCCGTGCGCAGGGTAACCGAGCCAACCGGCTTCTGGGTCATCACACCCCTGGCGATCAGCGAACCTTCGGTGCCGTGCACCTCGAAACCGGTGCCTGCGAATTTGGTGGTGAAACCCTCATGGCTCTGGGCGATGAGGCCCGACTGGAAGCGCCACACGCACATGGCGCCGTCTTCCAGCCCGCTGCCGGCCATGCCGGCCGACTGGGTGAAGGCGGAAATCTCGACCGGGTCTTCGCCGAGCACGAAGCGCAACGTGTCTGCGTCATGCACGGTGATATCCAGCACCACGCCGCCGCCGGCCTCCGGCTTGGTGATGCGCCAGCCCTGCAGATGTTCGGGCAGATAGACCGAGTGGAAAACGCGGGCGGCGACCGGCCTGCCGATCTTGCCTGCCGCGATGGCCTCTCGCATGGCCCGATGGGCGCCGGCATTGCGCAGATGATGGTTGGTGCCGAGCACGACGCCGGCGGCCTTGCACGCGGCAAGGATCTTGCGGGCATCGCCGCTGGTCAGCGCCAGCGGCTTCTCGCACAGCACATGCTTGCCGGCCTTGGCGGCGGCCACCGCCTGTTCCAGATGCAGTTCATTGGTGGTGGAGATATAGACAGCGTCGATATCGGCATCGAGCAGGGCGTTGAGCGAGGAGAAGGCGGCAGGAATGCCGTTTTCCCTGGCGTAGGCTGCCGCGCGTTCCGGGCTGGAGCTCATCACGGCCACCACCTCGCCGTCGGCTTGCGCGCGGATGGCGTCGATCACGAATTGCCTGGCGATCGTGCTCGCGCCGATCAGGCCCCAACGGACGGTCATGCCGCACCTCCCGGCGAATGAATGCGGGTCTCGTGGCTGCGGTTCGGGCCGCAGCTTTCGCGTACCACCAGATTGACGGCGCCGATATGGTCTTCCGCGCGCGTCGTGCGGGACTGGATCATCTTCAGGACGACATGGGCGGCGCGCTCGCCAAGGCCGGGCGTATCCACCGCCACGCTGGTCAGCGCCGGAATGTAGTGTTCGGCCTCGACCACGTCGTCGAAACCGACGACGGCGAAATCGCGGCCCGGCTCCAGTCCCTGCTTGCGCAGCGCCAGCATTGCGCCGAAGGCGACCGCGTCGTTGAAACACAGCGCGCCCGTCGGTGGCTGCGGCAGGGCGAGCACCGCATCCAGACAGGCCATGCCGCCACGACGGCTGGTCTCGCCCTCGACAATGGCTGTTTCGTCCGGGCCGATGCCCTCGGCCTCGCAGGCCTCGCGGAAACCGCCGAGGCGTTCGTGATAGACGACCAGATCGGACGAGCCGCCGAGGAAGGCGAGGCGGCGGTGACCCTTGGCGATCAGGTGGCGCGTGGCGAGATAGGCGCCGCGATGGTTGTCGGGCGCGATTACCGGGATGCGGCTCTCCGGCAGCCGGCGCATGGCGAAGACCACCGGGATGCCCGCCGTTTCCAGGCGACGGAAGGCATCCGGCCGGGTGCCACGCGCCGGCGACACGATGAGGCCGGCGACATCCTGCTCCATCAGCGATTTCAGCACCTCTTCCTGGCGCACCGGATTTTCGGCCGTGTTGGCGATGAACGGCACGATGCCCGCCGACTGGAAAACGCGTTCCATGCCGACCGCGAGCTCCGCGAAGAAGGGATTGGTCAGATCGTTGATGACCATGCCGATGACGTTGGAATGAGCCTTGCGCAGGTTGGCGGCGCCGCGGTTGTAGACATAACCGACATCCTCGATCGCCTTGCGGACCCGGTTCGCCGTTTCCGGCCGGATCAGCCCGCTGCCCTGAAGCACCAGCGACACGGTCGACTTGGATACGCCGGCCTCGCGGGCGATGTCCAAAATCGTTGCCTTGGCCCGGCTGGCCATTCCGATGCGTCCTCCCTGATCGCAATTTATTCTTTGGAACGTTCTAAACACAATCGATCGGAGGCGTCAATCGGAATTGTTCATGGAGTATGATGAATATGGAAACCCAAGGCAGTATGCGGATATACGACTTAATTCGTTGTGCGTCGCAGCAAAATTTTGTGCGCTGCCACGAATCGTAAATCTTCTTGATTTATTGGAACGTTCCATTTATGGCGAAACTCAAGGGAGCGAGCATCATGGACATCATCTTGCCAGTGGAGGATGGTCGCCGGGCGTCATACCGCCTTATTGGTCGGCCGGTCGAAGCCGTGGCGGGCGCGCGATTTCCGCGCATCGCCTATGCCGCCGCCCATGTCGTCGCCGACCCGCTCGCGATGTCCGATCCCTGGTCGAAACCGGTCGTCGACTGGGACCGCACGATGGCGTTCCGCCATCATCTGTGGCGTCTCGGCTTCCGCATCGCCGAGGCGATGGACACATCCCAGCGCGGCATGGGTTTCGACTGGAGCAGTGCCAGGGAATTGATCCGCCGCTCGATCGTGGAAGCGCGCACGGTGGAGGGTGCCGATCTCGCCTCGGGCGCTGGCACGGATCATCTCGAGGTCCGCGCAGGGCTGACGTTGGACGACATCATTGCTGCCTATGAGGAGCAGTTCGGCTTCATCGAGGGCGAGGGTGGCAAGGCGATCATGATGGCCAGCCGTGCGCTGGCGGCAACTGCAAGAAGCGCGGACGATTACGCAAAAGTTTACGACCGTGTTCTCTCGCAGGCCTCCGGCAAGGTCATCCTGCATTGGCTGGGCGACATGTTCGACCCGGCGCTGAAGGGCTATTGGGGCGCGGACAACTTCGAAAACGCGCTAGATACGGTTGTCGCCATCATCGAGCGCCATGCCCACAAGGTCGAAGGCATCAAGATCTCGCTGCTTGACGCCGACAAGGAGGTCGCGCTGCGCAACCGTCTGCCGGACGGGGTCGTCATGTTCACCGGCGACGATTTCAACTATCCCGAACTGATTGCGGGCGACGGCCACCGTCATTCGCATGCGCTGCTCGGCATCTTCGACGCGATCGCGCCGGTCGCCAATTCAGCGCTTGCCAGATTGGCCGCCGGCGACCGCGCCGGCTATGACGCGCTGATGGCGCCGACGGTGCCTTTGTCGCGCAAGATCTTCGAGGCACCGACCGAATATTACAAGGCCGGCATCGTCTTCATGGCCTGGCTGAACGGTCATCAGGACCATTTCACCATGGTCGGCGGCATGCAGTCGGCGCGCGGCATCTGCCATTATGCCGAGGTGTTCCGGCTGGCCGACCAGGCCGGGCTGCTGGCTGATCCCGATCTTGCTGTCTCGCGCATGAAAAGTCTGTGCGCAGTGGCCGGTATCTGAGCGGACACGGCTCCATCCCGGTTCGAAATATTCGGGTTGCGGCCGGCGCTGAGGACGGAAAAATCTTTCATCCGATCTTCCGTTGTGGCGAAATACGCCTTCATCCTGCCCTAATCGCGCAAGAACAAGAAGGTGAGGGGGACTTTTGTTTAAATATCGAATGGAGGATAACATGCTTCGTAGGGTTGTTTTGGCGACCGCAGCCGTCGCCGTGTTCAGCATGCCAGCTTTTGCCGCGACCGAATTCTGGGTGGCCAAGTCTGCCGCGACCAAGAAGTGCGAAATCGTCGACAAGAAGCCGGACGGCACCAAGATGATGGACATGGGCAAGAAGTCCTATGCCACCAAGGGCAACGCCGAAAAGGCGCTGAAAGAACTCAAGGACTGCAAGTGATCTGACGGAAACTTCGCGTTCCTCGGTCCACAGCCCGTCCCGATCTTTCGGGGCGGGCTTTTCATTTGTGCTGTTTGGGCTATCAGCCGGCCCGTGTATGCTGGCGATCCGGAGGTTGCCCATGGCGTTTTTCGACATCGACCAGCAGGAACGGCTGAAAACCGCCAAGGGCAAGGAGATGCTGGATACGGTTCCGGTCCATGACGTTGTGCCGACGCATGTCGCGCCGCCGCCGACTGATCTCGGCGGCAAGGTGGAAATCAGCCTTGGCAAGGACGGCAAGGTGATCGCCAAAATCAAGGATCCGACACTGCGCTGACATGCGCGGGGCCATCCTGGCAAACTCCAGGCGCGATTGTCCCGCGCGGCGCTTCCAGGCGCGCCCCGGATGGCGGCTGGCCGAACGAGGCGACAAGGCGCTCGTCGGCAGTATCTAAAATTGTCAGGATCGAATGGTGGGCGTGACAGGGATTGAACCTGTGACCCCTACGATGTCAACGTAGTGCTCTCCCGCTGAGCTACACGCCCATCCGATGCCGCGCATACACCACTTTTGTTTCGGTGCGTCAATAGCGAGAAACACGAAAGAAAGCCGACATCCAAAATGCCGCGATGGGATTGTCTCATGTGGCCCCGGGAGTTGGCGGAATCGTGCGTGCCGAGCGCAATTTGCTTGTGAAAAGGTCGCACCAAGGCCGCAGGTGAGGCCTGCCAACCGGTTCACGGCCGATACTGGGGAATAGCTATCTGGAGCTGTTTAGGCCGCGTGCAGCATCTTCTCGACCTCATTGACGAGGTCGCGCAGGTGGAACGGCTTCGACAGAACCTTGGCGTCGCGCGGCGCTTTCGAATCGGGGTTCAGCGCGACCGCGGCAAAACCGGTGATGAACATCACCTTCAGGTCCGGATCGATCTCGGTGGCGCGGCGGGCTAGTTCGATGCCGTCCATTTCGGGCATGACGATGTCGGTCAGGAGCAGCGAGAACGGCTCTTCGCGCAGCCGCTCATAGGCGCTGGCGCCGTTGTCGAAATCGCTGACCTGGTAGCCTGCACGCTCGAGCGCCTTGACCAGGAACCGGCGCATATCGTCATCGTCTTCCGCCAGCAGAATGCGTGCCATTCTTGTCCCGTCCGAATCATCCCCCCGGAGATTGTAGAGAAACAATCCCGTTAACCATCTCGTATATGGAATCACAGCGGTAAACATCAAGTGAATGTTGGCGCCTCATCCCCAGCGTCACGTCATCAAAGAGTGCCGAAATGCTGGACATGCGGCCAGTGCGATGGCACGGTGGAGCCATGAAACGCCTGTGTCAGTGGGTTCCTGAGATTTGACGTCGGCAGCCGAGGATTTTGCGGTCGTCCCGCCCTTCGAAATCCGCTCGGGCGCTGAACAGCGCGTTCCTTTCGTCTTCAACTCGCCGCACAGCGGCAGGCATTATCCCGACCGCTTCCTGGCCATGGCCAAGCTCGATCGCACGGCGATCCGCCGTTCGGAGGATTGTTATGTCGACGAGCTATTCGGCGCGGCGGTCGCACTCGGCGCGCCGATGCTGGCCGCGAATTTCCCACGCGCCTATCTCGATGTGAACCGGGAGCCGTGGGAACTCGACCCGCGCATGTTCGCCGAGCCGGTGCCGCCTTATTGCAATATCCGCTCGGCCCGGGTGGCAGGCGGGCTCGGCACCATTCCCAGGCTGGTCGGCGAGGGGCTCGACATCTACGCCGCAAGGCTGCCGTTGTCGGAAGCGTTCGGGCGCATCGAGACCGTCTACAAGCCCTATCACGACACGCTGAAGAAGCTGATCGCCGGTACCCACACCCGCTTTGGTTTCGCCGTGTTGATCGACTGCCATTCGATGCCGGCCAGCGTGCGGACCGGCGACCAGGGCATGCGGCCAGACTTCATTGTCGGCGACCGTTTCGGCACCTCGGCATCGGCCGCGCTGACGCAATGCGCGATCAGCCTCCTGACCGGTATGGGTTATTCGGTCGCCTACAACAAACCCTATGCCGGCGGCTTCATCACCGAACATTACGGGCGGACGGCGCGAAACCTGCATGCACTGCAGATCGAGGTCAATCGCGGCCTCTACATGAACGAGCGGACCCTCCAGAAATCCGCCGGCTTCAGTGCCTTGGCGGATGATCTCGCCCGCTTCGCGGCCGATCTGATGGCGATACCGGACCACCATTTCCTCGACCTGCCGGAAGCGGCGGAGTGAGGAGTGGATAGAGAGTAGGGAATAGTGAGTAGGGAATAGTGAGTAGTGAGTGGGGAAACGGTACTGACGCCCCGGCTCGCGCCAAGGCTACCTGACTACTCACTGAAATCTCACGGAAATCCAGCCTATAAAAAAGGACCGCATCGTTGACACGACGCGGTCGAAGTCTAGGGAGGAAACGCCCAAGGTGGGCATGGACAGGAGAACCTGTCCGCATCCGAGATTATTGTGCGCTGCACAAAAGTCAAGCGAGTTATTAATTCAAAATGAAATATGAAATGTCGGCCGCGCGTCGCACGTGACATTGCGGCAACGCGTTTGGTAAGTACGACGGCCGGACGCGAGGGCGCGTTGAGGTTAGAGAAAAGCCGGCCAGCAGGGGCCTCAGGAGAAAACATTGAACATTTCCCCCGATTTCATGCGGCGGATCGCCGGCGCGGCCGCAGCCGAGACCTTGCCGCGTTTCCGCAGCCAGGGCGCGGTGGTCAACAAGCTCGCCGCCGGTTTCGACCCGGTCACCGAGGCTGATCGCGAGGCCGAGCGCGCTATCCGCGCGCTGATCGGCGCGGAGTTTCCGGACCATGGCATCCTTGGCGAAGAGCATGGCAGCGAGAACCTGGCCAGCCGCCATGTCTGGGTGATCGATCCGATCGACGGCACCCGCGCCTTCATCTCGGGTCTACCGGTGTGGGGCACGCTGGTCGGGCTGACGGTGGATGGCGATGCTGTGGCCGGCATGATGTCACAACCCTTCACCGGCGAATTGTTCTACGCCAATGCCGATGGCGCCTTCTATGAAGGACCGGGCGGCCCGCGCAAACTCGCGGCGCGCAGGACGACGAAGCTGGAGGACGCGACGCTGTTCACCACCACGCCGGCACTGTTCAAGGGTGAGGCGCGTGGCCGCTTCGACCGCTTCGAGACCAGGGTGCAGCTCTCGCGCTACGGCACCGATTGTTATGCCTTCGCGATGGTGGCGGCCGGCAGCGTCGACATCGTCGTCGATCCGGGCCTGAAACCCTATGACATCGTGGCGCTGATCCCGATCATCGAGAAGGCCGGTGGCGTTATCACCACCTTCGACGGCCGGCCAGCCGAGAATGGCGGCGACATCCTGGCCGCCGCAACGCCCGAACTGCACGAGGCGGCCATGGAAGCGTTGCGGGCCTGAGAAGCTGGTTCGCCGAAGGCGAATTGAAAGGTCCGGTGGACCTTTCAAAGCTACAAATGCCCGAGGGCTTGCGGCAGCCGGTCAGAAACCGTCGCAGTTCTCGGCGAGACGCTTCTGGCGGGCGTCGACGATCTTGCCGTCGGCGACGCTGTAGGTTTCCTGGTTGAGGGTGAGACCCGGCTGGAAATCGTAACAGACGATCATCGTGATCGAGGTTTCGCCTTTTTCCTGCAGCCTGTGGCGGATGTCGGCATTGGCCAGGATGTCCTGCGACTGCTCCATATAGGCGATGAATTCATCGCGGCTCTGCGACTTGCCGGAAGCCTCGGTGTGGAATGTGGCGCTCGGTGCGATCAGGCCGGCAAGGCCGGCAATATCGGGTTGGTCGAGCAGCCGGTACCATTCCTGCATCACCCGCTCCGGCTCGTCGGCCGCCGCCGGCGCAACAGCGAAGGCGGCCAGCGCCAATGCGGCTGCGAACTTGAGGCTGCGGGTCGTCATGGCCGGTATCCTCGTCTCGCTCTATCCCGTCAGCCCGCGGCCAAAGCCGCCTGCGCTTCGCTGCCGGGAATGAAGGCATCGAAGGCCGCCAGCAGCTGTTCGCGATAATAATCCTTTTCCTGCAGGATCTCGTGTTCGGCGCCGTCGATCATCAGGAAGGAGCCCAGCCGCACATGCCGGGCGAAATGCTCGACGGCACGGGTCGAGACGACCCGGTCGGCGCTCGCGCCGATGATCAGCGTCGGCACTTTCATCGCGGCCATGAATTCGGGATCTCGCACCGTCTCGGCGGCGATCGCGGCGGCACGCAGCCAGCGCACCGTCGGCCCGCCGAGCGCGAGCTGCGGATAGGCCTGGTAAAGGCCGGTGTTGCGCTTGTAGCGGTCCGGGTCGCTGGTCAGCTTGTTCTCCTCGAACGGCGTCGGCAGCGCCTTTCGCGGTCCCCAGGCAGCGTAGAGGCGGCCGAGGCCGAGCACAGTCGCCGCCGTGGTCAGGCCGCGCAGCGTCTTCATCGACACCGGCTGGCCGGGCAGGGCCAGGAAGGGCGCGATCAGCACCATGCGCTGCACCCGGTTCACCATGGTGGGCGCCGAAAGCAACGCCACCAGCGCGCCGGCCGAATGCGCCAGGATGTAGTACGGCCCGCGGCAATCCGGCAGTACTACCTCGGCAAACAGCTGTTCGAGGTCGCGGGCATAATCGCGGAAGCTCTTCACATAGCCGCGCTGCGGGTTGCGCAGCAGCCGGTCCGACGCGCCCTGGCCGCGCCAGTCGAGGATGGCAACACCGAACCCCCGGCTGGAGAGATCGCGGATGGTCTCGAAATATTTCTCGATGCACTCGTTGCGGCCGGGCAGCAGCACCACTGTCCCCTTGAGCGGTCGGCCGGTGGCGGCGAAGCGGGCGTAGCGAATCTGCTTGCGGTCGCGCGTGGTGAAGAAGCCCGCAACGGCATTTTCAGGAACGGGATTGCCGGGGAGGTCGTAGAACAGGTCGGTCATCGCGCGCAATCAGGCGGTTCGCGCCCGCAACCGGGCCAATCATCAGGTGATAGAAGCAAACGGGTAAAATGCAAAGCAAATCCGGTCGGCCGCGAATGCGCGAAGCCGGAAGCCGCCTTCAGGCGCGCTTCCGGCTCCTGTCGATCCGGGAGGAAGGGACGTTGCTACCCGGCTCGGCCTCGTCGCGGCGCCTTTGTTGCCGCCGCTCATCGCGATGTTGAGGCAAGCCTAACGCAAGCCGTCTGAACGGCGGCAAAAGGGGCGGTTCATCCGCCGTTCATCTAGGGTCTGGAGCGTAGATGCCCTTCGAGGCCGGCAAAGGCGCTCGGTACGATCTTCGGCGAATGTCTTGAAACACTTTTCGAGGCCACCCAAATGTCCTGTGCGGCCGCCGATGTCGGGGTCGCTGGTCCGTTGGGAACGCCGCAAGGGTTTCGTCAGGGCCATTACGCAAACCATGTTGCTCAACAGGAGAACACACCATGCGTCATGTCGATTTTTCCCCGCTCTATCGCTCGACCGTCGGTTTCGACCGGCTGTTCACCATGCTGGATTCGCTGGCCCAGCCGGAAGGCGGCCAGAGCTATCCGCCCTACAACATCGAGCGCACCGGCGAGGATTCCTACCGGATTTCGATGGCGGTCGCCGGCTTCGCGGAAGATGAAGTCTCGATCGAGGCCCACCGCAACGTGCTGACCATCAAGGGTGAGCGCAAGGACGAGACCAATGGCGAAGGTTCCGAAGTGCTTTATCGCGGCATCGCCGCGCGTGCCTTCGAGCGCCGCTTCCAGCTTGCCGACCATGTCGATGTCGTCGGTGCCGCGCTCAAGAACGGCCTGCTTCACATCGACCTGAAGCGCAACATTCCCGAAGAGCTGAAGCCCCGCAAGATCGCCATCTCGGCTGCTCCGGCCAAGGCCAAGCAGATCGAGGCCAAGGCCGCCAACTAAAGCGGTCGGCTTCGCAAAGCCTCCCTCCCAAGACGAAAGCGGCGCCGCGAGGCGCTGCTTTTTGTTTGTCGTGTCCCGATCAGCGCCTGTTCCCGCCGTCGCCTTTCAGCGCGATGGCCGCGCAGATGATGGCGAGGACCGCAAGGCCGCTCGCGGCGGCAAGATAGGCCTCCTGATAGCCGAAGGCCTCAATCAGCGGTTGGCTGGCGAAGGGCGAGGTGAAATGGCCGATGAACATCGAGGCCGTGACCATGCCGGCCAGCCTGCCGCGCGTGGTGGGACTGGTCAGCGCGATGATGGCCGATATCAGGTTGGGAATGGTGAGGCCGAGGCCTGCTCCAGCGACGGCCATGGCGAAAAGCACCGAGGTCATCGTCGTCGAGAACGAGATGAGCACGAACCCTAGCGTCATCAGGCAAAGGCCAATGACGAAGATCGTCGAAACGGACAATCTCGAGCGCAGGCGGCCATAGGCGAGGGCCGATCCAGCCATCACCAGATTGTGCAGCCCCAGCGTGAAGCCGGCGCTGCTGGCGGCGCCGATGCCGACCGCGCGCATGTAGAACGGTAGCTGCGAGGGGATGAAATAGAAGATCATGTTGACGAGGAAGGCGAGCAGACAGAGCGCCGCGACCGGCAGCCACCGGATCGCGTTTTCGCCGGTCGGTGCAGGCGCCTGGGTGACGCGGACGGCGCGCGTGGGCTCGGTCAGGAAAGCGACGACCGCGGGGATAATGGCGAAGGCCACGGCATAGACGGCGAAGGGGGCGCGCCAGTGATAGTCGGCGAGGAGCCCGCCTGCGGCGACGAAGGCGACGCCGCCAATGCCGGTGAAAGCCTGCTGCAGCCCGAGATAGCGTTCGCGTTCGGCGCCGCTGAAATAATCGCCGACGAGCGCCGTGGCCAGCGTCATGATACCGCCAATGGCCACGCCAAGTGCCGCGCGGCCGACCAGCAGCGACATCAGACTGTCGGCGAACAGGCCCGAAATGCCGGCGAGCCCATAAAGCAGGATCGAGCCGACCAGCAGCCTTAGCCGCCCGTAACGGTCGGCGAGGCCGCCGATGAGCGGCGCGCAGAAGGCGACGAACAGCGCCGGCAGGGTCAGCATCATGCGGCTGAGCAGCTTGACGCCGTCGACCCGGGCAAAGGCCGTCTCGATTGCCGGCAGCGCGGGCGAGATCGTCGTGCCGGCCATGATGGTCAAGGTCGCGACGAGCAGAAGGGACGCCTTGCGGCCAATTCCCGGTCGTGTCGCACTGGCGGGAAATGCTGTTTCTGCCCATGTCATATTGTCGTCTCCTTGCTGCGGACCGCTCCGGCAATGCCCGGCGGCGCGGCCCCATCCTTGAATTGCGATTGTCCTGGAAGCCGCCTGACGGCGGTCCGGATCGACCGTTTCGCGGTTCTACAAGTTCAAGTTAACTTGAAGTCAAGTGGGCTGAAGACGGAATTTTGGCGCCGGCGCCCCTATCTCCCCCCTTGCGGGGGAGAAAGCGATTTCAGCATCTTAGCGAGCACGCCCGCAGGGCGGCACAGTCTAAGTGCTAGAAATCGCAAGAGAGGGGATTTGTCGGCAATGCGTCAACCGGTCAGACCGTCACATCGTGGCTTTGCCCGCTCTATGCGCGCCCACGCGACCAAGGCCGAGACCATGCTTTGGCAGGCTTTGCGCAACCGCCAACTCAACGGCTTGAAGTTCAAGCGACAGGTTCCGCTCGACGGCTTTATTCTCGACTTCGTCTGTTTCGAGGCGCGGCTGATCATCGAGGTTGACGGCAGTCAGCATGCAGATTCGCAAGGTGATGTTGTTCGCGATCGCCATTTCGAAGCGCACAGCTTCCGCATCCTGCGTTTCTGGAACGAGGAGGTGGAGAGGAATCTCGACGCGGTCTGCGAGGCGATCCTGCAGGAAACCAAAGGTCGCGGCTGAATATCCCCTCTCTTGCGATTTCTAGCACTTAGACTGCGCCGCCCTGCAGGCGTGCTCGCTAAGATGCTGAAATCGCTTTCTCCCCCGCAAGGGGGGAGATAGGTCGCTTCCCTCACGTCCTCTGCAGGGCCAAATGCGCGCCGAGCCCGACCAATAGCGTGCCGCCGGCGCGGCGCATCAGGCGCTGGGCGCCGCTCGAGCGCTTGAGCCGGGCGACAAGCACGCCCGCCAGCATCACGCAGACCAAGTCCGCCGACGAGAAGATCAGGTTGACGATCGTTCCCAGGATCAGGAACTGAGCCCAGACCGGCAGGCCGGCGGAGGCGTCGATGAACTGCGGCAGGAAGGCCAGGAAGAACAGTGCGGTCTTGGGATTGAGCACTTCGACGGTGATGCTCTCCAGGAAGGCGCGTCGGCCGGATTTTGCTTCCAGCGCGGGCAGCGCGGCATCGCCGCCTTCCGCCTTGGCGCGGAGCATCGAAATGCCCAGCCAGACCAGATAGGCGGCGCCTGCGAGCTTCACCACCAGATAGAGCACCGGCACGGCATGGAAGAGTACCGAGAGGCCGGCGGCCGCGGCCATGACGTGGACATAGCAGCCGAGATGGATGCCCAGCGTCGCCATCAGTCCAGACCAGCGGCCACGCGCAATCGTCTGCGCCGCGGCATAGAGCATGGCAGGCCCCGGAATGTAGGCGAAGATCGCCGTGGTGACGAAGAAGGCGATCAGCAGCTCGGTCGATGGCATGGTCTTTACCCATATCGTTGGCAGAGGCGGCCGCGCCGGAACGGGCGCGCCGGCATCAGGATAGGTGGATTTCCGCTTCCATGAAAGTCACGGCCTTGCCGGTGATTAGCACCCGTTCGCCGGCAAGCTCGCACAAAAGATGTCCGCCGCGCGCCGAGGCCTGAAATGCCGACAGCCGGTTCTTGCCAAGCTTGTCCGCCCAATGGGGAACAAGCGTGGCGTGGATCGAACCTGTCACCGGGTCTTCCGGAATGCCGGCGCCGGGCGCGAAATAACGCGAGACGAAATCGTGGGCCTGGCCCTTCGCGGTGATCACAAGGCCCTGCGCGCCCAGTTTAGCGATGTTCGGTAAATCCGGAACGAAGGCGCGCACCGCCGCTTCGTCCGGCAGTTCGGCGAAGACGTTCTCGAAATTGCGGAAAATCGCGCGGGCGACACCTTCGAGCGGCCCGGCAATCGTCGCCGGCAATTCGTGCAGTGTTTCGGGGGCGAAGCATGGCAGGTCGAGCTGATAACCGCCTTCGACTGGCGCGACGCGCAACTCGCCGACACGGGTCGAAAACGCCATGATGCCGGTGACGCCAAGATGGGCCGCCAGCACATGCGCCGTCGCCAGCGTTGCATGACCGCAGAAGTCGACCTCGTGGACCGGCGTGAACCAGCGCAGGTCCCAGCCCTTGCCGTTGGGGCGGGCGAAGGCTGTTTCGGCGAGATTGTTCTCGGCCGCGATCGACTGCATGACGGCATCGGCCAGCCAGTCGTCGAGAACAAGCACTGCGGCGGGGTTGCCACCGAAAATCCTGTCCGAGAATGCATCGACCTGAAACATCGCGGTCATCGCGGCTACTCCCGTGCCTTTCAGGAAGATCGCTCAGGCCTTGAGCAGGTCGGCGAAGCGATCGACGTCCTTTTCGGTGGTGGCGAAGCTGGTCACGAAACGGTAGAGCCCTTCGTTCTCGCCGATATGGCTGTCGAAGCCATGCGGCTTGTGCCAATCGTAGAAAGCGGCGCCCGCCGCCTTCAGTTTCTCGACTTTCTTCCTGTCGATGACGGCGAACACCTCGTTGGCCTGCGGCAGCCAGGCCAACCTGGAGCTCGATGCATCCTCCAGCGCGGCGGCCAGGCGCGCCGCCATGGCGTTGGCGTGGCGGGCCACTTCCAGCCACAGATCGTCCTTGAAATAGGCTTCGAACTGGGCGGCGATGAAACGCGACTTGGAGAAGAGCTGGGCGGCGCGCTTGCGCAGGAAGGCGAGTTCCTCGGCGCGGTCGAGATCGAACAGCACGATCGCCTCGGCGCACCAGCAGCCATTCTTGGTACCGCCGAAGGAGAGGATGTCGACGCCGCGTTTCCAGGTCATATCGGCCGGCGTTGCCTCCAGCGAGACCAGCGCGTTGGCGAAGCGGGCGCCGTCCATGTGCAATGGCAGGCGGTATTTTTTGGCGATCCTGGAAATGGCGTCGATGTCGTCGAGGCCGTGCACAGTGCCGGTCTCGGTCGCCTGGGTGATCGACACGGCCATCGGCCGGCCAGCATGCACATTGTCGACGGCGAAGCGGGCGACTGCCCTTTCGAGGTTCTTTGGCTCCATGCGGCCGAGCGCGCCGTCCACCGGATGCAGGCGCGCGCCGCCGCTGAGATATTCGGCTGCGCCGCACTCGTCCTCGATGAGGTGGGCTTCCCGGTGGCAGAAGGCGATGCCGCCAGATTTGTTGTAGGCGGTCAGCGAAAGCACGTTGGCGGCGGTGCCGGTAGCCACGAAGAAGACCGCTACCTCGCGCTCGAAGATTTCGCTGAAGCGCTGCGTCACGGCCCGGTCGATCTCGCTGTCGCCATAGGCGGTGGCGAAGCCGCTGTTGTGCGCGCCGAGCGCGGCATTGATGCGGGGATGGGCGCCAGCCCAGTTGTCGGAGGCAAAAAACATGCTGTAGCCCGTCTTTCCTGGGAATTAGAGCGAGACGAGGCCGGGTCGATGCATTCCGATCGCACCTCGCCTCGGGGAAGGCGCGAACCATGATCGCATTCCGCTTGTGTCCGCAAGGCCCAGCACTGTCCTGATGTTTGGAGCCAGAGGCTGGACGTGCTACCGAGCCACAAAGTTTCGATGTCGGGCAGTCTGAGGTAATTTTCTTTCGTCAAATGACCGTGAATTTTCCGAATCGGTCTTGAATGGCGTCGGGAATTCTGCCATAGAAATTTAGGACAGTATTGCTGTCTTATTTACCGATACCAACCAGGCTGGATTGGCGTATGATCGACGCCGGTCCGGCTGCCGCCGCGATCGGCGAGCGATGACAGGCCGGAACCCGGCCGGACAGTGCCCGGTCCAGGGCATGTTCGCCAGGATTTCGCGACAGGTGCGAGAATTATGAACGGGAAGCGCCAAGCTTCCCTTGGAGAAGAGGCGCCCAAAAGGCGCAGAACGGAGGACAGGACGATGACGGAAGCGACGCTATCTGTGACGACGGATTTTGCACCGGTTGCACAGACGAAAGCGGCCACCGTCAAAACCGCCCTGCGAACCACCACTACCCCGACTACGGGGCTCTTCGATCGATCGCCTTCGGCTCAAGGCATGTACGATCCGCGCAACGAGCATGATGCCTGCGGTGTCGGCTTCATCGCGCAGATGAAGGGCGTGAAGTCGCACCAGATCGTCAAGGACGGCCTGTTCATGCTGGAAAACCTGACCCATCGCGGCGCGGTGGGTGCGGACCCGCTGATGGGCGACGGCGCCGGCGTGCTGGTGCAGATCCCCGACAGGTTCTTCCGCGAGGAGATGGCCAAGCAGGACATCGAGCTGCCGCCGGTCGGCCAATATGGCGTCGGCCACTGGTTCATGCCGCGCGATCCCGAGCTGCGCGCGCATGTCGACGAGATCATCCGCGACTCAGCGCAGTCGGAAGGCCTGCCGCTGATCGGTTTTCGCGATGTGCCGGTCGACAACTCCTCTTTGTCGAAGGCGCCCGATATCGCGGCTGCCGAACCGTACCACCGCCAGGTCTTCATCGGACGCACGCCGGATATCGACAATGACGAGGAATACGAGGCACGCCTCTATCTCCTGCGCAAGGTCATCTCCGGCCGCATCTATGCCGAGAACAACAACAAGGACATCGGCTCCTACTGCGTCTCGCTGTCGGCGCGCACCATCGTCTACAAGGGCATGTTCCTGGCCTACCAGGTCGGCGCCTATTACAAGGACCTGTCCGACCCGCGTTTCGAGACGGCGCTGATCCTCGTCCACCAGCGCTTCTCCACCAACACCTTCCCGTCGTGGAAGCTGGCGCATCCCTACCGCATGGTCGCCCACAATGGCGAAATCAACACGGTGCGCGGCAACAACAACTGGATGGCGGCGCGCCAGGCCTCGGTCGACAGCGAGCTGTTCGGCAACAACATCTCGAAGCTGTGGCCGATTTCCTATGAAGGACAGTCGGACACGGCCTGCTTCGACAACGCGCTCGAGTTCCTGTTCCAGGGCGGCTACTCGCTTGCCCATTCGATGATGATGCTGATCCCGGAAGCCTGGGCCGGCAACAAGTCGATGGATGCCGACCGCAAGGCCTTCTACGAATATCACGCCGCCCTGATGGAACCGTGGGACGGGCCGGCCGCCGTCTGCTTCACCGACGGGCGCCAGATTGGCGCCACGCTCGACCGCAACGGCCTGCGTCCGGCCCGCTACATCGCCACCGACGACGACCGCGTCATCCTGGCTTCGGAAGCCGGCGTGCTGCCGGTTGAGGAAAAGAGCATTGTCCGGAAGTGGCGCCTGCAGCCGGGCAAAATGCTGCTCATCGACCTGGTCGAGGGTCGCATCATCTCCGACGAGGACATCAAGAAGGAGATCGCCGCGCAGCATCCCTACAAGGATTGGCTGAAGCGCACCCAGCTCGTGCTGGAAGACCTGAACCCGGTGGAGCCGCGCGCGCTGCGCAAGGATGTCACCTTGCTCGACCGCCAGCAGGCGTTCGGCTACAGCCAGGAAGACCTGAAGCTTTTGATGGCGCCGATGGCCGTCACCGGCCAGGAAGCCGTCGGCTCGATGGGCACCGACACGCCGATTTCGGCGATGTCGGACAAGTCGAAGCTGCTCTACACCTATTTCAAGCAGAACTTCGCCCAGGTCACCAACCCGCCGATCGACCCGATCCGCGAGGAACTGGTGATGAGCCTGGTCTCCTTCATCGGGCCGCGGCCTAACATTTTCGACCTCGTCGGCACCTCGCGCAAGAAGCGGCTGGAAGTGCGCCAGCCGATCCTGACCAATGGCGATCTGGAGAAGATCCGCTCCATCGGCCACACCGAGGATCGTTTCGACACCAAGACCATCGACATCACCTACGCGGTCGCCGAAGGCGTGTCGGGCATGGCGGGCGCGGTCGAGCGCCTGTGTGACCGTGCCGAGGCGGCGGTTGCCGGCGGTTACAACATCATCATCCTGTCCGATCGCCAGATCGGCCCGGACCGCATCGCCATCCCGGCGCTTCTGGCCACGGCCTCGGTGCACCATCACCTGATCCGCAAGGGCCTGCGCACGTCGGTCGGCCTCGTCGTGGAATCGGGCGAGCCGCGCGAAGTGCACCATTTCTGCTGCCTTGCCGGCTTTGGCGCCGAGGCGATCAACCCCTATCTCGCTTTCGACACGCTGCTCGACATGCACAGGAAGGGCGAGCTGCCGGAAGAGGTCGACGCCTACGAAGTGGTCTCGCGCTACATCAAGTCGCTCGGCAAGGGCGTGCTCAAGGTCATGTCCAAGATGGGCATCTCGACCTACCAGTCCTATTGCGGGGCGCAGATCTTCGACGCGGTCGGGCTGAAGAGCGAGTTCATCGAGAAGTACTTCACCGGCACTGCCACCCTCATCGAGGGCGTCGGGCTGGACGAAGTCTCGGCTGAAACGGTCGAGCGGCACGGCGATGCCTTCGGCGACGATCCGGTGCTGCGCAACAGCCTGCAGGTTGGCGGCGAATATATGTACCGCATGCGCGGCGAAGCCCATATGTGGACGCCCGACGCGGTCGCCACGCTGCAGCACGCCGTGCGCAAGGGGTCGTGGTCGACCTTCAAGGAGTTCTCGGCCCAGATCGACAGCGAAGCGGCGCGCGCCCAGCAGATTCGCGGCCTGTTCCGCATCAGAAAGGCCGAAGAGACCGGCCGCAAGAAGGTTGCGCTGGACGAGGTGATGACGGCGGCAGAGATCGTCAAGCGCTTCTCCACCGGCGCGATGTCCTTCGGCTCAATCTCCAGGGAGGCGCACACCACGCTGGCGGTCGCCATGAACACCATCGGCGGCAAGTCGAACACCGGCGAGGGTGGCGAGGAGCCGGACCGCTACCTGCCGCTTCCGGGCGGCGGCCGCAATCTGGAGCGCTCCGCCATCAAGCAGGTGGCATCGGGCCGCTTCGGGGTGAGCGCGGAATATCTCGTCAACTCCGACATGATGCAGATCAAGGTGGCGCAGGGTGCCAAGCCCGGCGAGGGCGGCCAGCTGCCCGGCCATAAGGTCGACGCGACGATCGCCAAGGTGCGCCATTCGACGCAAGGCGTCGGCCTGATCTCGCCGCCGCCGCACCATGACATCTATTCGATCGAAGATCTGGCGCAGCTGATCTACGATCTGAAGAACGTCAACCCGGCCGCCGACGTGTCGGTCAAGCTGGTGTCGGAAGTTGGCGTCGGCACGGTCGCGGCGGGTGTCGCCAAGGCACGCGCCGACCACATCACCATCTCCGGTTATGACGGCGGCACCGGCGCATCTCCGCTCACCTCGCTGAAGCATGCCGGCAGCCCTTGGGAAATGGGTCTTGCCGAAACGCACCAGACGCTGGTGCTGAACGGGCTGCGTTCCCGCGTGGCGTTGCAGGTCGACGGCGGCCTGCGCACCGGTCGCGACGTCATCATCGGCGCGTTGCTCGGTGCCGACGAGTTCGGCTTCTCGACCGCGCCGCTGATCGCGGCCGGCTGCATCATGATGCGCAAGTGCCATCTCAACACCTGCCCGGTCGGCGTCGCCACCCAGGACCCGGTTTTGAGGAAGCGCTTCAAGGGCACGCCCGAGCACGTCATCAACTACTTCTTCTACGTGGCGGAAGAGGTGCGCGAGCTTTTGGCCGAAATGGGATACACTCATCTCGACCAGATCATCGGTGACACCGACCTCCTCGAAAAGCGCGAGCTGATCGATCACTGGAAGGCGCGTGGGCTCGACTTCTCGAAAATGTTCTACAAGCCCGAGGCGCCGCGCGAGGCCGTGCACTGGACCGAGCGCCAGAAGCATCCGATCGACGACGTGCTCGACCGCCAGATGATCGAACAGGCCAAGCCCGCTCTCGAAGCGCGCCAGCCGGTCGAGATCGCGCTGCCGATCCGCAACGTCGACCGCTCGGCCGGCGCCATGCTGTCGGGCGAGGTCGCCAAGCGCTTCCGCCACAAGGGGCTGCGCGAGGACACCATCAAGGTGACGTTGACCGGCACCGCCGGCCAGTCCTTCGGCGCCTTCCTGGCGCGCGGCATTTCGTTCGATCTGATCGGCGCCGGCAACGACTATGTCGCCAAGGGCCTGTCGGGCGGACGCATCGTCATCCGCCCGCCGGATGATGCCAGGATCGTCGCCGAGGATTCGATCATCGTCGGCAACACCGTGCTCTACGGGGCCATCGAAGGCGAGTGCTACTTCCGCGGTGTCGCCGGCGAACGTTTCGCGGTGCGCAACTCCGGCGCGGTCACGGTCGTCGAGGGTGTCGGCGACCACGGCTGCGAATACATGACCGGCGGTGTCGTTGTCGTCATCGGCAAAACCGGGCGTAACTTCGCCGCCGGCATGTCCGGCGGCGTCGCCTATGTGCTGGACGAGGAGGGCGATTTCGCGCTCCGCTGCAACATGGCCATGGTCGAGCTGGAGCCGGTTCCCGAAGAGGACGACCTGATGGAAAAACTGCTCCATCACGGCGGCGACATCGACCACAAGGGCCGCGTCGACGTATCGGGCGACATGACCAGCCACGACGAGGAGCGCCTCTACCAGCTGATCTCGAACCATGTGCATTACACCGGTTCGACGCGGGGCAAGGAGATCCTCGACAATTGGGCGACCTTCCGGCCGAAATTCCGGAAAGTCATGCCGGTCGAATATCGCCGCGCGCTGCAGGAGATGGAGCGCGCCCGCATGAGCGTGGCGGCCGAATAGGCAATTGGTCGGCCGGGAGGCAATCGCTTCCCGGCGCCCATCACCACCCAGCCAATCAATGACCCGATCCCGCGGTTGCGCTCGCGACCGGATGAGGATAACGGGTGCGGCGGTAACCCCGCCACGTGCTCTACAGGAACCGAGACATGGGCAAGGTAACAGGTTTTCTCGAGATCGACCGGCAGGTGCACAAGTACCAGCCGGCATCCGATCGTATCCGGCATTTTCGCGAATTCACGCTGCCGATGTCGCAGCCGGAAGTCGAGAAGCAAGCCGCGCGCTGCATGGATTGCGGCATTCCCTTCTGCCACGGCCCGACGGGCTGTCCGATCCACAACCAGATCCCGGACTGGAACGATCTCGTCTACAATGGCGACTGGGACGCGGCGATCCGCAACCTGCACTCGACCAACAATTTTCCGGAATTCACCGGCCGCATCTGCCCGGCGCCCTGCGAGGAAGCCTGCACGCTGAACCTCGAGGACATCCCGGTCGCGATCAAGACGGTTGAACAGGCACTGGCCGACAAGGCCTATGAGACCGGTTATGTCCGTCCCTATCCGCCGGAGAAGAAGACCGGCAAGAAGGTCGCCATCATCGGCTCGGGTCCCGCCGGCATGGCGGCGGCCCAGCAGCTTGGCCGCGCCGGCCATGACGTGCATGTCTATGAGCGCGAGAGCCGCCCCGGCGGCCTGCTGCGCTTCGGCATTCCCGACTTCAAGATGGAAAAGCACTATATCGACCGCCGCGTCGAACAGATGGCGGGCGAAGGCGTGACCTTCCATTGCGGCGTCAATGTCGGCGTCGACAAGAAGGTGGAGGAGTTGCTCGCCGAGTTCGACGCCGTGCTTTATTGCGGCGGTTCGGAAACGCCGCGTCCTGCCGGCATTCCGGGCGACGATCTCGAGGGCGTGCATGACGCGATGCCCTATCTCGTCCAGCAGAACAAGCGCGTCGGCGGCGAGGACATCCAGTCGGTTGCCTGGCAGTCAGAGCCGATCACGGCCGGTGGCCAGCATGTCGTGGTGGTCGGTGGTGGCGACACCGCTTCCGACTGTGTCGGCACCGCCTTCCGCCAGGGCGCGGTGCGCGTCACCCAGCTCGACATCCGCCCGCAGCCGCCGGAGAAGGAAGACAAGCTCGCCGTATGGCCCTACTGGGCGACCAAGATGCGCACGTCCTCGTCGCAGGCCGAAGGCGCTGAACGCGAGTTCCAGGTGGCGACGTTGGAGTTCATCGGCGAGGAAGGCCAGCTCACCGGCGTGAAATGCTGCGAAGTGGACGAGAAGCGCAAGCCGATCCCGGGTTCGGAATTCGTCATCCGCGCCGATCTCGCCTTCATCGCCATCGGCTTCGCCGGACCGATCGACGGCGCGGTGACCGCTGAACTGGATGGCAAGCTCGACATCGCCACCGACGCACGGCGCTCCAGGAATGTCGCCGCCAACGACAGCGACTACCGCACCAGTGTTGACCGGCTTTATGCCGCCGGCGACATCCGCCGCGGCCAGTCGCTGGTGGTCTGGGCGATCCGCGAGGGTCGCCAGGCAGCGCGCGCCATTGATGAGGCGCTGACCGGTTCGAGCGTTCTGCCGCGCTGACGCGGCCTGGCGCCGGGGCCTTTCAAGGAAATCCGGCGCTTCGTTCTCCCCTTTATCGTAGAGGCTTGTCCGCTTAGGGCCGCAAGGCGCCGGTCTTGTCCGGTGCAGCGGCCGGCTGCGATTTTGGCGACAGCGAGAAGTCGTCCGCCCGGCCGGGCGAAGCGGGCGGCGCGATACCCTGCACCGCCAGTTTTTCGCCGGGAAGCACCAAGGCGGGTTTCGCGGGCGGTGTCGCACCCAAAAGCTCCGAGCCGCCGTCGAGCGCCGGGTCGCCGAGCGCCATCGGCTCGGTGCGGTCGATCGGGATCGGTGCCGCCGCCGGCGGCATCAGCATGCCCGGCGGTGAAGGACTGGCCGGCAGCGCGGCGGGTGCGGCACCGAGCAGCCCTGAAAGCCCGAGGATCTTCAGGAGCGGCTTTTCGGCATAGAAGGCCACCTTGCGCTTGCCGCCGCGCGTCAGGTTGATGCCGTCGTCGCCACGCAGGCGGGCCGGCTGGCCGTTGACGTCGGGACCAGTCGAAACGAAGGCGCCGTTCTCGTCGACGAAGCCGTCCCATATGTCGACGAACTCGCCGTTATAGGCTTCGGCGGCAGCGCGGTAGATGCCGTTGAAGGCCAGCATGTCGGCGGTCATCTTCGAAGGCTTGAAGGCCGGCATGCCGACCCACAGATAGGGCACCTTCGTGCCGGCCAGCGCCTTGGCCAGCGCCTGGGTGCGCAATTCGTAGGCCTTGGTCCACACTTCCGAACGCGGGGTTTCGCGCTCGTCGCCCACCTTCATCTGCTGGCGGTCGTTGGAACCCATCATGACGATGACGGCGGCGGGCTTCTCCGCCGCCACCAGTGCGGCGATCTCCTGCGGCCAATTGTAGACGTCGTCGCGCACGAAGCCGGACGAGCCCTTGGCGCGGTCGACGACCTTGATGGCCGGATTGTTGGCGAAGAACTCGTTCAGCCCTTCGGCAAGGCCGCTGGCCAGGAAGTCGCCAACCACCAGGATGACGCGGGCGTCGGTCGTCTTCTCGACGGCGGTGACCGGCGGCTCGACGGGCTTGCGCACGACCGGCTTCGGTTTGTGCTTCGGCTTCTGCGGCTGGCCGATCTGGCCGGGTGGCACCAGCCGCTCGCTACGGCGGGGAAAGAACAGGTCGCGCAGCGACCACGGCCGCGCCTCCGGGTCTTCCTGGGCGAAGGCCGGCGCCTGCCAGGCGGCGGCGATGCCGACGGCAAGGAAGCCGGCGGCCAGGAGCAGAACCGGCAGGCGGCGCAAAGGTGCCAAGAACCGCGATGCCAAGCTATGCGTCTCCGTTGCCTATGCGGTCATTTCCGCCGCAATACCTTCAGCACTTCCATGCTCGGATGGCCGTCCGGGGTCAAGCCGGCGCTCGACTGATAGGCGGAGATGGCATCCTTGGAGGCCTGGCCGATCTTGCCGTCGAACTTGCCGTCGTAATAGCCGTGCTCGGCCAGGCGCTGCTGCAGTTCCTGTTTCTCGGCGAAGCTCAGTTTGGTGAAGGGCCGGCTCCAGTCGTTGACCAGCGCGCCGCGGCCGGCAATCTGGTCGGCCAGCAAGCCGACGGCGAAGGCGTATTTGTCGGCGTTGTTGTAGCGCTTGATCACCTGGAAATTCTTGATGATCAGGAAGGCGGGGCCTTCGCGGCCGCCCGGCAGCTTCAGTTCGGCGCGGTCGGTGCCGTTCTTGAACGGCTTGCCGCTGGCCCGGGTTACGCCCAGCGCCTGCCATTTCGACAGCGACATGGAGCCGCCCGGCACTTTTCCGTCGGGCAGGGTCACTTCGTAGCCCCAGGTCTTGCCCGACTGCCAGCCGTTCTTCTTGAGCAGGTTCGCGGCGGTGGCCAGCGCGTCCGGCACCGAGTTCCAGATGTCGCGCTTGCCGTTGCCGTCGAAATCCACGGCATAGGTCTGGTAGCTGGTCGGAATGAACTGGGTGTGGCCCATCGCGCCGGCCCAAGAGCCCTGCAGGTGGCTTTCGTCGATGTCGCCCGTCTGCAGGATCTTCAGCGCGGCGATCAGCTGGGTGCGGGCATATTTCGAGCGCTTCTGGTCGCCGTAGCCGAGGGTGGCCAGCGAGCGGATGACGTTGCGCATGACGTCGTCGCGCTTCAGCATCTCGCCATAGTTCGATTCCATCGACCAGATCGCGAGCAGGATGTAGCGGTCGACGCCGAAGCGGGCCTCGATCTTGTCCAGCCACGGCTTCCATTTGCGGGCCATCGCCTGGCCGTTGGAAATCGCCTGCTCATGCACGCGGTTGTCGAAATAATCCCAGGCCGGCGCCGTGAATTCGGGCTGGAAGCGCGCCTTCTGCAGCACTTCCGGGTCGGGGTCCTTGATGTCTCGGAATGCGGCGTCATAGACGGCGCCGGAAACGCCCGCCTGCACCGCGCTGGCGCGGAAGGACGCGACCCAATGACGGAAGCCGGCGTCGGCGAAAGCCGGGCCCGCCGGCAGAATAAGAGCAAGCGAAAGCGCCGCTGCCGAGATCATGCCGGCAAACTTTTTGGCGGCGGTGCGAATGGGCATCATGTCCTCCATTATCATCGCAGGAAGAGCATTCATGGCCGAACCCGGTTAGGATTTGGTTTACCATAGACCCGACGCGAGGCCAAAAGCAGTGCTGATATAATTTTTAATGATTTTTGACTGCAAAGCCCTAGTCTGGCAGCCTGTTCACTAGTCTTCAATTCCGGCATGGAAATGTCGTGAAGCAGGGATTGACCCTGTCATCCGCAATGGATCGTTGATTGATGAAAAGAGTACGCAAGGCAGTTTTCCCGGTCGCCGGCCTCGGCACGCGCTTCCTTCCCGCCACCAAGGCCATCCCGAAGGAGATGCTGACCGTCGTCGACAGACCGGTCATCCAATATGTCGTCGATGAGGCCCGCGAAGCCGGCATCGAACATTTTATTTTTGTCACCGGCCGCAACAAGGCGGTCATCGAGGATCATTTCGACGTCCAGTTCGAGCTCTATGACACGCTCGCCCAGCGCGGCAAGGACGAGGTGCTGTCGCGCCTGCAGCGCCTGCAGCCGGCGCCTGGACAGACCTCGTTCACCCGCCAGCAGGTGCCGCTCGGCCTTGGCCACGCGGTGTGGTGTGCGCGCGACCTGGTCGGCGACGAACCGTTCGCGCTTCTCTTGCCCGACATGATCATGCAGTCTGAAAAAAGCTGCATGAAGGACATGGTCGAGCTCTACGAGGAGACCGGCAACAACATCATCGCGGTGCAGGAGTGCGATCCGCAAGAGACGCACAAATACGGCATCGTCGGGCGTGGCGAGGACACCCACACCGGCTTCCGCATCACCGAAATGGTCGAGAAGCCGAAGAAGGGCACGGCGCCGTCCAATTTCTACATCAACGGCCGCTACATCCTGCAGCCGGAAATCTTCGGCATCCTGGAAAACCAGGAACGCGGCGCCGGCAACGAGATCCAGCTCACCGACGGCATGCTGAAGCTGAAGGACAAGCAATCCTTCTACGGCTATCACTACCAGGGCCGCACTTTCGATTGCGGCTCGCCCGAAGGTTTCATCGAGGCCAATGTCGCTTTCGCGCTCTGGCGCAAGGACGTGAACGGCAACATGGCGAGCGTCATCCGCACATTGCTCGACGAGTTCGAGAAGGCCGGCGTGAAGGCTTCGGTCGTCTGACCGCTTTCCACATCTTCGATCCCTGTCGAAACCGGTCGCCGCAAGGCGGCCGGTTTTGTTTCGGGCCTGCATTTGGTCTTGGGCAGCCTCAGCGCTGCAGCGTCAGCCCCAGATAGACGCTGTTGGTCTTCGAGGGGCGGCCCTCGACATTGCTGCTCAGCCGTTCGTGGCGGAGATACGAGGTGACGCCGAGATAGCGGTTGAGCCACCAGGTGGCGCCGACCTGGCCACTGTAGATCAGGTCGTGGTCGCTGGAGCCGATATAGTCGCGATAGGCGAGGCCAAGGGCGGCGTTGCCGGTCAGGTTGGCGCGCAGCTGGCGTTCGAAGGTGAGGCCGCTGGAATAGAGGATCGAGCCGCTCTGGCCAGGCGTGGTGGTGTCTTCCAGCGTGGTTTCGCCAGTCAGGCCGACGATGGTTCCGCGCACCGGCGACCAGCGCATATTGGCGGCAACGGTGGCGCCCGAAACCGGCTGCAAGCGGTTGTCCTGGAAGGCTTCGCGCATCCAGCCGGCCGAAACCTCGCCGCTCAACTTTTCGCCCATGTCGAGTTCGAGGCCGCCGCGCACGCCAAGCCGGTTGGACGAACGCTCGAAGCCGTTGAGGTCCGCGGTCTGGTCGAAGACGCGCCGGCCGACCTCAATTTCGGTGAAGGGGGTGAGGGCCGGCGAGATCTGGTAACCGCCGCGCAGGGTGGCGGTGTAGAGGGTGGAGTTGCGCGTCTCCTGCGACTGGATGGTGCCGTCGCCCAGGGTGGCGTCGCCAAAGACGTCGCGCTGGGCGGCACCTTTCAGCCCAAGCCGCAGCTTGCCGATGTTCTTCTGGATGGCGAGGCTGCCGTCGAACGTGTTGCGCTGCGGCTGCGTGATCGCGCCCGGCACGCCGGCTGGCGAGGTCGCGCCCTCAGGCGCCGTTTCGTAGCCCAGCTTGGCAATGGCGCGCCAATCATGGTCGAGGTCGACATTCAGCGTTCCCTCGATGCGGCCGCGCCGCTCCTTCACATCCTGGCCGGAGAAGCTCTTGCGGAAGGTGCCATAGCCGTCGATGACGGCCGAATTGGTCGCCCACTCGGACGTCGCGTTGAGACGCAGCGTGCTTTGCGAGATCGTTGCCGAGCGGCCGTTCGCGCTGGAATCGGCATTGGAGGTGGCCAGCACGCCCTGTCCCAGCGAAGGCCGCAGCGTGAAGGAACCGACCTTGATGCCGAGCGGTGCGTAAGGCGTGTCGTCCGGCCGCGCGCGGCCGCCCTCGATAGGGCCGGTGCGTTGGGCGCGGGGGTCGAGCGGTTGGCGATCGGCCAGATCGACGGTTCCCGTGCGCAGGTTACGGTCGACCTCGGCTTCCGCTCCGGCTGCCGCCGCGGTCGCCGTCGCGCCTGGCCGGCGAGGGGCATTGCGCCGCGCCGTCGCGCGGTTGTTTTGCCCGTTGTTCCGCGCGGTCGTCGCATCGTTGCGGTTGCGCTGTCCGGTCGTGTTGGCGCGGGCGGCATTGGCCGCGGGTGTCCTTGCCGAAGCGCCGGCCTGGCGCCGGTTGGTCGTCAGGGGCTGGTCGGCGAAGGGGTCCGCCGGAGCGGCTGCTGCCGCACCGTTGGCGCCGCCATTGTCGGCGGGCAACGCGTTGCCGGCGGCGTCGACATTGCCGGTGGCATCGGCGGGTGCCGCGTTGAGGTCCTGGGGCAGGGCGCCGCGGCTCGTTGGCCGGTAGGCCGGTTCGGCGATGCCGGCCGCAGGTGCTGCAGGCGCGGCCGCGCCGTTGAGCGGCTGGTTCTGCGCGACGCCCGGCTGGTTGGCGGGGGGCAGGGCACCCGGCTGGGCTTGCGGCGTGAACGGGTCGTTGACGGCGCCGCGCAGGTCGAGTTGCTGGGCAAAGGAGGGCTGCATCAAAAGCAATGGCAAAGCCGTCGCCGCCAGCAGCAAAGCGCCGGCGGCCGTCCTTTTCTGGCTGCTCTTGTCAGGCTGGGCCCGCGACATCGTCACCACACATTCGTGGCGCACCCCCGCGCCATGCTTACCGAACCGTAAATTGTGATGGTTAATGGAGTGTTAGGCCGGGGCCTGTTCACGGCCCTGGACGATTGAATTGGACAGATTGTGCATGAAGCGCTAAGCGCTTCGTCCATGCATGCTGCAAGCTTGAAGAGGAAGCGGGCGGACCGTCAGGCCGCGATCGCTTCGGCGCTCAGAACCGTAGCCACCGAACAGGCGGGATTGGCCGCGCTCAGCACGGCCCTTGAAGACGGCCTGGCCGAGCCGTTCGCGCAGGCTGTCGACGCGCTTTCGCGCATCACCGGCCGCGTTATCGTCACTGGCGTCGGCAAGAGCGGCCATATCGGCTCCAAGATCGCCGCGACGCTGGCTTCGACCGGCACGCCGGCTTTCTTTGTTCATCCCGTCGAGGCCAATCACGGCGATCTCGGCATGATCGCGCCGGACGATGCCATCATCGCGCTGTCGTGGTCGGGCGAGAGCTTGGAGCTCAAGGGCATCATCGACTATTCGCGGCGCTTTTCCATTCCGCTCATCGGCCTCACCGCCGGCGAGAAATCGGCGCTGGCGCGCGCCGCCGACGTGGTGCTGGCGCTGCCCAAGGCGCAGGAAGCCTGCCCGCACGGACTGGCACCGACCACCTCGACGCTTTTGCAGCTGGCGATGGGCGATGCACTCGCCATCGCGCTGCTTGAGGCGCGCGGCTTCACGCCGGACCATTTCCGCACCTTCCATCCCGGCGGCCAGCTCGGCGCCAATCTGACGCTGATCTCCGAGATCATGCGCACCGGCGACCAGATTCCGCTCGTTGCGCTCGGCACCAAGATGCCCGAGGCGGTGATGACGCTGGCGCAGAAGAAGGTCGGCTGTGTGTGCGTGGTCGACAGCGACGGCAAGCTGGCCGGCATCGTCACCGACGGTGACCTGGGTCGTAACCTGCACCGCAACCTCGCCGAGACCACGGTCGACAGCATCATGACCCGCTCGCCGAAGACGATCGAGCCGAGCTTGATGGCAGGCGCGGCGATCGCCTTGATCAACAAGCATAATATCGGTGCGCTGGTTGTGGTTGAAAACGGCGTGCCGGTGGGCCTCGTGCATTTCCACGATTTGCTGCGCATCGGCGCGGCCTGACCTTTTTTCATCGCGAAGCCAGTCCTTGAATGACCGCCGGCTTCGCGCCCGAGCGGGAGCAACGTCATGGACGAAGTGATCGAAATCGGCGGTGCGCGCGTGCTGCATTGCGCCAAGGAAGGCGCGCTGCTTGCCCGCGAGGCCGACATCAACGATTTCATCGGGACGGCCTTTTCGCACCAGGCCGATGTCGTCGCCATTCCGGTCGAGCGGCTGGGGCCGGATTTCCTGAAACTCTCCACCGGTCTTGCCGGCGCGACATTCCAGAAGATGGTCAACTATCAGCTGAAATGCGCGATCGTCGGCGATATCGGCGATACGCTGGAACGCAGCGGGCCGCTGCGCGACTTCGTGCGCGAAACCAACAAGGGCAGTTCGATCTGGTTCGTGCCCGGCTTCGAGGTGCTGAAAGAGAAGCTGCTGTTGCGAGCGGGTGCGGCGTAGGTCGTTCACGTAACCCTCCCCACACAGGGGAGGGGTAAAGCTCAGATCTTCTCGACCGTCAGCTCCAGGTCGGTTTCCGCGGCACCTGTCACCTTGACGCGGGTGCCCGCCGGCAGGTCCGGCCCGGAGACACGCCACAGCGTATCGCCCAGCTGGATGCGGCCGCGACCCTCGCGGATCGGCTCGGCCAAAGTCGCGGTGCGGCCGATCATCTGTTCTCCACGCCGGTTGAGCAATGGCTGGTCGCTCTTGGCGTGCTGGCTGCTGAAGAAGCGCTTGCCGGCATAGGCCGACACCAGCGCCAGCACCAGAAAGGCCAGCACCTGCACCTGCCAGGTCCAGAAGGCGGCGTCCCACAGGAGGAGCGAGGCGGCGCCGATCAATAGCGCCGCGATGCCGATCCATATCAGGAAGACGCCGGGGGCGAGGATTTCGGCGACCAGCAGGACAAAACCCAGAACCATCCAGTTCCAGGGGCCGAGTTCGACGATCAAGCGTTCGATCATGGCGTTGTTCCCGACAGCGCTCAGCTTTCGCCGGGCCGCACCAGCGGCGGGCGGGTCGATTGCCGCTGGCTGGTGCCGCCCCGGCCATCGTCCCTGAACACTTCCTTGGCGATCTCGCCGATGCCGCCCAGCGTGCCGATCAGCGAGGAAGCCTCCATCGGCATCAGCACGATCTTGGAATTGCCGGCGGTGCCGATCTTGGCCAAGGCCTCGGTGTATTTCTGCGCCACGAAATAGTTGATCGCCTGCACGTCGCCCTTGGCGATCGCCTCCGACACCACCTGGGTGGCGCGGGCTTCTGCTTCGGCCGAACGCTCGCGCGCCTCGGCATCGCGGAAGGCAGCTTCGCGACGACCTTCGGCTTCCAGGATCTGCGACTGCTTCAGGCCCTCGGCGGCCAGGATCTGCGCGCGCTTGTCGCGCTCGGCCATCATCTGGCGGGCCATGGAATCGACCAGATTGGCCGGCGGGTTGATGTCCTTGATTTCGACGCGGGTGATCTTGACGCCCCAGGGATGCGCCGCCTCGTCGACCACGCGCAACAGCCGCTCATTGATGGCGTCGCGGTTGGACAGGAGTTCATCCAGGTCCATCGAGCCCATCACCGTGCGGATGTTGGTCATGGTCAGGTTGAGGATGGCGTTCTGCAGCCCCGACACCTGGTAGGCGGCCTGGGCGGCGTTCAGGATCTGGAAGAAGGCGATGCCGTCGACGCCGACAATGGCGTTGTCGCGGGTGATGATTTCCTGGGTGGGAACATCGAGCACCTGTTCCATCATGTTCAGCTTGGCGCCGATGCGCTCGAAGATGGGGTTGATGATGTTCAGGCCCGGCGTCAGCGTCTTGGTGTAGCGGCCAAAGCGCTCGACCGTATGGTTGTATCCCTGCGGCACCGTGCGGATGCCCTTGAACAACAGGATGAGCACCAGGGCGACCAAAACAACGATCGCAATGTCGAAACCCGTGAAACCGCTGACGTCCATTCGGCTCTCCCTCAATTGCCTCACAAAACACTTAAGTGTGTTTCAGCGCCGTTACAATCGAAAGAGGCGGTAGGGATTGGGATGCCGCTTCGTGGCGGCCAGCCGAAGTCTCGGCGAAAGCTTAAATCCAGCCGGCCAGTTCGCCGCGCGCCAGCGTCTCGATCACGTCCATGCCTTCGGGACTGTCGTTGAGGCAAGGGATGTGGGCGAACTTCTCGCCGCCGGCGTGCAGGAAGATTTCCCGCGCCTCCTGCGCGATCTCTTCCAGCGTCTCGATGCAGTCCGAGGAAAAGCCGGGATTGACGACGGCGATGCGCTTCACGCCTTCCTTGCCGAGCCGCTCCATCGTCTTGTCGGTGTAGGGCTGCAGCCATTCCTGCGCGCCGAAGCGCGACTGGAAGGTGGTGATCAGCTTCTTCTCGCTCCAGCCCAGCCTTTCGCGCAAGAGCCGCGTCGTTTCCAGGCAATGCGCCTGATAGGGATCGCCCTTGTCGGAATAGGGTTTGGGAATGCCGTGATAGGAGGCGGCAATCACCTCCGGTTCGAAATCCAGCGTGGCGAGGTGCTTTTCGATCGAGCGGGCGAGCGCGTCGATATAGACGGGCTCGGCATAGTAAGGTGGCACTGAGCGGACCGCCGGTGCCCGCCGCAGCTTCATCAGCGCGCGAAACAGCTGGTCGTTGGCGGTCGCTGTCGTGGTCGCCGAATATTGCGGATAGAGCGGGAAGGTGAGGATGCGGTCGCAGCCCTGGCCGACCAGCTTTTCGACGACCGCGCGGGTCGAGGGGGTGCCATAACGCATCGCCCAGTCGACGCTGACATTGTCGAGGTCGGCGAGACGCTCCGTCAGTCTTTCGCTCTGCCCGCGCGTATAGGTGCGCAGCGGCGATTCGTTCTTCTCGCGGTTCCAGATCTTGGCGTAGTTGGCGCCCGATTTCTTTGGGCGCGTCGTCAACACCAGGCCGTAGAGGATCGGATACCAGAGCCAGCGCGGCATCTCGATGACGCGCGGGTCGGATAGGAATTCGCGCAGATAGCGCCACATCGGCCCGTATTCGGTGCCGTCGGGCGTGCCGAGATTGACCAGCATCAGGCCGACCTTTTGCGGTGCGGCGTTGGGCAGGCTGCCGGCAGGCGCGGCGGCGGCTTTGGGGTCGGTGGCGAGCGTCATGGCAGTGTATCTAGCAGCGGCGTCGCAGGTTGCAATGTCGCGTCTGGCCGCACCTTTGCGCCAATCCACCCTCTCCCCTTGCGGGAGAAGGTGGCCGAGCCGCAGGCGAAGCCGCCTTAGGTGAGGTCGGATGAGGGGTTGGACGGAGCGCGACATTCCCCGACATAGCTCGTCAGGACAGGGCGGTTCCCTTGCGCCGCCTCATTCCTTGCAACACCCCTCATCCGTCTTGTCGCTGCGCGCCGATCCACCTTCTCCCACAAGGGGGAGAAGGTAAGTTCCTCACTTCGCCGGTATCTTCAGCTCCGAACCGACCAGCAGGCGGTGCGCCTCCTGGCCGGGGTTGGCATTGGCGATGCGGCGCCATTTGGTGCCGTCGCCATAGGCCTTGACCGCGATATCCCAATAGGTGTCGCCCTTGACGATGGTGTGCGTGCCACCGGCCTGGATCGGGGCGGCGGTCTCCGCCGGCTTGGCCGTTTCGACGGGTTTTGCAGCCTCTGCCGGCTTGGCTGTCTCAGAGGAAGCTGCATCGGCGGGCTTCGCCGCCGGGGCTGCGGTGCCGCCGGCCTGCGCCGTGTCTGCCGGTTTGGCGGCCTCCGTCGCGGCAGCCGGTTGCGTTGCCGCCGCCAGCTCGGTGATGCGACCGTCCAGTTTCGGCGTATAGGGGCTGTGCGTTCCGACATAATCGGCCACGACCTGCTCCAGGCTCGGGCCGTAGTCGTAGGCGTCCTTGGCGTCGACGAACAGCTTGTAGCCGTCGCCGCCCTGGCGCACGTAATTGTTGGAAGCGACGATGTATTCCTTGGCCGGGTCGATCGGCTTCCACTGGCCGCCTTCCATCACCTCGACCGACTTGACGCGGCCGCCATTGGCCGGCGCCGACTTGTCGAAGGCGTATTTCAGCCCGGCCACCTGCGGGAACTGGCCCTTGCCTTCCTCGACGCCGGAAACGCCGTGTTCCAGTGCGCCGACGATAGTCTTGCCGGGCACCTTGAAGGTGGCGACGGTGTTCTGGAACGGCAGCACGGTGAGCACGTCGCCCATCGTCACCTTGCCTTCCTTGATCGAAGCACGCAGGCCGCCGCCATTGGTGAAGACGATCTCGACGCCCTGGCCCTTCACGCGGTCGAGCACGGCGTCGGAAACAAGATTGCCCATCGTGCATTCGCGCGCGCGGCAATTGTCGCGGCTGCCGTCGATGGCGGCGGTGGTCTCGCCGACCTGCTTGGCCTTCAGTTCCTCGATCGGCGCGCCGAGTTCCTTGATGCGGGCCAGAACCTGCGGGTCCGGTGTCACCGACTTGTCAAGCGGGATCGGGTTGCCGCTGGCTTCCTTGACGACGCCGTTGTCGTCGAACACCACCTTGAACTCGCCGAGCAGCTTCGAATAGGAGGCGGCCTGGGTCACCGGCACCTTATAGCCGCCCGGGTTGTCGATCATCGTCGGGTAGGGACCCTCGGCCTTCGGGTCGGTGTTGGACAGAAGCGAATGCGAATGTCCGCCCACCACCACGTCGATGCCGGGGATCTTGGCGATCATCTCCTTGTCGCGCGGATAGCCGACATGTGTGAGCGCGATGATCTTGTTGACGCCCTGGCCCTTCAGTTTCTCCACCTCGGCGGTGATCGTCTTGACGTCGTCCTCGATGGTGATGTTGGGGCCGGGCGAGGCGAGTTCGGGCGTGTCGTTGGTGACGGCGCCGATGATGCCGATCTTCTGACCGCCGACCTCGACCACGACCGAAGGCTTGATGCGGTCGCCGACCTTGGCGGCGGCGCTCGCCTTCACATTGGCCGACAGGACCGGGAATTTGATGACGTCGAGGAACGGCGCCAGCGCGTCCTCGCCATCGTCGAACTCGTGATTGCCGACGGTCATGGCGTCGAACTTCATCTCGTTGAGGAACTCGGCCTCCACCTTGCCCTTGTAGGTGGTGTAGAAAAGCGAGCCCTGGAAATTGTCGCCGCCGTTCAGCAACAGCACGTTCTGGCCTTCCAGCTTCTTGCGCTCCTGGGCAATCGCGGTGATCAGGCGCGCGGCGCCGCCAAAGCATTCGCCCTTGGTCTCTTCCTCGGCCGAACAGGTGGATTCGTATTTGTTGTTGCTTTCGATGCGGCTGTGCCAGTCGTTGATGTGCAGGATGTTGAGTGTATAGTCGGCAAAGGAAACGCCGCTGCTCATGGCAAGCGCCGAGGCCGAAAGGGCCATTACGACAGCGATCTTCTTCATTCCTGCTCTCCCTCTTGTCGTGGCGGCTCGCCTTCGCCCCAGCCGGGCGTCTTTCGGGGCGATGCGCGCGAGCCCGTTCACGGCGTTGTAGCCGCCCTGCTTGACTGGAATTTTACATGCCCTCTGGCGGCATGTTCCCATCGCCTCCCGGCCGATGCAAGCGGATTCGGGTCAGGCTTTGCCGGCGAAAAATGTTGAGTAAACGAAAACAGCCGCATCGCGACGATGCGGCTGTTTTCGAAATGAGAGCCGGTGGTGAAGCCTTGTCGCGCCTGGAATCGGCGCGGTCAGCTCCGCCGCGTCAGCACGAAGTTCTGGCCGGCCTGGCTGGTGCAGTTGAGCTGGTTGATGGAAACCAGCAGGCAGTTGAAGGCGATCGGCGACTGGCGGATCAGCGACGTGCCGTTGATCTCGATCGAGGTCTGGCTGGTCAGCCGGTAGCTGCCGTCGGCCAGTTTCTGGCCGGTGTCGGTCGCCACCGTCTGGAACTTGCCGCCTGAAATGGTGGAAAGGCCGGTGCCCTGTGCGTCGATCCACGAGCCCTCGACGCCCTTGGGAGCGGCGTTACGTGGCGGCTCGGCCGGGCCGCCGGTCTGGCACGCGGCCAACGCCATGGTTGCGCCGGCGGCGAGGCCAGCCAAGACAAGTTTGCGCGCTGTCGTCATGTCGAAAAAACCTCTCCTCGGTCCGCACCCTTTCCTTCGCTCGAATTGCGGATGAAAACAAGGCTCGCCAATCTAAGGGCGATGCCGAGCGTTGCGATCCGGCAACAGTCGGTCAGTCCACCACTTTGTCGGGCTGGTCGATTGACAGCTTCTTGAAACATTGCAACTTTCGTATATCGAAGAACACAAATGTTCTGGAGAAACCGCACCGGAAACCAATCGGGCGGTCTTGGGGAGGGAAAATGGACAGTTTCTTGACCGGCCTGAAAGCGGCCGTGGACACGCTTGGCGCAACGGTGCTGTTGCCCATCGTCATCTTTATCATCGCCGTCGTGCTGGGGGCCAAGGTCGGCCGCGCCTTCCGCGCCGCCGTCACCATCGGCGTCGCCTTCATCGGTATCAACCTGGTGCTCGGCCTGATGCTCAATTCGATCGGCGACGTGGCCAAGGCCATCGTCACCAACACTGGCATTCATCGCGACATCGTTGACGTGGGTTGGCCGTCGGCCGCGGCCATCGCCTTCGGCTCGTCGGTTGGCCTGTGGGTCATCCCGATCGGCATCGCGGTCAACGTCGCGCTTCTGCTTCTGCGCCTCACCCGCACGCTCAATGTCGACGTCTGGAACTTCTGGCACTTCGCCTTTGTCGGCTCGCTGGCCACCGCCGCCACGGGCAGCCTGGGTTACGGCCTGGCAGTGGCGGCACTTGTCGCGGCACTTGCGCTGCTGTTCGCCGACTGGTCGGCGCGCGCGGTGCAGCAGTTCTACGGCATTCCGGGCGTCTCGGTGCCGCATCTGGCCTCGGCGCAGATCCTGCCCATCGCCATCGTGCTCAACTGGGTGATCGACCGTATCCCCGGCATCAACAAGATCAACATCTCGACCGAGACCATCGAAAAGCGCTTCGGCGTGTTCGGCGAGCCGGTGGTGCTCGGCCTCATCATCGGCCTCGTGCTCGGCGCCATCGCTTATTACAACGCCGGCGATTTTGGCACGGTGTTGTCCAAGGTCCTCACCACCGGCATGACGCTGGCCGCCGTGATGCTGCTTCTGCCGCGCATGGTGAAGGTCTTGATGGAAGGCCTGCTGCCGGTCTCGGACGCCGCCCAGGAATTCGTGCGCAAGCGCACCGGCGACCGCGAGCTTCTGGTCGGCCTCGATTCGGCGATCCTGATTGGCCACCCGGCCGCCATCTCGTCGTCGCTGATCCTGGTGCCGATCGCCATCATCCTGTCGGTGATCCTGCCGGGCAACCGCGTCATCCTGTTCGCCGACCTCGCCGTCATCCCCTTCATCGTGGCGATGACCGCGCCGCTCCTGAAAGGCAACGTCTTCCGCATGGTCGTGGTCGGCACCGTCACGCTGGCGCTCGGCTTCTATGTCGCCAACGCTCTGGCGCCGCTGTTCACCAGCGCGGCCATCTCGTCGGGCTTCAAGATGCCGGAAAACGCGGTGCAGATCACCTCGGTGGTCGACGGCTTCCTCTGGGTGCCCTACGTGATCATCGAGGCGATCCAGGGTCTCGGCATCGCCGGCCTTGGCCTGCTGGCGGTGGTGATAGCGGCCGTCTTCGTGCTCTATCGCCGCAACACGCTGGCCTGGGAGCGCGCCGCCGGCGCCGAGGATGAGCAGTCCGCCTGAAAGCGGGCGCTTTCGCCTGCATGATTAAGAAGGGGCCGGTGGCGTGACAGCCGCCGGCCCCGAACATTGGAGAAGACTTGATGGCGCAAGCCTTGATCGACCATATCGACCCCGAAGCCATCCTGCTTGGCGTGGACGCCGACACAAGCGAGGCGGTGATCCGCCAGCTCGCCTCCAGGCTGGAGACGCTCGGCTACGTCAAGCCAAGCTATGCCGACGCCGTGGTGAAGCGCGAACAGACGATGCCAACCGGCCTGCCGCTGGGTCTCGCGGAAAACGTGGCGGTTCCCCACACGGACCCGGTGCATGTCAACAGAGCGGGCGTGGCGCTGGCGGTGCTGTCGAAGCCGGTCACCTTCGCCAATATGGAAGAGCCGGACGAGGCGGTACCGGTCGGCATCGTCTTCCTGCTTGCCATCAACGACAAGGACAAGCAGATAGAAATGCTGCAGGAGATCATGGGCACCATCCAGAGCCCGGAAGCGCTGGCCGGCCTGAAGCGGGCAGCAAGCGTCGACGACGTCAGAGCGGTTCTGGGTTAAGCGGGAAAGGACATTTACATGGCCAGACAGAAGACCATTCTATTTGCCTGCGGCACCGGCGTCGCCACCTCGACGGCGGTCAACGTCGCGGTGACCGAAGCCATGAAGGCGCGCGGGCTCACCTTCAACGCCATGCAGTGCAAGGCGACCGAAGTGGCCTCGATGGCCGACAATGTCGACCTTATCGTCTCGACCACGCCGATCTCGGCTTCGGTGACGGTGCCGCTCGTCAAGGGCCTCGCCTTTCTCACCGGCATCGGCAAGGACAAGGCGCTGGACGATATCGAGGCCGAGCTGCGGAAGTAGAGACGGCCGCAGCGACAGCAGCCGTCACGGCCGGTTAAATGAAAAAGGGCGTCGATGACGCCCTTTTTTGTTTTGGATCTGCTGGTGCTTACCGCACCAGGATGTTGCGGAACTGCCAGGGGTCTTTCTCGTCGATGTCTTCCGGGAACAGGCCGGGGCGGCCGTCCAGCGGGGTCCAGTCGGTGTAGTGGCCGTTCACCGGGCCGAGATAGGGCTTCTGCACTTCCAGGCAGCGGTTGAAATCCATCTCGTCGGCCTCGACGATGCCGGCTTCCGGGTTTTCCAGTGCCCAGACCATGCCGGCCAGCACCGCCGACGATACCTGCAGGCCGGTGGCGTTCTGGTAGGGAGCGAGCTTGCGCGCCTCTTCGAGCGTCAGCTGCGAGCCGTACCAGTAGGCGTTTTTCTTGTGGCCGTAGAGCAGGACGCCCAACTCGTCGGAGCCGTCGACCAGTTCGTTCTCCTCGAGCACGTGGTGCACAGGCTGCGCCTTGCCGGCGGCGCCGAACATCTCGTGCAGCGACAGCACGGCGTCGTTGCTCGGGTGATAGGCATAGTGGCAGGTCGGGCGGTAGGTCACTTCGCCATGCTTGTCGCGCACGGTGAAGAAATCGGAGATCGAGATCGCCTCATTGTGGGTGACGAGGAAGCCATATTGCGGGCCGGGCGTCGGGCACCAGGTGCGCACGCGGGTGTTGGCGCCGGGCTGTTCTAGATAGATGGCGGCCTTGGAGCCCTTCTTGTGCTTTTTGGCGTTCTTCGGCAGCCACTTCTCATGCGTGCCCCAGCCAAGTTCGGCGGGCTGCAGGCCTTCCGAAATGAAACCTTCCACCGACCAGGTGTTCCAGAACACATTCATCGGCTTCGGCTTCTTGGTGCGCTGAGTGTCGCGCTCGGCGATGTGCACGCCCTTGACGCCGGCCTTTTTCATCAACCTGGCCCAGCCTTCGCGGTCGTCCTGCGCCGGCGTCTCGGCATCGAGGCCGAGCTCCTTGGCGAGGTCGACCAGCGCCTGCTTGACGAACCAGGAAACCATGCCGGGATTGGCGCCGCAGGTCGAAACGGCGGTCGGACCGCCCGGATGCTTGCGCTTCTCGGCCAGCAGGCTTTCGCGCAGCGCATAGTTGGTGCGCGAGGCATTGGAAGCCTCGGTGTCGAAATAGAAGCCCAACCACGGCTCGACGACGGTGTCGACATAAAGCGCGCCGAGCTTGCGGGTCAGCCGCATGATGTCGACCGAGCCGGTGTCGACCGACAGGTTGACGCAGAAACCCCGGCCGCCGCCATTGGTCAGCAGCGGCGTCAGCAGTTCCTTGTAATTATCCTTGGTGACAGATTCCTTCAGGAAGGTGATGCCGCGCTCATCCGCCAGTTTGCGGTTCTCTTCGCTGGGATCGATGATCACCATGCGCGACTTGTCGAACTTGAAATGGCGCTCGATGAGCGGAAGCGAGCCACGGCCGATCGAACCGAAGCCAATCATCACGATCGGGCCGGTGATCTCACCGTAGACGGGCCATTTTTCATTCGCCATTTTTTGCGGCACTCCTTCTTTGACGCATTGTCCTCATAAGAAAGCCGGACGCGGATGCGCCCGGCTGCAACTGCTAAACCATACATGCTTGTCACAATAAAGCGAATCCGGCCGCTGGCGCCTAACCTTCTCCCACAAGGGGAGAAGGAGATGCCGCCATCTCGCCAAGATAGACCACCAGCCGGTCGCGGTCGGCGGTCAGCCCCTTGTAGTCGAGCTGCGCCTCGTCCAGTTCGCCAAGCTGCGTGGCGAAGGAGGCGGCGATGCGGGCGCGCTCGGGATGGCGGGCGAGCACCGCCAGCGGGTCGAGATGGATGCGGATGGTGAACAGGATGTCGCGCGACAGAGGTAGCTTGCGCAATGTCTGCCGCTCGACGCGGATGAAGGCATGCGCGTTGATGTCGCCGTCGGGGAAGTTCGACGGCCGGTCGGCGGCGCGGGCGATGCGCTGGCGGTCCGACAGCGGGTGGTAAAGCGCATCGTTGGCCTGGACCGACCAGTTGAAGCGTTCCACCGCCTGGCCTTGCAGATTGTCGAACATGCGGCTGATCACTTCGGCGGGCCGCGTGCCGGTGCCGAAACCCGGCACCGGATCATGGATCCGGTGCAGCGGCTTGCCGAATTTCTCGGTCAGCGACCAGGAGGAGGGGAAGCACAATGAGCCGGCGGCAAGCCGCCAGCCGTCCTCGCCGCGCCGCATCAGGATGAGATCGTCCTGAACCATCAGCGAGGCCGCCACCAGCGGTGCGTCGGCCGGCGCGCTGGAGCCTGCGCCGCCCGCCGCCCGCGCCTCATCCAGCATCCCTGGGTGATAGGCGGCCATATGCGCCTCGACCAGCTCCAGCACCTCGCGCTGCGCGTCGCGGGTTCCCGCCTCCTCGACAAAGACCTTGTCGGGCAGTTCGGCATAGAGCCGGCGCTTCTCGGTCAGATAGGCACCGAAATCATCGTCGATCTCCAGCCAGCGGTCGAGTTCGAGCGGCTTCAGGCCGATGGCGAACAGCTTGGAGGAACCGTCATAGGGGGTGTGGGGAGGCATCATGACCAATCAAGTGGGCGCAAACGGGCGGTGTGGAAGACGCGAAGGATGATCACCCTTTCGGCCTCTACACGGTAGGGGATGAGGTAGGGCAGGCCCGGAACGGACCATTCGTGTCGCCTGGCGCCAGTGGCGCCCTGCCGGCCAATCGCCGGGCGTTCCGCGATCATTTTCAGCGCCTTGACCAGCCGGCGCATGACGTCATTCGCCGCTGACGGGTCATCATGCGCAATATAGGAGTGGATGTCGTCCAGATCGCGCGCGGCTCTGGGGGTGACGACGAGGATCAAGATTTGCCATCATTGGCCGGAAAGACATCCGGTTCGGGCCGCGGCAATTCCTTGTCCGTGCCCCAAGACTCCATCCATTTGAATACCGCCTCGCCCGAAACGAAGACGCCGAGATCGGCCTCGCGTTCGCCCTCTTCGATCGCCTCTAGATAGGCGCGGCGCTCCGCCAGATGTGCCTCGACAGCCTCCTTGACGATGAAGGCGCTGGAGCGCTTTGTGGCCTTGGCATACTCCTCCAACTCTCGTTTCGTCTCCGGGGGGAGGCGCACCGAAAACGTGCCGCCGGCTGCCATCGTCGTCTCCATGAACACAGGTGAACACAATGTATGCGCCGCTGGTCGGAAGGTCAATAAACCAGCCTTGCGGCGATCAGCCCGCGCAGTGAATTGCCGACGTAAAGTTGCTTCGCTGCGGCGAGGTCGGCCAAGGTTAGAACCGCTTCGTGCGCCTTGCCTTGATCCAGCAGTTCGCCGCGCAATATGCCTGGCAACAGCCCGCAACCGAGCGCGGGAGTAAGCAACGGGCCGCCGTCGCCAGCATCGACGAAGAGGTTGGTGATGGTGCCCTCGCAAATCTCGTCGCGCTCATTGGCCAGCAGCACTTCGTCGGCTTCCGCCGGGGCGTATTCGGCGCGCGCCGCCAGATAGGCCTCGCGGCGGCTTGTCTTGTGGCGCAGCAACGCGTCTGTGGAAGCGAGCCGGGTCTGCGCCAGCCGCAGTGTCCATACCATCCCCGTTGGCAAAGGCTGGAACGGTTGCGCGGTCGCTTCGACGGTCCCGTCGGCAGCGAGCGTCAGGCGCATGCGCAGCGGGCCGTCGGCGTCTCGGATGGCATCGTCCAGCGCGGTTCGCACTGTTGCCGGTTCGTGGCGGAAGCCAAGCGTCTTGGCCGAGCTTGCCAGTCGCGCCAGATGCCGGTCCAAGCGCAGGAAGCCGTCGCCGGGCTGCCAGCGCAACGTCTCGATCAGCGTGAAGCCGGGGCGGTTCCCGTCGCGAAGCGGGCCTTCAGCAGGCATTCCTCATACTCCTCCTGCGCCGTGGAATCGAACACCACGCCGCCGCCGACATTGTAGACGGCCTCGCCGTCGGCGAAGAGCGAGATGGTCCTGATGGCCACCGAAAAGCGCATCGTGCCATTGGGCGCTATCCAGCCGATGGCGCCGCAATAGACGTCGCGCGGCACGCCTTCCAGCTCGCGCAGGATTTCCATGGCGCGGATCTTCGGCGCGCCGGTGATCGAGCCGCATGGAAAGAGTGCCGAAAAGATGCGGCGGATGCTGAGATCGGGCAGCAATCTTGCGCGCACGGTCGACACCATCTGGTGCACGGTCGGATAGCTTTCGATGCGGAACAGGTCCGGCACATCCAGCGTGCCGACCTCGGAGATCAGCGAGATGTCGTTGCGCAACAGGTCGACGATCATGCGGTTTTCGGCCTGGTTCTTCTCGTCGTTGCGCAAAAACTCCTTCAGCGCCGCGTCTTCCTCTGGCGTTGCGCCGCGCGGTGCGGTGCCCTTCATCGGATGTGTCTCGATCCAGCCATTGCCGTCGATCTGGAAGAACAGTTCGGGCGAGCGCGACAAGACGGTCGGGCCGGCCAGCGAAACGAGCGCGCCATATTTCACCGGCTGGCGCGCGACCAGCGCGTTGAAAGCGGCGAGCGGATCGCCCGACCAATGCGCGTTGATGGGGAAGGTGAGGTTGCCCTGGTAGCAGTCGCCTTCGCGCAGATGGCGGTGCAGGCGCGCAAAGCGTTTCTCGTAATCCTCGAACGACCAACGTGCGGTCGCATCGAAGATCGGCCCGTTGGTGTCGGGCTGGCCAGACGGCAGGCTGCGGTCGGAGGGTCCGTCAAAGACGCCGAGCGCCACCAGCGGCGCGCGCCGGCCCTCGGGCAGCAGTGGCTTCAGCTTCGATTCCAGCAGGTAGCCGGCTTCGTATGAAAAGTAACCAGCCAGCCATTTTCCGGCGCGACGCGCTGCCTCGGCCTGTTCCAGCGCCGCTTCGAAATCATGGGCTTCGTCGGCGACGATTAGCGCCGACGGCTCCTCGAACAGCACTTCGCGGCCGGCCTGATCGTCGCGGAAGAGAGCGAAAGGGGCTACCGTCAATTTGTCTTATACCCCCAACCCGATCCGTCGCGCGGATCGCCCCTCCCCGCAAAGGGGGGGGTAAGCCGTCCTAATCCAGCGCTTCCAGTTCGTCGATCAGGTTGGAGATGATGCCAAGCCCGATCTGCCAGAAGGCCGGGTCCGAGGCATCCAATCCGAACGGTTTCAACAGCTCGGAATGATGCTTGGTGCCGCCGGCGCGCAGCATGTCGAAATACTTCTCCTGGAAGCCGCGTTCGGCGTTCTGGTAGACGGCGTAGAGCGAGTTCACCAGGCAGTCGCCGAAGGCATAGGCATAGACGTAGAACGGCGAATGGATGAAGTGCGGGATGTAGGCCCAGAAGGTCTCGTAGCCCTCGCGCAGCTTGATCGCTGGGCCCAGGCTTTCCGCCTGCACCTCCAGCCAGAACTTGCCGAGCTGGTCGGAGGTCAGCTCGCCGTTCTTGCGCTCGGTGTGCACCTTGCGCTCGAATTCGTAGAAGGCGATCTGGCGCACCACCGTGTTGATCATGTCCTCGACCTTCTGGGCGAGCATGGCCTTGCGTTCGCGCCGGTCCTCGGTTTTGTCGAGCAGGGAACGGAAGGTCAGCATCTCGCCGAACACCGAGGCGGTCTCGGCCAAGGTCAGCGGGGTTGAAGCCATCAGCGCGCCCTGGCCGCCGGCCAGCACCTGATGCACGCCATGGCCGAGTTCGTGCGCCAGCGTCATCACGTCGCGCGGCTTGCCCATATAGTTCAACAAAACATAGGGATGCGCCGACGGCACCGTCGGATGGGCGAAGGCGCCGGGCGACTTGCCGGGCCGCACGGGCGCGTCGATCCAGTTGCGGTCGAAGAAGCGGCGCGCAATATCGGCCATCTCCGGCGAGAAGCGGTGATAGGCTGACAGAACGGTGTTCCTGGCTTCGTCCCACGGTATCGTCGCTTGCGGCGTTTCGGGCAGCGGCGCGTTGCGGTCCCAGTGGTTCATCTCGTCCATGCCGAGCCAGCGCGCCTTCATGCGATAATAGCGGTGCGACAGGCGCGGATAGGCGTCGCGAACGGCGCTCGCCAGCGCATCCACGACGCTGCGCTCGACGCGATTGGCGAGGTGGCGTGAATCGGCGATGTCCTGGAAGCCGCGCCAGCGGTCGGAGATTTCCTTGTCCTTGGCCAGTGTGTTGGTGATCAGCGTGAAGGTGCGAAGGTTCTTGGCGAAGGTCGCGGCCAGCGCCTCGGAAGCCTGGCGGCGCACCGCGCCGTCTGCGTCCTGCAGCCGGTTGAGCGTCGGCTCCAGCGCCAGCTGTTCGCCATCGATGTCGAAGCGCAGCTCCGTCATCGTCTCGTCGAACAGCCGGTTCCAGGCGCCGCGCCCGGTCACCGACTTTTCGTGGAACAATTGCTCGATGCGGTCCTCGAGCTGGTAGGGCTTGTCCATCCTGAGGTCGAGCACCCAGGGTCGGTAGTGGCCGAATTCCGGGTCGGCGGCGAGCGCCTGCTCGATCGCCGCGTCGTCCACCAGGTTCAGCTCCAGCCCGAAGAACAGGAGATGCGAGGAGGCATCCGTCATCTTCTCCTGGACGTCGCCGTAAAGCTTGGCGCGCTGCGGGTCGGAGGTGTCGCCGGCATAGACCAGCCCGGCATAGGAGACGATCCTGCCGATCAGCTCTTCCAGCGCTTCATAGGATTTCAGCGCCTCGCCGAGCTTGCCGTCGGCGCCGCGCGCGGCTTCGGCCGCCAAGGTGCCCTTCCAGCGGTCCTCGAAGGCGGCGGCATCGGCGCCGGCCTTGTCGATGTCGCGCTTCAGTTCCGGCGCGTTCATGCCGGCGTAGAGGTCGGCCAGGTTCCATTCGGGCAGATTGCCGAGTTCGGCTGCCTTGCGGCCGATTTGGGCCGGCGCATGAAGCCGGTCAAAAAACGTTTGCATTTCAACACCTTCCGGAAAATGCCGCGCGGGCCGGTCAAATCCTAAGCAATTCGTTCACCGGCTTTTTTGAAAGCTTATTTAGAACCCTGTGCCAAGATGATCCATAGGGCACAAGCGATGGCGACGGGGAAATCGCGACACTCATGACAGGTTCCATCCTCATCGTCGACGACGATCCGGTCCAGCGCAGGCTGGTGGAGGCCGCGCTCAGCCGTTTCGGCCATTCGGCGCTCACCGCCGATGGCGGCGAGGCCGGGCTGGCGGCGATGGATGGGCCGGGCGCCCGCGACGTGTCGGTCGTGGTGCTCGACCTCGCCATGCCCGGCATGGACGGTATCGCCGTACTCAAGGCAATGCGCGAGCGCGACATCCGCATCCCGGTCATCGTGCAGACCGCGCAAGGCGGCATCGAAACGGTGGTGAAGGCGATGCGCCACGGCGCTTTCGACTTCGTCGTCAAGCCGGCCTCGCCGGAGCGCCTGCAGGCGGCAATCGCCAGCGCGCTCAAGGTCGAGGAGGTCGAGGTGGCGGTGAAGCGCACCGCGCGCCGCGCCGGCCAGACACTCTCCTTCAAGGACCTCGCCACGCGAAGTGCTGCGATGGAGCGCGTCATCCGGCTCGGCCAGAAGGCGGCGGCTTCGTCCATCCCGATCCTCATCGAGGGCGAATCGGGCGTCGGCAAGGAAATGGTGGCGCGCGCCATCCAGGGCAGCGGCGACCGTCGCTCGAAACCCTTCGTCACCGTCAATTGCGGCGCCATCCCCGCCAATCTGGTCGAATCGATCCTGTTCGGCCACGAGAAGGGTTCCTTCACCGGCGCTTCCGAAAAACATGCGGGCAAGTTCGTCGAGGCGCATTCGGGCACGCTGTTCCTCGACGAGATCGGCGACCTGCCGCTCGATGTGCAAGTAAAACTCCTGCGTGCCGTGCAGGAGGGCGAGGTCGACCCGGTCGGCGCCCGCGCCACGGTCAAGGTCGATATCCGGCTGATCTCGGCCACTCACCGCGACCTGTTGCAGCAGGTCAAGGATGGCGGCTTCCGCGAGGATTTGTTCTATCGCCTCAATGTCTTCCCGATCATGGTGCCGCCGCTGCGCCGCCGTAAGGAGGACATCCCCTTCCTGGTCCGGCATTTCATGGACAAGGTCACGCCGGTCGGCCCGAAGCGCCGGCTGTCGATCGCCGAACCGGCGCTGGCCATGCTCCAGGCCTATGACTGGCCGGGCAACATCCGCCAGCTCGAAAACGCCATCTACCGCGCCTCGGTTCTGGCCGAAGGCGAGACGCTGACGGTGGAGGAATTCCCGCAGATCCGTGCCCAGGTCGAAGGTACCGTGGTGCTGGAAGCGGCCGCGCCGTCCGTGGTGCCCGACCTTGCCGACGAGGCGGTGGAGCCAGTGCCGCAAATGCCTGCTCACGCAAGCCTGCCGCCGCGCCTGGAACAGCGCTTCGGCACGCTGGCCGCGCTCGACGATCGTGGCGATGTGCGTTCGCTGGCGGCGGTCGAACTGGAGATGATCCGGCTTGCCATCGACCACTACAATGGCCAGATGAGCGAGGTGGCGCGGCGGCTTGGCATTGGTCGCTCGACGCTGTACAGAAAACTCAAGGAATATGGCATTGATCCCGAAACCGGTCGGGCGGAAAAGATAGCCTCCTGATTCCCGCGCAAGCTTCGGGCGAGTTTCCTCGTTTAAACCAGTGGTTTACCAAGAAGCGAATTGCGGAAATTAGGGCGGGATATCGCCACGGTGTTACCGCATTTCGGCTTCAATAAGTGTCGATTAACCATTAGGATCGATTATCGGGTGTGAATCCACCATGCCCGTTTGATCAAATCCGGGGACAAACGGCAGTCTGCAAGGCCTTTTGATTTGAGCAGAATCGAACGACACCAGAACAGGCGTCAATCCTCGTTGAGCGTCTGGCGGAAATGGCTTGCCGGCGCCACGATGGCGGCTGGCCTGCTTGCCGTCTCGGCTGGCGCCGCCCATGCCGAGGTGCGCGCGCTCAAGCTGCGCAATCTGCACACCGGCGAAGTCGACGAAATCGTCTTCAAGCGCAACGGCCGCTATGATCAGGCCGGCCTCAAGAAGCTGAACTTCTTCCTGCGCGACTGGCGTCGCAACGAACCGACCAAGATGGACCCGCGCCTGATGGATCTGGTGTGGGAAGCCTATCGCCAGAGCGGTTCGCGCGGCTATATCCAGGTCATCTGCGGCTATCGCGCGCCGTCCACCAACGCCATGCTGAAATCGCGCAGCCGCCGCAGCGGCGTCGCCGAGAAGAGCCAGCATATCCTTGGCCGCGCGATGGACTTCTACATCGAAGGCGTGCCGCTGAAGAAGCTGCGCGACATCGGCCTGAAGATGCAGGGCGGCGGCGTCGGCTACTATCCGACCTCCGGCTCGCCTTTCGTGCACATGGACGTCGGCAATGTGCGCCATTGGCCGGGCATCAGCCGCCAGGAACTGGCGCGCCTGTTCCCGAACGGCAAGACGCTGCATGTGCCGAGCGACGGTCGCCCGCTGCCGGGTTACGAGCAGGCGATGGCCTCCTACAAGGCGCGCAAGTCCAACGGCACGCCGAATATCGAACTGGCCAGCGCCGGCGGCACCACCCACAAGTCGGGTGGCTTCCTGGCTGCCTTCTTTGGCGGCGGCGAGGACGAGGAAGACGATTCCGCCGATGTCGCGATGACGCCGGCGCCGAAGCCGAAGGCCGCGATGAAGCCGGCCGCGGCATCGAAGCCTGGCATCGCCATCGTTTCGCCTGAGAACGCGCAGCGCACCGACGTTCCGGCCGTGGCCGAAACGCCGGAAGAGCCGCAGCTGGCCGACGAGCCGAAGAAGGAAACGCCGGAGACGATCATCGCGGCGCTGCCGGCCCGTTCCGTGCCGCTGCCGGGTGCGGCGCCGCGTCCGAAGGCGGATGTCGGCGTGCAGACGCCGCCGACGCCCGAGACCGTTCCATTCGGCGTGGCGGACGCCAGCGCGACCAGCCAGGCCGAGCAGCCGACTGTCGTGGCCGCCGCGGCACCTGTTTCGCCTGACACCGTGCCGTTCGGCATGGCCGATGCCAATGCGCCGCAGCCGGTTGCCGCCGCTAGCGCGGATGATCAGGCTGTCGCCGCCAATGTGCCGGTTCCGACCCGGCGACCGGAAACAGCGACGGCCCAGGCCGAACCCAACCAGCAGGCGGTGCTTCTGGCGCTTGCCGACACCGGTAAGGGCTCGCGACCGACGGCCACCGACGCGTTCGCGGTACCGCCCGGCGGGCGTACCGACGCGGTCAAGGCCGTGCTGGAGCAGTCCTCCGCCGCCGACACCTATCAGGTCGCCGCCGTCACGCCGAGCCCGGCGCCGCGTTCGGCCTTCAACGATCCGTCCGGCGTCGATGCCGCCACGCCGCGTGGCGCCGTCGCCGCCCGTCCCGCCGGCTCCGATCCGGCCGCGGCCATGGGCGGCAGCGTGAAGACGACGCGCAAGGAAGCCCGCGCCAACGTGCAGGATGCCAAGCCGACCGCGAAGTCCGTGGTGCTTCCGGCCGCGCCGAAGGCGGCGCGCTGGGCGCTGCAGGCCAACGAGCAGATCGCCAAGGTGACGGATTCCACCACCGCGCCGCGTCTGGCCTACAATCTGGTGCGTTCGGCGCCGAGCGAGGTCTACACCGCCGGCTTCCAGCCGGACGGCCAGCCGACCGACGCCAGCCGCTTCACCGGCACCGCCGTGAAGTTCCTCTCGGTGGCCCGCTTCCAGACCAAGTAAGTCTGTGGGTTCCCAAAACGAAAAACCGCGCCCATGAGGCGCGGTTTTTGTTTGCGGCTTAGTTTTTGATCTCCCACGCGGGGAGGGACAAGTCACTTCTTGCGCAGCTTGCTCGCTTCGCGCGCCAGCGCCTCGATGCCGGCCCAGTCGCCGGCCTTGACCATCTCGTCGGGCGCCACCCAGGAACCGCCGACGCAGATCACGTTCGGCAGGCCGAGATAGTCCTTGGCGTTGTTTGCACCGATGCCGCCGGTCGGGCAGAAGTGGATGCCGCCGAAGGGCGAAGCCAGCGATTTTAGGAAAGCGGCCCCGCCGGCCTGTTCGGCCGGGAAGAATTTCAGGAAATCGAGCCCGGCCTCGGCGGCAGCCATGATTTCGCCCGGCGTGATGACGCCGGGCAGCAGCGGCACGTCGCTGCCGCTGGCGGCCGCGATCACTTCCCGGGTCAGGCCGGGGCTGACGATGAAACGCGAGCCGGCCTTGGCCGCCTCGTCGAACTGGCGGGCATTGAGGATGGTGCCGGCGCCGACCACTGCCTCCTCGACCTCGGCCGCCACGCGGCGGATGGAGTCGAGCGCCGCGTCGGTGCGCAGCGTGATTTCGATGGCCGGCAGGCCGCCACGCGCCAGGGCACGCGCCAGCGGCACGGCATCCTTGACGTCGGCGATCTTGATCACCGGGATCACCGGCTGGCCGTCGAGCAGCGAAAGCAGCTTTGCGGTCTTGTTCGACATTCCTGTTGTCCTTGGCTTGTTGTTCCCGGCTTCTCGCCGACGCCGTTTTCCGGCAAAAATTCAACCGATTTAAATTTGTCTAGCAGAGGGCCATGTCCAAGTCCACGTAGCTTCGCACTGATAGGAGGCCACACCGGCGCTTGGCCTGAAGGATAGCGTCGGTCGGCCGGATAACCAGTGTCAGCCGGTGGAAAATCTTAAGCCTGGCGTTTGCCATCGACCGGCGGTGTGGAGCCGACGTTTAGCGACCGACCTGTCGGCCGAGCCAGTTGAGAACGCGGCGGTGGAGCGGATCGGCGGACGGCGCCGGGGGCTCATCCTTGTCCAGTTCTTCAAACGTGCCGATGGCCAGGCCGGCATGGCGCCGGTAGGCGGCGGCAAGCTTGCGGTCATAGGCGTTGCGGCGATAGCCGGGGCCGTTATAGCCGCGCGCGAAAGCGGTCCAGTCGCGGTTGCGCAGCGCCGGCGCCAGACCGGCCTTGTCGACATAGCGCAGCATCAGCCGCAACTGGCCCTCGATACCGGAGCGCGCTTCGGCCACCAGCGCCTCGACGTCCGCAAACCCCAGCCAGGCCCAGTGCGCGCCCATGACCTGGCCGACACCCCAGGAGGTCGATTCATAGGCGGCCTTGCGGTCGATGGCCGCCGCCCGCGTCAGCAGCGCCCAGCGCGCCGCCTGGGTTCGCGGATTGGCGACCGCTCCCGCGACGGGAGAGGCGAGACCGGCAGCCTGTGCTGCCTCGCGGGAGGCCCCTTGCAGCCGGCGGTCGAAATAGTGTCCCTCGAAGCGGATCGGCGGTTCGGCCCTGCCGTCCATTTTCGTGAAAAACCGGCCGCCGCTTTCCACCTCGACGAGAGCAAACAGGGCTGCGGCGTCGAGATCGGCGGCGCGGGCGGCGCGACGGATTGCGGTGTTGACGGTTTCATCGAACATGACGGACGGTTCTCCATTTTTCGACCGATTTTCGAACCGTTCGCGGGCCTGTGTATAAATTCGGGCGCCGGAATCCGGCCCCTGCCGCGCAAGGGCTTGAACGGGCAGGCGCTTTTTTGTGCACCGGAGCCGCCACCCCGTGCTTGTGTCCACAGGCGCGAGGGGGTACGGACGTGCCCGATGAACCAATCCGCGCCGCCCAGACCCGTTCGCGTCGCCGCGCTCTACCGCTTCGCCAGGCTTGCCGACCACGAAGCGCTGCGCGCGCCGCTGGCCGCTTTCTGCTGCGGACACGGCATCAAGGGCACGCTGCTTTTGGCGCATGAAGGCATCAACGGCACCGTCGCCGGCAGCGCCGAGGCCATTGCGGCGCTCATCGAACATCTTGAATCCATTGCGGAATTGTCCGGGCTCGAGGTCAAGTATTCGGAAGCGGCCGAGATGCCGTTCCATCGCATGAAAGTGCGGCTTAAGCGCGAGATCGTCACCATGGGCGTCTCGGACATCGACCCGCTCGGCGCTGTCGGCACCTATGTCGAGGCCAAGGACTGGAACGCGCTGATCTCAGATCCGGGCACCGTCGTCATCGACACCCGCAACGACTACGAGGTGTCATTGGGCACCTTCGAGGGTGCGATCGATCCGCAAACCAAGAGTTTTCGCGATTTCCCGCAATGGGCGCGCGACCACAGCGCCGAGCTGGAAGGTAAGAAGGTCGCTATGTTCTGCACCGGCGGCATCCGCTGCGAGAAGGCGACCGCCTATGTGAAATCGCTCGGTTTCGACGAGGTTTTCCACCTCAAGGGTGGCATCCTGAAATATCTCGAAGACGTACCGGAAGACGCAAGTCTCTGGAAAGGCGAGTGTTTTGTCTTTGACGAGCGCGTCTCCGTCTCGCATGGGCTGGCCGAGGGCGAGGCTGAGCTGTGCCGCGCCTGCCGGCATCCGCTGACGCCGCAGGAGCGGGCTTCGCCTCATTACAAGGCCGGCATCTCGTGTCCGCATTGCCATGAGGCGCGCTCCGACGACGACCGCGCCCGTTATGCCGAGCGCCACCGCCAGGTCGAACTGGCCGCCCGGCGCGGCGACCGCCGGCATATCGGCAGTTGATCCCGGCATCTGGCCGGCGGCACGAAAGCCCGTTTGGGGGGCCTTCCATGCGCATGCGACGCAGCAAGAAAGGCGCCGATGTCATTGTAATGTTGCCTTCGCCCGCCTACCTCTGCGGATGAAAACCGCCGAGACAAGCTGGAGCCCTTGATGTTCGACCCCAAGAAACTGCTCGACGATCTTCTGAGCTCGCAAGTTCCCGGCGCCACCGGAACCGTGCGCGACAAGGCAGGCCAGGCCGTTCAGATGGCCAAGGACAATCCGCTGGCCGCCGGCGCCTTGGCTGCCGTGCTTCTGGGCACCGGCGCGGGGCGTCAGGTGACCGGCACGGCCGTCAAGCTTGGCGGTCTTGCCGCCATTGGCGGGCTGGCCTACAAGGCCTACCAGAACTACAAGGCCGGCCAGAAGCCGGCCGATGTCGCCAGGGAGCCGGAATTGTTGCCGCCGCCGGCCGGCGACAGCTTCGATCCGGCTCAGGCGCCGCAGGGCGAGGCCGAATTCGCGCTGACCATCGTGCGCGCCATGATCGCCGCCGCCAAGGCGGACGGCCGTATCGACGAGGCGGAGCGCGGCAAGATCATCGACAAGGTCGGCCTGTCGGGCCTCGGCGCCGAGGCCACCGACTTCCTTCGGGATGCGCTGGCGGCGCCGACGGATGTCGACGCGCTCGCTGCCGCCGCGAAGACCGAGGCGCAGAAGATCGAGCTCTACACCGCCTCGCGTCTCGCCATCGACCCGGACACACGCGCCGAGCGTGGCTATCTCGACATGCTGGCCGGACGGCTCAGCCTGCCCGACGCGCTGGTCGATCATATCGAGGCGACCGTCGCCTCGGCAAAAGCGCCGGTCGGCGTCAATCCGAAGTGGTAGGAAGCTGACGCGACAGCGCAAGGTTGACCGGCGCCGGCTGCGTTAATCTTTCGTTAACCAGTCAGGCGCATCATTTTAAGCATCGGATCGGCTATCCTCCTCCCAAGCTGGTTCAGACTGGGCGGTCGCCAATGACCGCCCTTTTTGTTGGCCATCTCCATCCATCCCTCTGATCCTCGCGCCGCGGCTTGCCACGGCGGCATTCATTTGCCATGCCTCGGTCTCTGTTGAGCGCCGCACCCTATCGTTCGCCCAAAGGACGCTCTAACACTTTAAGTTGGCGCCCGATCCTGTCCGAAAACCGTTCCGATTTTCGGGGGCATGCGCCGGGGAGGACGGCATGACAATCAAGGGCACGGCAATCGTCACCGGCGCGGGTACCGGCATCGGCAAGAGCGTTGCGACAGCCTTGCTGAAGGACGGCTGGAACACGGTGTTCTGCGGCCGGCGCAAGGCGGTGCTCGAGCCCGCAATCGCGGCTGCCGGCAAGACCAAGGCGGCGGCGCTGGCGGTCGCCTGCGACATCACCAAGCCCGACCAGGTCGAGGCGCTGTTCAAGACGACCACGGATGCGTTCGGACGGGTCGACCTGCTCTTCAACAATGCCGGCATGGGTTACAAATCGACACCGATCGACGAAATCCCGGTCGAGGTCTGGAACGACATCGTTGCCGTCAACCTGACCGGTTCCTTCCTGTGCGCCCGCGCCGCCTTCGGCGCCATGCGTCGGCAGACGCCGATGGGTGGGCGCATCATCAACAACGGCTCCGTTTCGGCACAGGTGCCGCGACCGGGCTCCGTGCCCTATACAGCGACCAAGCACGCGATCACCGGCCTTACCAAGACGCTGGCGCTGGACGGCCGTCCCTTCGACATCGCCTGCGGGCAGATCGACATCGGCAATGCGCTGACCGAAATGGCCGTGCCGATGACGGTGGGTGTACCTCAGGCCAATGGCACTATCGCGGCGGAAGCGGTGATGGATGTCGAACGTGTCGCCGAAGCCGTGGTCTATATGGCCGGCCTGCCGCTCGACGCCAACGTGCTGTTCATGACGGTGATGGCGACCAAGATGCCGCTGGTCGGGCGAGGCTGATAACGTCGCCGCGGATAAAAACGGGTCTAAATTGGCCTGGTACAGAAATTCTGCCAGAGTGTCGTCTGACGTCGGGGGTGTCGATGAGCAAGTTTTCGGATATTTGGGTTTTAAAGCGCGTAGACGTCGAGAAATTGGCAATCGTTCTGTGGAGGCTAGCACTAGTTATTTTCACGATGAGAATTGTTTTAGAGTCGTTGGGTACGACTATTTGGCTTCTTCTTGTTCCCAAAACTCCAGCTGTTCTCGGTGCGTCGGCATCGATCGTCGCCTTTGGAGGGGTAATGAGTGCGGCGACCTTAGTGCTTCAGTTGTTGGCAGTGCGTCTTATCGTTGAGGTTGCGCTGCGCTTGACTAAAGTGCAAAGCACCTAATTCTTGGGTGATAGGCTTTCCGGCAGTGCCGGGATTGGTTGAATGAGTGCAGCGCCATTGGTCTGACGGTATTCAGCACTCCCCATCCTTGAGCTTGGCAGCGCCTGCGGCGCGGCGTGCGCAATCGTTGCCGTAGGTCTTGCCGTCGCAACCGCACACCGGCTGATATTGCTCCGTGCAAATCTCAGGCCTCTGCATGCAAATGCCCATGCGATCAGCGCGGCCACATTGGGTCTCGACCGGAAACTCGCAGAATTGGCTGGCACTACAGGAGAGGCCCCTTATGCCGCCGCAGGCTTTTATCGGCTCATCGGCCGACACCTGAAACGTGCCAACGAGAAACACCAGCGATATCAGCCCGAACAGGGTTGTACCTCTCATGGGGTGCCTCCCGTCTTTGCGTTCGCGATCAGGAAATCGCCGATCCTTTGCAGGGCACGGGCGATGTTGTCTTCCGAGTTGGCGTAGGAAAGCCGCATGTAGCCTTCGCCAAGCACGCCGAAATCCGGTCCGCCGATCAGAGCCACGCCCGCCTCTTCCAGCAGCGCGGAGGCAAGTTTCTTGGCTTTCCAGCCGGTGCCGGAGATGTTGGGGAAGGCGTAGAAGGCGCCCTTCGGCGTGATGCAGGAAATGCCGGGCAGGGCATTCAGGCCCTCCACCACCAGCTTGCGGCGGCGATCGAAGGCCCGCATCATGGCGGCGACTTCGTCCTGCGGGCCGTCGATAGCGGCGATGCCGGCATATTGGCTGGGCGCGTTGACGCAGGACCAGCAATTGACCGCCAGCTTGCGCACCTTGTCGTAGAGATGCGCGCCCTTGTCGCCGTTCGGCCAGATCGACCAGCCCATGCGCCAACCGGTCATCGCCCAGGTCTTCGACCAGCCGTTGAGCACGATCAACCGGTCGCGGATTTCCGGGAAGGTGAGCAGCGAACAATGTCGCTCGCCGTCATAGGTCATCACGTCGTAGATCTCGTCGGAGAGGATCGCGACATGCGGGTGCCGTTCCAGCCCTTTCACCAGCTTCTCGATCTCCGTACGTGGCGTCACCCCGCCCGTCGGATTGGCAGGCGAGTTGAGGATGAGCAGGCGCGTGGTGGGTGTGATCAGCGCCAGCGTTTCGTCGGCGGAGAAGGCAAAACCGTTTTCCTCGCGGATCGGCACCGGCACCGGCCGGGCGCCGGTGAATTCGATCATCGAGCGATAGATGGGAAAGCCGGGATCGGGATAGAGGATATCGGCGCCCGCTTCGCCGAACATCAGGATGGCGGCGAACATGGTCGGCTTGCCGCCGGGAAGGATCATGACGTTGTCGGGCGAGACTTCGACGCCGGTGGTGGCGAGCGTGCGGCGCACCACCGCCTCGCGGGTGGCGGCAAGGCCGGTGGCCGGCGTATAGCCATGGTGGCCGTCGCGCAGCGCCTTGATGGCGGCCTCGACGATGTGTTCCGGCGTGCGGAAATCCGGTTGGCCGATGCCGAGATTGACGATGTCGCGTCCCTGCCCGGCAAGCGCGGTAGCGCGGGCGAGCACCGCGAAGGCATTTTCCTCGCCGAGGCGATCGAAGGCAGGGATTGTGTGGATCATTTTGTTGGTCCAGCTGGTGCTAGTTGCGCATCCGTGTTTTTTGAAAGGGTGCGCGAGCCCTGTCAAACGTTAAGGAGCCAATGGTGTCCGAAGATCTGAAGAACTGGCAGCCGCGCCCGCGTCCGGAGCGCAAGGTGCTGGAAGGCCGTTATGTGCGGCTGGAGCCGCTGGACGCGGCGCGGCACGGCGACGGCCTGTTCGAGGCCTCCTCGGTGACCGACGCCGACGGCCGCTTCCGCTGGCTGTTCGAGGTGCCGCCGGAAAGCCGGGCGGCGTTCCAGCCCTGGCTGGACAAGGTGGAAGCCAGTAGCGACCCGCTGTTTTTCGCGGTGATCGACAAGGCGAGCGGCAAGGTCGCCGGCCGGCAGACGTTGATGCGCATAGAGCCCGCCTTTGGCGTGATCGAGATCGGCAACATCTATTGGGGGCCGCTGATCGCGCGCAAGCCGGCGGCGACCGAGGCACAGTTCCTGTTCGCCCAATATGCTTTCGACGAGCTCGGCTACCGCCGCTACGAGTGGAAGTGCAACAACAACAACGAACCGTCAAAGCGGGCGGCGGAACGCTTCGGCTTCAGTTTCGAGGGTATTTTCCGCCAGCATCTGGTGGTCAAGAGCGAGAACCGCGATACGGCGTGGTACTCGATCATCGACAAGGAATGGCCGGCGCTGAAGAAGGCTTACGAAGCCTGGCTGGACCCGGCCAATTTCGACGCCGCCGGGCAGCAGAAGCGGCGTCTGGAGGCGTTCCGATCACATTGACGGCTGCTGAGCCGAACTTAAATGACTCGGTGCGAAAAGCGTGGTCCATAGGGCGGGCAGGGGATTTTTAGTTGAATTTTATCCTTAGCCGGCTGGTTTCTGAATATCTTGTACTAAAGTCGAAGATTAGTGGCCGCTGGATGGCAGCGGAATGCTTCTATATCCAAATGAATTGATTTAAGTTCCCCCGCCAAGAGGGTTGGCTGATGGGATATGATCATTCGCACGACCACGGTTCGTACAGCCAAGACCATGATGCAGGCGGGCACGATCTTGGTGCCGCCGACAAGAAGCGCGTTCTCGCCGCGGCGGTTCTGACCGGTGGTTTCATGGTCGCCGAAGTGATCGGCGGCCTGCTAACCGGTTCGTTGGCGCTGCTTGCCGATGCCGGCCACATGCTGACCGACGCAATCGCGCTGGGGCTCGCCTGGTACGCCTTCCATCTCGGCGAGAGGCCGGCCAACGGCCGGCACACCTATGGTTATGGCCGCGTCAAGACGCTGGTCGCCTATACCAACGGCCTCGCAATCTTCCTGGTGGCGTTGTGGATCTGCTACGAGGCGTGGCGGCGCTTCCAGGCGCCGCTACCGGTGCTCGGCGGGCCGATGCTTGTGGTCGCGGCGCTGGGCCTGGCTGTCAATGTCGCGGGCTTCGTGATCCTGCATGGCGGCGACCGCGGAAGCCTCAACATGCGCGGTGCGCTCCTGCATGTGCTGGGCGATATTTTGGGATCGCTGGCCGCCATCGTCGCGGCGCTGGTGATCCTGGCAACCGGCTGGACGCCGATCGATCCCATCCTGTCGGTGTTGGTGGCCGTTCTGATCCTGTCGACGGCCTGGAACCTGATGCGGGCGGCCGCACATGTATTGCTGGAGGGAACGCCGGCGGGACTCGACCGCGACGCCATCGTCAACGACCTCCAGGACAATGTGCCCGGCGTGCGCGAGGTTCATCACGTGCATTTGTGGTCCATCGACGGGGCCCGCAACATGGCGACGCTGCATGCCAGCCTGAAGGACGGCGTGGACGCGCATGTCGCCGTCGACGCCATAAAAAGCCGCCTGCGTGCCGGGCACGACATCAGCCATGCGACCGTGGAAATCGAATTCGACCGCCGCGCCGAGGACGGCCGCCCGCGAGAGGCCGTGCGTGGCGTCTCACCGCAGCCCAGGCACCTGCATTGAACGGCAGGCTGTGCTAACGAGACGTCGACAAACGGAAACCGAGACCCGGGATCGGACCCACCATGGACCGCGAAAGCAAGCGCTCGGCCATCGCCGCGCTGTCGATCATGCTTCTGTTCGGCGTGACGGCCTTCTATCTTCCAACGATCATGCTAGCGATCGGCAATATCTCGACGGTGCTGGCCGGCATTGTCGCGGTGCTGTTCGTGGCGGCCTTCTTCCTCGTGTTCTGGCTGCGCAGCCGCGCCCAGCGGCGAAAGGGAAACTGATATGCGCGTGCTGATCACCGGTGCGGCCGGTATGATCGGCCGCAAGCTCACGACGCGACTGGCGAAGGACGGCGCGCTGCGCGGCAGGCGCATCGCAGCGCTAGACCTGCATGATATCGTGGCGCCGAAAACGCCTGTCGCGGCCGGCATTTCGACCACCATCCACACCGGCGACCTTGCCGCGCCCGGCGCGGCCGACGCGCTTTTGAGAACGCGCCCAGACATCGTCTTCCATCTGGCCGGTGTCGTCTCCGGGGAGGCGGAAGCCAATTTCGACCTCGGCTACCGGGTCAACCTCGACGGCACGAGAGCACTGTTCGACGCGATCAGGGTGGCGGCTTACAATCCACGCGTCGTCTTCACCTCGTCGATCGCCGTGTTCGGCGCACCGTTTCCGCCGGTCATTCCCGACGATTTCCACGCCACGCCGCTGACCTCCTACGGCACGCAGAAACTGGTCGGCGAGGCGCTGCTGGCCGACTATTCGCGACGCGGCTTCTTCGACGGCATCGGCATTCGCCTGCCGACGATCTGTGTCAGGCCCGGCAAGCCGAACAAGGCCGCTTCCGGTTTCTTCTCCGGCATCATCCGTGAGCCGCTGAACGGCGTCGAGGCGATGCTGCCGGTGCCGCGTTCGGTGGTGCACACCCATGCCAGCCCGCGCTCGGCGGTCGGGTTCCTGATCCGCGCCGCCGAGATCGACGGCGCGACCGTAGGCCCGCGCCGCAACATCACCATGCCGGGTGTCGGGGTCAGCGTCGCCGAGCAGATCGAGGCGCTTGGCCGCGTCGCCGGTGTAAAAGCGGTCGCGCTGATCCGCGAGGCGCCGGACGAGGCGGTGTGGGCGATCGTCAAGAACTGGCCGACCCGCTTCGAGGCACGCCGCGCACGGGAACTGGGTTTCGAAGCGGAGACCAGTTTCGATGCTATCATCCATGCGCATATCGAGGATGAACTGGGCGAGTAGGTGTTTTTCTCCACCGCAAGGGGAGACAGCGCTTAAGCTCGCAGACTGGCCGTCAGCAGGATAAGGCCGAACAGGAACACCATCGCCGCGCCGCCGATTTCGATGGCGGAATGGACGCGGTTGCCGAAACGGCCGTCGCCGGCCAGCATCACGGCCCAGTCCTTGGCCGTCACTGCCAGCGTGGCGAGCAGGGAGACGGTGATCGCCGTTCCCACCGCCATCGCCAGCACCGACAGGATGCCGCCAGCCCACAGGCCGTTGAGGAAGGCGAAGGACAGCACGATCAGCGCGCCGGAGCAGGGCCTGATGCCGACGGCGGCAACCGCCGTCCAGGCGCTGCGCCAGTCGAAGCGGTCGCCGGCGAGCAGGGTCGGGTCGGGTGCATGCGAATGACCGCAGCTCTCGCAGACCTGGCCCGGGCCATGATCGTGATGATGGTGGTCGTGGTGGTGATGATCATGGCCGGCATGATCGTGGTGATCGTGCCCGTGGTCATGATGGTCGTGGGCGGAATGGTCATGCGAATGTGCCGCGCGGGCATGACCATGGTCGGCATGGCTGTGGCCGCCGGCATGGGCATGCGCGGCTGACAGGCTGTAGGTGGGTGCCGCGCCGAACAAGCGCTTCACCGCCGGGCCGAGCTTGCGCCACAATAGCCAGGCGCCGAAGACCGTCACGAAGGCGTAAGACGCGATCTCCAGGAACCAGGCGGTGTCGGTCATCGAGATCGAGGTGCCGCGCAGCACGAAATAGGCAAGCAGCATCACCACGATGGCGGTGATCGCCTGCAGGAAGGCGGAGATGAAGGAGAGCAGGATGCCGCGCCTCAGCGCCACTTCATTGGCCAGCATGTAGGAGGAAATCACGGCCTTGCCGTGGCCAGGGCCGGCGGCATGGAAGATGCCGTAGACGAAGGACAGGCCGATCAGCAGCCAGAGTTTCGAACCGTCCTGGCGCATCGCTTTGATGGCGTCGGCGAGCGCGTGGTAGAATTGTTGCTGGCGCAAGTTGACCCAGGTCAGGAAGCCGGAAAACAGGCCGGTGCTCGGCGCCATCGCGTCATTGGTGCCGATGCCCAGCGAGCTCTGCGCGTGGGCGTGGCCGGCCAGCTGCGCCGTCACGAAGGCCGTCGCCAGCAGGCAGAAGATCAGGCGTGTCGTCGTCTTGGTCACGGGGGGTTACCCTTCTGGCCGACAGTTCAACTCGAGTTTGGTCGCGAAGATCTTGCTCATGTCCGTGCCTGTCGGATCGTTGAAGAACGCTTCCGTCAGGGTCTTCTGGTTCTGGGCGATCGCCTGGTCCGGGTCCGGCCGGATGACGGAGCGGTTGCAGGAGGAAGGCAGGTCCTTCACCGAGAGGTTGGTATCGTCGGTGAAGTCGATGGCGGTATAGAAGGTCGGATCGTAGACGCCGAGGTCGATCTTGCCTTTCAGCCTGAGTGGTTGCTGCGGCTGGTCTTCGAACAGAACGATGAGCTGGTTGTTGTCGAAGGAGGCGACGATGTCGGCCGGCGCCTTCATCTTGACGTCCTTGCCGTCGACGGTGACCATCTGGAAATAATTGTACTCGGCCAGCGACGCCTTAATGGTGTTGGCCACTTCCTTCAGCTCGGCATCGTCGAGCTTGAGGTCGGAATTCTTGTCGAACTCCATCAGCACCGTCGAGGAGAACAATTCGTCGAAGCGCCAGAGGTGGCGCAATGCCGCGATCGACTGATGGTCGGGGGAAAGCACGACGTCGAGGCGGGCCTCGGCAAAGACGTGCGGGTGGACCATGGCCGGCACCGTGCCGGTAAGCAAGGCGCCGAAGGCCGCGGCCGTAGTGGCTATTCGTCCCCGGACGTTCATGGACCCTGGCGATTCCTTCGGATGAGCATGGCCCCGAGGGTTACCAGAAACCGGGCGAAAGTGGGACCGGGCTAACGAAAATGTTATGACGTTTCGTGCGTCTTGAACCACTGCACCATGAAGTCGACGAAGACACGCACCTTCGCCGGCAGGTAGCGGCGGTGCGGATAGACCGCGAAAATGCCGCCGTTGAAGTCGATGCGGTCCTCGAGCAGCGAGATCAGCCGGCCGCTCTTGATTTCCGGTGCGGCGACGAAATCCGGCAGCAGGGCAAAGCCCAGGCCGGCGAGGGCCGCCATGCGGGTGGTGATGGGGCTGTTGACCATCATCGGGCCGCTGATCGGAACACTGGTGATGTCGCCGTCGTCGCCACGGAACGGCCAGTTGGAGGCCCAGCGGCCATTGGTGTCGACCACGCAGGGCATGTGCGCCAGGTCCTGAGGGCGGGTCGGCTTGCCATATTTGGCGATCAGCTCCTGCGAACCGCAGAGTTTCAGCGTAAACGGCGCCAGCTTGCGGGCGATCAGCGAGGAGTTTTCAAGCCGCGTGATGCGGATGGCGAGGTCGAAGCCTTCCTCGACAAGGTCGACGAAGCGATCGTCGAGATGCACCTCCAGCGAGACGTCCGGATATTGCCTGGCGAAATCGATCATCGATTGACCGACCGCCGCGTCCGCCATGGTGCGCGGCGCCGAAAGCTTGATCCTGCCGCGCACGTCGCCGGAACTGTCGCGCACCGCGTCCGACAGGCTGTCGATCTCGCGCACGATCTCGGAGGCGCGTTTGTAATAGGTATGGCCGGCCTCGGTCAGCGAGAACTGACGGGTGGTGCGATTGAGCAAGAGCGCGCCGAGTTCGTCTTCCAGTTCGCGCACATATTTGGAGAGCAGCGCCTTCGAACGGCCGATCTTGCGACCTGCGGCCGAAAAACCCTCCGCCTCGACCACGTCGATGAAGGCGCGCATGCGGGTGAGAGTGTCCATCGCGTCAGGCCTTTCCGGCTGTTTCGAGAATACGCCGCCCAAGCCGGACAAGCGCGAGGTCGCTGCCTTGCGGGCTGAGCAGCGAGATGCCGAATGGCGCGCCATCGACGGTTCCAAGCGGCAGCGTGATCTGCGGGAAGCCGGAAAGCCCGGACAGGCAAAGCAGATGCAAGGCACGCTCGCGATAGGCCTGCGTTTCGTCGAAACTCGAAGCTGCCAACGGTGCCGCGCCCGGTACGGTCGGCAGGACGAGGATGCCGTCGTCGCCGAGACGGTCGGCGAGTTCGGCGCGGAAGGAGGCGCGGCACGCGGTTTCGGTCGTCACGGTACCTTGGTCGATGCTGGCGCCATAGGCAAACCGCTCCTTGACGCCCGGACCGAGGCGGCGGTCACCCTCTTCGATCCAGCGGCCATGCGAACCCCAGGCTTCGGAAGCCTGCAGTTTGCGGAAGCACCAGTAGAGGTCGTCAAGGTCGTGGGTGAGGGCAGGGGCGATCTTGGATTCGCCGAGGATTGGCGCGATGGCGTCAATCATGCGGCGATATTCCGCCGCTTCCACATTGCCCAGCAGCAGGTCGTTGAGGGCTGCGAGGCGGAAGGGGCGCGGGTGAGCGAGGCTCACCGCATCCTCTCTCCCAAATAGCACCTCCGCCACCTTCTCGTAGGTCCCGATGTCCCGTGCGAACCAGCCGAAGGTATCGAAACTGGGCGCCAACGGCATGGTGCCTTCAAGCGAGATCGCGCCATGGGTGGTGCGCAGTCCGATCAGGCCGCAGAAGCTTGCCGGCGCGCGGATCGAGCCGCCGGTGTCGGAGCCCGTTGCGATGTCGGCAAGACCGCTGGCAACGGCCGCTGCCGAGCCCGAGGACGACCCGCCAGTGACACGGTTGGGGGCGGCCGGGTTCACAGGCCTTGGAAAATGGGCGTTCTGACCCATCAGCGAGAAAGCGAGCTCGTCGGTCTGTGTCTTGGCGACGAATCGCGCGCCGGCATCGAGCAGTTTTCGCACCGTGGGTGCCGTTTTAGCCGCTGCTGCGCCGTTTTCGCCCTTGTCGGGATTGCCGCAGCCGGTGACGTAGCCAGCGACGTCGAAAATGTCCTTCACGGCCAGGGACAGGCCGGCTAGCGGGCCGGATTGTGCATGGGAAACAGCCACTTGTGGCAAATCGAGGAAGGCATTGAAGGGGTCGCGCTGGCTGGGCATCGTTCAATATCTGGATACTGTGCGTCCACAGTCGTTCGACAGCCGAATTTTTTCAAGCCGGGGTTCGATTTTAATTGATTGTGAAAGCATGCGCGCCTATATCGCGCTTGCCCAAAGTCGCACGTGCCTGTGGGCGTCCCCCGACCCTCGAATGGCGAGGATATCGGGACGGTACCCGGGAAGTAACGAGCCCGGTCGGTTCAGCGGCCAACCGCCGATCCGAGGACGTCTTGAAGCAACGACGGTGCGGGCCTTTCTGGTGTTTTCCGGTTGTCCATAGACCGGGGTTACTGAAGAGGCACACCCTCATTGCCGGCAGTGCGGTTGGGATTTCCCATCCAAGCCAAGGCAGACAAAGCGGATCATAGCCGGGCAAGGCTAGGTCCATCGCCGCGAGACGGCTTTCCATGGTTCCGGGGTCTCCACCGGCTGGTACCATCGGATTTTCGTCCCGCCTTTGTTTGACCGCGTGTTCGCGAGGCAGAAGGCCCGCGTTCCGCACCTTTGCACGCACCGCCTGGTGCGATGGAGGTTCCGATGGCTACGCAACGTGTACTCGATTTCCTCGCCACCCGACGCCCCGAAGGCCCTTGCCTCGTCGTCGACCTCGATGTCGTGCGCGATAACTTCCGCGCCTTCGAGAAGGCGCTTCCCGATTCCCGGATCTACTACGCGGTGAAGGCAAACCCGGCGCCGGAAATCCTGCGCCTGCTCGCAGCGATGGGCTCGTCTTTCGACACCGCGTCGGTTGCCGAGGCCGAGATGGCGATGGACGCCGGCGCGCCCGCCGACCGCATCTCCTTCGGCAACACCATCAAGAAGGAGCGCGATATCGCTAAGGCCTATGCGCTCGGCATCCGCCTGTTCGCCGTCGACAGCGTCGAAGAGGTGGAAAAGGTGGCCCGCGCCGCTCCGGCCGCGCGCGTGTTCTGCCGCGTGCTGACCGACGGCGAAGGCGCCGAATGGCCGTTGTCGCGCAAGTTCGGTTGCGTGCCGGCGATGGCGGTCGACGTGCTGCGCCGCGCCAAGGTGCTGGGCCTCGACGCCTATGGCGTGTCGTTCCATGTCGGCTCGCAGCAGACCGACCTGACCGCCTGGGACCGTGCGCTGGGCGATGCCAAGCGCGTGTTCGCGACGCTTGCCGAGGAAGGCATCGTCTTGAAGATGGTCAACATGGGCGGCGGCTTCCCGACCCGTTACCTGAAGGATGTGCCGGCGGCGCAGGCCTATGGCCAGGCGATCTTCGGCGCGCTGCGCAAGCACTTCGGCAACGACATCCCGGAGACCATCATCGAGCCGGGCCGCGGCATGGTCGGCAATGCGGGCGTCATCAAGTCGGAAGTCGTGCTGATCTCGAAGAAGGCCGACAACGACAATGTGCGCTGGGTCTATCTCGACATCGGCAAGTTCGGCGGTCTCGCCGAGACGATGGACGAGGCGATCCGCTACCCGATCGTGACCGCGCATGACGGTGGCGAGGTGGCTCCCTGCGTGCTCGCCGGACCGACCTGCGATTCGGCCGACGTGATGTACGAGAAGGCGCCGTATCCGCTGCCTTTGTCGCTGACCATCGGCGACGAGGTGCTGATCGAAGGCACCGGCGCCTATACGACCACCTATTCGGCGGTCGCCTTCAACGGCTTCGAGCCTCTCCGATCCTACGTGATCTGACGGGCGCAAAGCTCGTCAGATCATCCCGCTCGCCGGCAGCAATGCCGGCGGTGGGTTCGCTTGTGGAACACCTCCGCTCGTGAAGGATCGCGGAAATGGACATCGCCAAAATTCTCCCGGCAGCGCTGCCTGCCTTCATCATCACCGCCGAGAACGGCGCCGACGCTGCCGCGCGCGAAGCGCTGCTCGACCGCGCCATGGGCGCGGGCCGTAAGCGCAAGTCGTCGGAAAAGCTGCGGCGCGGACGCCGCCCGTCCGAAGGCTTGGCTTTCGTTGCCCGCAACGAGACCGGTGCCATCGTCGGCACCGTGCGGCTCTGGGATGTGCGGCTGGGCGAGGGTGGTGCGCCAGCCCTGCTGCTCGGTCCGCTTGCGGTCGATCCGATGGTGAAGAGCGCCGGCATCGGCTCGGCGCTGATGCGGCAGGCGATCACTGAAGCCGGCAGGCTCGGCCATCGCGCCGTGCTCTTGGTCGGCGATGCACCCTATTACGGGCGTTTCGGCTTCTCGGCTGAAAAGACCGGTCGCCTGGCGATGCCCGGCCCTTATGAGCGCGACCGCTTCCTGGCGTTGGAGTTGGCGGAGGGCGCGCTGGACGGCGCGCACGGTACGCTGAAGGCCGCTGGGCGCAAGGCCGGCGAGCGGGCGGGAATGCGGATCGTGGCGGCCTGAAGGCGGCAGGTAGCTTTCAGCTCAATCTGCCGCCGTTATCATTGATTTCTGGCCGATACGCCAGGACAAGGCCGTGGTAGTATCTCGGCGATGGTCTTCGGGTCAGCCGACGAGCTGGCTCAGCGCCATGGCGACCGTCATGTCGCCCTCGACCTTCAACTTGCCGGTCATGAAGGCCATGGTCGGGTTGAGGTCGCCGGCAAGCAGCGATTCCAGATTGTCGAGCGAGAGCTTGATGGTGCAGTCAGTCGGGGCGTCGGTGGTCGAAACGGTCGCGCCGTCGATGACGATGACGCCGTCGGCGCCGGTATCGAACTTCACCGACTTGTCGAAGCCGGCGCTGGCAACTTTGGACTTGAGCTGATCTGCGATTTCCTGAACGCCCATGACTGTCTCCCTTGTTAACGGCGCATTTGCGCCAGTTGTGCAGTCCGGACCGTTCCGAACCCGTGCGGACCGGTGGCGAGCGCCTGCGCGCCCGAGCTTGTCGGCCGTCGAGCACGCATATAGCCTTTGATTGACGTTTACGTCAACGTGATTTCGGTGACAAATGCGGCGTGCCGATGGGGCTCACCGCACCAGCGATTTTGCCGCCAGAATGGACTGATCCGTGGAGCTCAGTGCGCGGATGTCGGCGGCGGAACCTTGTTCATCGCCGGTTCCGTCGGTTCTGCGCCGCTGCGCCGCTTGATGGCGTTGTCGCGCACTTCGTCCTTGCTGAGATAGTTGACCTGATTGACCAGGACCTCGTGGATCAGGTCAATGCCGACGCGGGCGTTGACGGTGTCGCGGATCGAATTGCGGAACTTGTCCAGATCGATCGTCGCCTGCTTGGAGAAGTCGATCTGCGGGTTGGCGTAGAGATAGGAATAGACCTGGTCGGTGATCAGCGCTGCGGCCGGTACTGACAGCTTGGCCATCTCTTTCGGCTCGACCGTGTAGACGAGCTTGGTCAGGAAATAACCCTCGACGGTCGAGTTGCGGATCAGCGGCACCGAGATGATCTCGGTCGAGACATAGTCCAGTCCGCCGAGCAAGGGTTTCGGTGGCGGATCGTCGCCACGCGCGCCGGCCGCCTGGAAGGCGTAGAAGACCGCGCCGACGGTGGCGGCGACGATCCATAGCGCTGCGATGACGAACTTGATCATGGGACGGGGCCGTTACGAACGCGCCCAGCCGAATTCGCCGGCGGAATAGGTGCCGTCGGTCTCGGCATACTGGATGGCGCTCTTCATCAGGTTCGCCACCTCGCTGACGGCGCTGAGGTGAGCGAGAAGGGCCGCCTCGTTGCGTTCCAGCTTGCCGCGCAGGCGCAGCAGGCCTTCCTGATGCTCGGAGGCGAGCTCCTCGGGGGTGACGGTCTTCATGACGCGGTTGAGCTCGTAGAGGCAGCGGCTCTTGCGCGCATTCGAGGCCTTCAGATCGAAATTCACGTCGGTGCGGATCGCCGCCGTTTCGGTCTCGACCGCTTCCTCGATGCGATTGATGATGGCGTTGAGGCTGCCGATCCTGGACACGTTGAGGTCGGAATGCGCAACCAGGCCAGAAGTGTGTTCCGAGTGATCCATCATCGTTCCTAAACCTTGGACTTTGTTTCAACGGGCGTCGCATCACCGCTCATCGTGCGGACCATGCGGCGCTGCATTTCCTGCACGAGCGAATCCGACAACCGGTTCTGCTCGTCGATCGCTGCTTTTTCCGGCCCGCCGGAGACGGTTCCGACCGGCAAGGTCTTTTCGCCATCGCGATAGTGGTCGGTCAGCATCGAGCGGGCGATGCCGATGCCGCCGCGCTCGGCCATGACGTTGGCGAGGTGTTCGGCCAGCTGCGATTTCCACATGTCGCCGGCCAGGCCCTTGCCGTAGACGTTCTGGCTATCCTTGGGCAGCATGTTCTGGATGAAGGTCTGCAGCACCATCGCTTCGAAGCGCTTGAAGTCCTTGCTGCGGTCGGTGCCGGCCGGTGGATCCGCGGGGCGCGAGGCCATGTCGCCGCCAAGCGAGAAGGCGACGTTGGCACCGCCGGCGCGCTTGGTCAGCGCGGCGCGCGCGGCCTCGACGTCCATCGGCTCCGCGGCGCGGGCCACGTCCAGTACGATGTCGCTGGGAGGGGAGATCGCCAAAGCTGTACCTTCTTCCGATTTCGGGTTGAGTGATGATGGCTGAACAAGCTTGCCGCAGGCTTACGAGGCAAAAGCGCCCCCGGCGTTGTCATCCGTCGCTGCCGCGCTTCATCTCGATCAGATCGAGCCGCTCGCGATCAGAGCGCTGGCGTTCATCCTGGCGCCGTGCGTCGCGATAGGCGCGCTCGACCATGTTGGTGCGGGCGGTGGCCGTGGCGAGGCTTCCGGCCTCGAGGCGTGCACCTTCGAGATTTTGGTCGCGCCGCGCCAGCGCCCCAGCGATGCGCTGCTGGTAGATTTCGGGAAACAGCGTCGATAGCGAATCCGGCGCGTCGAAACGCTGGGCGAGTTCCGCCGCTTCCTGTTCGGCGGTCTGCGCCTGCGCCAGGAAGCCGGCGCGGCGCATTTCGTGCAGAGCTCGCAACTGTTCCTGCACCTGCACCAGCTTCTTCAGGCGGTCCTTGCGCGTTGTCATCGCCTCACCTTGCCAGCGTCGTTTCGATGAAGCCGTCGCCGAACAGCGACAGCAGCGTCGGCACGGCGAAGTAGAACAGGATCAGGCCGCCGGCGATTACGAAGGGCAGCGAGATGAAGTAGATGGGGATCTGCGGCGTCAGCTTGTTGACGAAGCCGATCGCCAGATTGACCAGGATGGCGTAGGCGACGAAGGGGCTGCCCAGCCGCAGCACCAGCAGGAAGGCCTCGGAAAGCGTGTCGGTGACATCGACCAGCGAAGCCTGGCCGCTGAAGAAGACGTTGACCGGCGCTACCTTGTAGGACGCAACCAGCGCGCGGATCACCTCATGGTGGAAGTTGAGCGCGAACAGGAGCATCAGCGCCGCGAACGAGATCAACGCGGCAAGTGCCGCCTGCGGTTCGGGCTCCTCGATGGCCGGACCGCCGACGCCGCCATAGCCGATCAGCATGGCGATCGCTGCACCGATGAAACGCAGCGCCTCCATGTAGAGCCGGGTCAGGGTGCCGATCAGCGCGCCGACCAGAAGCTCGGAAAAGATCATCGGCACGAAGATGGCCGGCCGCATATCGACATGGGGATAGATGTTGTCCCACAGGAAGGCGAGCAGGCCGACAGTGACGGCCACCGCCGCGAACAGGCGGATCTGCATCGGCAGCCGGATGGAGGAAAGGCCCGGCATCAGCATCAGGCAGGCGCCGACACGGCAGAAGGCGAGGAACGCCGCCAGGATAAAACTTTGCGAGAGGGTGGTCAGTCCCATCGTCACGAAATGGTCCCGAGCACCCTGATCTCGACACCCTTGGCGATCTCGACATGGCTGAGCACCGGCAGCGTGGTGAACAGGCGCTCGATGATCATGCGGACATAGGGGCGAGCGTCGGGCGCGGTGACCAGCACGAAGCGCTCGCCGGCCTCCATGTGCTGGCGGATCGCCTTGGTGGCTTCCTGGCCGAATTCCTCGAGCTGGCGCGGGTCGATGTCGAACTCGCGCACCTCGCCCTTGGCGTCGCGCTTGAGGCTCTGGTGGAAGGCGAGGTCCCAACGGTTGCCGAGGCGCAGCACCTTGAGTACGCCGCCCTCGGTCAGGTCGCCGCAGATCTGCTGCGCCATGCGGATGCGCACATGCTCGACGATCTGCTCGGTGCGCCGCACATGCGGCGCGATCTCGGCGATCGCCTCGATGATGAGATGCAGATTGCGGATCGACACGCGCTCGGCGAGCAGCAGCTTCAGCACCGCCTGCAGGCCGGGATAGGAGATGTGCGAGGTGCAGATCTCGTCGGCGAGCTTGCGGTATTCGGGGTCCTGGCGATCAAGCAGCGCCTTCATGTCCTTGTAGGAGAGGAGCTGCGGCAGGTTGTTGCGGATCACCTCGGACAGGTGAGTGAGTAGCACCGACATGTTGTCGGCGAACGTATATTGCTCGCGCTTCAGGTCCTCGGCGAAAGCTTCCATCACCGAATAGGCGCGCATGCCGAAGGCTGGCTCGCGCACTTCCTCGCCGGGGATTTCCGGCAGGTCGCGGGTACCCAACAGCACCATCAGTTCGCCGACGCGCATCTGGTGCTCGGCCACCACCGTGCCGTGGATCTTGATCTGGTAGCTTTTCGGCGGGATGCCGAAGTCGTCGCTGAGCTTCACCTCCGGCACCACGAAGCCATATTGCGCGGCGAACTTCTTGCGCATCTTGCCCATGCGGAACGCCAGTTCCTGGTGCGAGGTGAGCAGCTTGGTCGAAAGCTGCTTGCCGATCAGCAGTTCGATCTCGGCGGTGGCCAGCGAGGCCTTCACCGAATTCTTCTCTTCCTCGACCTTGGCGGCGGCCTCCTTGCCGAGCGCTTCCTCCTGCTCGGCCACGCGGCGGTTGTGGCGCAGCGGAATGATGTAGCCCATGGCGGCCATGCCGGCGCCCAGCGTAACGAAGGGAAACATCGGCAGGCCCGGCATCAGCGCCAGCAGGCCGAGCAAAGCGGCCGCCACATAAAGCGCGCGCGGATAGGCGCCGAGCTGGCCGAACACCGCCTGGTCGGCCGAGCCGCGCGTGCCACCCTTGGAAACCAGCAGGCCGGCGGCCAGCGAAACGATCAGCGCCGGGATCTGGGTGACGAGGCCGTCGCCGACCGAAAGCTTGATGAAGACGTCGGCCGCCTCGCCGAGACCCATGCCATGGCGCAGATAGCCGATGGCGATACCGCCGACGATGTTGATGGCGGTGATGATGAGGCCGGCGATGGCGTCGCCGCGCACGAATTTGGAAGCGCCGTCCATCGAGCCGAAGAAGGAAGACTCTTCCTCCAGTTCACGGCGGCGCAGTTGCGCGGTCTTGTCGTCGATCATGCCGGCGGAAAGATCAGCGTCGATCGACATCTGCTTGCCGGGAATGGCGTCGAGGGTGAAACGGGCGCCGACTTCGGCGATACGCGTCGCGCCCTTCGTGATGACGATGAAGTTCACCACGATGAGGATCAGGAACACGATCAGGCCGATGACGAAGTCGCTCGACATGACCAGCTTCGAAAAGCCGCTGATGACATAGCCGGCGGCGTGGGTCCCTTCATTGCCGTGCGACAGGATCATGCGGGTCGTGGCGATGTTCAGCGACAGGCGCAGCATCGTGGCGATCAGCAGCACCGTTGGGAAGGACGAGAAATCGAGTGGGCGCTGGATCCACAGCGCCACCATCAGGATCAGCACCGACAGCGCGATCGAAAAGGCGAGGCCGACGTCGATGAGGAAAGCCGGGATCGGCAGGAACAGCACCGCCAGGATGACGACGATACCCAGCGCGAAGAAGATATCGCGGCTGCTGCGCGGCACGGCGCCCGCCGAAATGCTCTCGCTGATGGCCATATCTACCTCACGTCCAATGCCTGCCAGGCCCGGAACGGCAATCCGGGCCATGCACCGTAACCGGCCAAGCTTGCGCGAGGGGTGAGACGCGGTCGGTTGAGCGGCAAAAGCCGTTGCCTGGTTTTCGGGCTTCCAGGACCTGGAGCTCGCCGGCGGCCGATGAACCGCGGCGCTCGGTTCCACCAGTCCGACAAACTGTGTCGGCATTCGCCGTTGTCATGCCATAAAGTCAGGCGTATCAGGCGGTTGGGGCTTGGTGCCTCATGAGACATTCGCGAGCCGTCCGTTGTCTTCGACCCATTCGCTGCCCGTCCACGCCCGTCGCCTGCGCGCCCTTCTGGTCCGTTCCGTTCCCGTGCTGGAAGCGCGCGGCATCATCGTCGTCTTTATCGCGGCCGTTGTCGGCGCTTTTTCGGGGGCTGCGGTGACGGCGATGAGCGCGCTGGTGCAGGGCATGCACTGGCTGCTGTTCGACGTGCCGGCAGGCGGACGCCTGTCTGCGATGTTTTCGCTGGGCAACCCGTTGCAGGCGATGACCCCGGCGATCGGCGGGTTGTTGCTCGGCCTTTCCATCATCTGGCTGCGCAAGCGCAAGTTCCGCACGCCGGTCGACCCGATCGAGGCCAACGCGCTTTATGGTGGGCGCATGTCGCTGACCGACACTTTCATCATTGCCGGCCAGACCATTCTGTCGTCCGGCTTCGGCGCCTCGGTTGGCCTAGAGGCAGGTTATACGCAAGTCGGCGGCGGCTTCGGCTCGCGGCTGGCGCGGTTCTTCCGCATGCGGCGCAACGATGTGCGCATTCTCGTCGGCGCCGGCGCCGCCGGCGCCATCGCGGCCGCCTTCGACGCACCGCTGACCGGCGCCTTCTATGGGTTCGAACTGATCATCGGCATCTACTCCATCGCCAATGTCGCGCCGGTGATGACGGCGGCCATCTGCGCCACGCTGGTGACGAACTGGCTGGGCGGCGCGCCGTTCCCGCTGGAACTTGGCGCCGTGCCGACATTGACTGCCAGCCAGTATCTGCCGTTCCTCGCGCTTGGCCTGATCGCCGGCGGTATCGCAATCGCCATCATGTATATGGTGGCGACTGTCGAGCGTGGCCTGACCCGGCTTTCGATCGATGCGTCGCTCAGGCCGTTCCTCGGCGGCTGCGCGGTCGGGCTGCTCGGCCTCATTACCCCGCAGGTCCTGTCCAGCGGCCATGGCGCGCTGCACCGCGAATTCGCGATGAATTACGGGCTCACCGTCATCGCTTCCGTTTTCCTGCTCAAGATCGCCGCCTCGGTTATCTCGCTGGGTTCCGGTTTCCGCGGCGGTCTGTTTTTCGCTTCGCTGCTGCTCGGCGCGCTGCTCGGCAAGATTTTCGCGGCGCTGATGTTGCTGATCGCACCCGCGTCCGGCATCGATCCCGCCATTGCCGCCGTGGTCGGCATGACGTCGATGGCGGTTGGCATCATCGGCGGGCCGCTGACCATGACCTTCCTGGCGCTGGAATCGACAGGTGACCTGACGCTGACCGGCGTGGTGTTGGCCGCCGCGATCATGACCTCGATCCTGGTACGCGAGACATTTGGCTATTCCTTCTCGACCTGGCGTTTCCACCTGCGCGGCGAGACGATCCGTTCGGCGCAGGATGTCGGCTGGATGCGCAGCCTCACCGTCGGCGTGATGATGCGCAAGGAAACTCGCACCATCAGTGCGGCCACCACCATCGCGGAATTCCGCGAGAAGGTGCCGCTTGGCTCGGCGCAGCGCGTCATCGTCGTTGATGGCGATGGCCGCTATGTCGGCATGGTCATCGTCTCGGACGCCTATGGCGACGTGCCCGACAGCGCAAGTACGGTGCTGACGCTGGCGCGCTCCGCCAATTCGGTGCTGGTGCCGTCGATGAACGTTCAGTCGGCGGCCGAGACCTTCCAGCGCGCCGGCGCCGAAGAGCTTGCGGTTGTCGACGACTTCGAAAGCCGGATGGTCGTCGGTCTGCTCACCGAGGGCCATATGCTGCGCCGCTATACGGAAGAGCTCGACAAGGCGCGGCGCGATCTTTCGGGAGAAAGCTGAGCGGCGTTACCCTGGCGCGGCGCTCTAGTGCTCCTCGTGCGGCTTCGGCGTGCCGTAATAGCCGTTCGGGTTGGTCGGGCGCTCGATCATGCGCCGCACTCTGGGTCGCTCGGTGCCGGAATGCAGGGCGCGGATGCGTTCGGTGATTTCGGCGTCGGCATGGGTCGCGCGCTTGTTGTGGCGGATGTAATCCAGCCAGGTCGGCGTGTGGTAGCTTTCCATCCACACTTCCGGATGTTCGAGGTCGCGCGCCAGCACCCAGTTGCGGGCGCCGTCGCGGCGGCGGACGCGACCGCGCTCGGTCATCACCTTGAGGAACTCCGGAACGTCTTCCTCCTTGATGACGTATTCGATCATCACGGCGATCGGCCCCGAACGCGGCCTGAGGTCCAGCGCCAGCATCGGCTCGCGCCAGCGGTCGAGCGGGTCGAGATTGGGCGCGATGTGCTGCGGCAGCGGCAGGAAGAAGCCGATGGCGGCACCGACAAGCATCGTGGCCGCCGCCGCCAGAAGGGCGACGCTCGGGCCATGGGTGTCGGCGGTCACGCCCCAGATCCAGCTGCCCAGCGCGATGCCGCCGAAGGTCGCCATCTGATAGATGGACAGCACCCGCCCAACCACCCAGCGCGGCGTCGACATCTGCACGGTGACGTTGAAGTGCGAGAGCGCGGTGACCCAGCAGGCGCCACCCACCAAGAGACCGAGCGCCACCTGCCAGGCGGCGGGGCTGATGGCGGCGACGGTTGCGCAGAGCGCGAAGCCGAGAAAGGCCGAGCGCACCATGGTTTCGCTGGACAGCATTTGTCTCAGCCGCGCGCTGGTCAGCGCGCCGATGACCGCGCCGATGCCGAATGCGCCGAGCATGATGCCATAGGTCAGCGCCCCGCCCTTGACGAGGTCGCGCGTCACCAGAGGCAGAAGGGCCAGCACCGCGCCGGCGCTGAAGCCGAACATGAAGCCGCGTACCAGAACCTTGCCGATATGTGGCGACATGGCGACATAGCGCAGTCCGGCACCCATCGCGGCGCCGAGAGATTCGCGCGGCAGGCCGGAAACCGGCAGGTTCGGTTTCCAGCGCGCCATCACGACGATCAGGCCGACATAGCTGACGGCATTCGCGGCGAAAGCGGCGGCGGCGCCGGCCGTCGCCACGATGATGCCGCCGAGCGCCGGACCGACGCTGCGGGTGAGGTTGAAGCCCATCGAGTTGAGCGCCACTGCCGCCGGCACCTTGTTGCGCGGAACCATGTCGCCGACGGATGCCTGCCAGGACGGGCTGTTCAATGCCGTGCCGCAGTCGATCAGGAAGGTGAAGGCCAGAAGCAGCCAGGGGGTGAGCAGGTTGAGGTGGGTGAACACCATCAAAAGCAGCGACACCACCAGCATGAAGCTCTGCGCGATCAGCATCACCTTGCGGCGGTTGTAGCTGTCGGCGATGGCACCGGCGACGAGCGCGAACAGCATGATCGGTAGCGTCGTGGATGCCTGCACCAGCGCCACCTGATAGGGCGAGGTGGCGATCTGCGTCATCATCCAGGCGGCGCCAACGCCTTGGATCAACCCGCCCAGATTAGAAACCAGGCTGGCGCTCCAGACCGCGCGGAAGATGCCGTGCTGAAAGGGTGCGAGCGCTGAAATGCGCTGGCTACTCGGCTCGTCCTCGATCGCCGGACCGCTGTCGTGAGGCATGTCTCGTCTCGTGAATCGCCGCTCTTAATGGCTGCGTTTGCCGACGAAATTAGACGAGACTGCGGAAAAGGCGAACGCCTTTTCGAAATTGGACTGGTCCAGGCGGCGGATAGAATCCCGCCACAGCGGCCCAGATTTTGACCCAGGTCAGAAGCCGTGCTGGATTCGCTCGAAGACGACGTTGGTGAAGGCCGAGATCTGGCCACCGACAAAGGGGCCGGTCAACGCCACGACCAGCATGATGGCGACGATCTTGGGCACGAAGGTCAGCGTGATTTCCTGGATCTGCGTCAGCGCCTGGATGAGCGCGATGCCGATGCCCACCACCATAGCTACCAGCACGACGGGCGCCGAGGCGGTAAGCACCGTCCAGACCGCGAACTGGACGATATCGAGTGCGTCGGCCTCGTTCACAGGCGAAACCTCAGGTGGTCGGCGCGGGCTTGATGGAAACGCCCGGCAGCACCGGCACTTCCTTGCCGTTGGCCAGGATCGCGATCAGGCCATCGCTGGCCAACTTCACTTCCTTGACCACGCCGGTGTCCTTGCCGTCGGCCGAGGTCAGCTGGCGGCCGATGAGTGAATCGGCCTGCGACAGAGCCGAGGATTGCAGGATGTATTCAAGCCGCTTGTTCATCTGCACTGACTGCTCGACCTGCGAGAAGGTGGCAAGCTGGGCCACATACTGGGTCGAATCCATCGGCTTGGTCGGATCCTGGTTCTTCATCTGGGCGACGAGAAGCTTGAGGAACGACTGGTAGTCGACCGAGGTCTTCGACTTCTGCTCCGAGGGCTGGGTGTTGTTCGAGTAGGTGGTGTTGTTGGTGTTCATGTCGACGGCCATGATCAGCGTGCTCCCACTGCCATAGGACGCTTTGTGTCCTGGGTTTCGTTGTCGTCGTTCTGGAGTGCCAGCCGTTCGAGCGGATAGAGTGAACGGATCGCCTTCAGCGCTTCGTAGACATGGTCTTCGCCGACCATGCGGTCGACATCCTTCAAGGTCGAGCGGATGCGCTCATTGTCGAAGGAGGCGAGCAAAAGCGGCAGCGAATGCCGGAACATTTCGCGCGCTTCATTGGCGCCCTGCGGATTGATCAGCATGATCTGCGCGACGAAATAGAGCTGCCTGAGTGGTGTCGAGGCTTCTTCCGCCTGCAAAACGTGGCTCTCCAGCAGGAACTGGACATCGTTCAGGAGTTCCAGCGTGACCTTGCGGTCGACGCGGATCACGGCGCCGTTCAGATAGATGCGCTCGCCCGGCTTCAGGGAGAGTTTCAGCGTGCTCTTGGCCGGGGTCATTGAATGCCGTCCCGAATGATCTGGGAGACTTCGATCAGGCCGTCGAAATTGTCGGAGCGGCCCTGGCGGATGTCTTCGGTCTCGCGCAGCAGCCACATGCCGATGGAGATGAGATTGGCGCGCAGTTCCTTCGGCAGGGCGTTGTCGCTGGAGGAAAGGTCTTCGAGCAACGTGGTCCAGACGCGGTTGGTGAAATGCAGCGCGTCCACCGCCTGCATCGAATCGCGGCCGGCATTGGCAGCGGTGATGAGCAGGTCGATCGACCGCGTCAGCAATTGCCGCTCGCGTTCCTTGGCGTCCGCCATGGAGTCAGTCTGAACATCGGCATAGGAGAATTGGTACATCACTTGTCCGATCGGCGGTTACTTCAGGAAGTTGATCAGGCTGAGCTGCGAAATACGGGCGGTCAAGGCGTACGAGTTCTGGATGTGCGACATCAGATCGTTGACGCGACTGGCGGCCTCGTACTGATCGACGCCTTCCAGGTCGACTACATGTTTTTCAAACAGACCAATCTGTGCCTTCATGCGGTCGCTGGCGTCGCTCACCCGCTGTTCGATGATGCCTGCCTGCGACTGGGTCTGGGCGTTGGCGCCGATAGCCTCGCCGGTAATCGTCATGACGCGCTGGGCCACCGCCTTCTTGGCTTCGGCACCGAGATTGCCGGAGAAAAGCTCGTTGACGATGGTCGCGGCCATGGCGAGTTTCTTGACACCATCGGTGTTGGCGCTGATCGAGGATTCGGTCGTCTCATTCAGTGAGATGCGGCTGACGATCTGCTGATCGGTGGCGTTCGACCAATTGGCCTTCCAGCCTGCCCCAAGGAACTGGGGCGCCACATCGTTGGTGATGAAGTCGTTGATTTGGGTGGCGGTGATGCTGGCCGCGGCCGGATCGGTCGCGGGGAAACCGAAGCGCGCCACAAAGGCGGCATCGAAGGCAGCCTTCGCCGGCGAGCCCGCCGCCCCATAGTCGTTGATCGGCTTCACATCGGTGTTGGTGCCGGCAAACAGATATTCGCCGTTGATGCTCGAATTGAGGATCGACGTCATCGATTGCAGCGCCGCCTTGCCGGCGTCGCGGGTGACGTTGGAGCCCGGGTCGCCGCTCGCGGCGGTGGTGACGGCCGTCAGCAGACGCTGCGCCGCATCGCCCATCTTGCCGAGGGCGTCCTGCGTGGTCGACAGACGGGACGAAATCAGTTTGTTGGAATCGACGATGCTGTTCAGCCGCTCGAGATCGCGGGCGAAGGTGACCGACTGCGACGTGCGGGCACCGAGCGCCAGGCCGAGATCGGCCACGCGCAGCGTATCCATTTCCTTCTGGCGCTTCACGAGTTCCGCTTGCATGCGCGACTGCGAATAGCGCATCGCGTTGGACATGGCTGACGATGAAACGGACGTGGTTTTCATGATTTTTATCTCACGGCGCTCAGGAGGGTATCCAGCATCTGGTTGACGGTGGTCAGGATTTTCGCCGACGCTTGGTAGGTGTGTTCCAGATCCAGCATCAGCGACATCTCGGTATCGACATTGACGCCGGTGGCGTTGGAAAGGGCTTCGCCGGTGCGTTGCGCCAGCGCTTCCTTTGTGTCGGCCAGGGTCGATGCCTGCTGGCGCACGCCCTCGAACCAGCCGATCGAACTGGCTGCGTAGGAGACGAGGCTGGAGTTTGCCGTGATGCCGGCTGCCGGATCGAAGGCCATCGGCTGGGTCAGCTTCTCGCCATAGGCGATCAGCCGGTCGGCATAGGAAGCGCCGCTGCCCGCGGCGTTCGGATTGGTGCGATAAACCGCCCCGTTGATGCCGCCGTCGCGGAGAAGGACGGGATTGCCGCCAGCTGACGGGTCGACCGCCGGGTTGATTTTGATCGTGCCGGCTATCCCGTCGACCAGCGTACCCGCGGGCGGCACGGCCGGTCCGCCGGACCAGGTGAACAGGCCGGCGAGCGTCGGCTGCCCGGTTGCGCTCTCACTGAAGGCCGTGACCAGGCCGCGCGCGATTTCGTCGAGCTGGCTCTGCATGGTGACGGTGACGTTGTCGCGCAATTGCAGCATGCCGGCGAGCTTGCCTGGCGCATCGGTCACGCCTGTCGTCTTCAGCGGCACATTGTCGATATAGATTTGGCCGCCCACCGCGCCGGGCGCATAGCCGGCCGAGGGCGTGAAGGTCACCGAACGCGGGATGGTCTCGAACAGCGTGGTGCCGTCGCCCGTGGTGATGACCATGTCATTGTCGCCACGGGTGTAGGTGGAGATCGGAACATATTCCGAGATCTTTTTCAGGATCGCGTCGCGGTTATCGAGCGCATCGGAAACATCTCCGCCGGAGCGCGTTCCCGAGACGACCGCCTTGTTGGCGACCTCGAACTGCTTGAGCAGGTCGTTGATGTCGTTGACTGCGGTCGTGATCTCGCCGTCGGTCTGGGTGCGGAAATCCTGGATCGCCTTGGTGCCATCGTTCAGCGAACGGACGACCTGGCGCGCGGCCTCGACCACGCTGGAACCAAGGTTCTGGTTCGATGGCGTGGTGGCGTAAAGCTGCAAGGCTTTCTGCAGGTTGCCGATCGCGGTGGACGCGGACGACGCGTTGTCGACGCCGTTCACCTGCAGTTCCAGCTTGTCCATGCCCTTGGCCAGGGCGCCCTGGCCACTCCACGCGGAAAGGGCGCTCAGGTTCTGGCGAAACAGCAGGTCGTTGGCTTCGCGGCGGATCTTGACGACGCTGACGCCGGGATCCGTGTAGACCAGCATTGCGGAACGGCGCGAGTAGTCGGGATTGGAGCCGTCCGAGACGTTGCGCGAGACGATGCTTGTCTGCCGCGACGTTGCCTTGAGCGAGGACTGGGCGATGTTGAGTGCGGATGACAACGACATGCGGATCTTTCAGGCAGTGATGCGGCCGGGGAGCGGTCGACCATCGACCGCTCCCCAATGCCGCGCCTCATCTCTTCAGGTTCACGAGGATGTCCATCAGCTCGGAGCCGGTCTGGAACACCTTCGAATTGGCGGTGTAGCTGCGCTGCGAGGAGATCATGTTGGTGAGCTCCTCGGCGATGTCGACGTTGGAATTCTCGAGATTGCCCGACATGATGTCGCCGAGCTTGCCGTCACCGGCGAAGCCGATGCGCACGTCGCCCGAGTCCGGGCTCTGGGTGAAGACGTTGCCGGACTGCTGGACCAGCCGGTCTGGGCTCGGCACCGTCGCTAGCGGGATTTTGTAGAGCGGCTTGGTCGAACCATCCGCGTACTGGGCGTAAATGGTGCCGTCCTTGCCGATCGACACCTTTTCGATGCTGCTCGGGCCGTTGCCGTTCACCTGCGCGGTGGCGGTATAGCCGGTTCCCAGCTGGCTGAGGCCCTTGAGATCGAGTTTCAGCGGATTGCCGCCGGGAACGGTGAAGGTGATGCTGTCGGTGCCGCCGGTGAGCTTGCCGTTGGCGTCGAAGGTGATGTTGGCCGTCTGCAACGCGCCGCCTGTATAGGGGAACGGTCCGCCAGCTGTTGCCTTCGACTGATCGAAGACCGAGACTTCCCAGGCGCCGGCGCCTGTCTTGGTGAAATAGACGTCGACCATCACCTTGTTGCCGAGCTTGTCGTAGACGACCATCGACGATTTGTTGGTGTATTGGGCGCCCGCGGCGTTGCCGGACGGCGGTGTAGCCACCACTGTGGCGCCAGAAGGCAGGTTGCCGCTGAAGGTGCCGGTGGTGGACGGCGTCGCGGTCATGTCGCCACTGGTGATCTGGACCGGCACCAGACCCTGGAAGCCGTTCACCGTCGGTGCCGGGGTGCCGTTCGCGTAGCTGTAAGCCATCAGCTGGAAGCCGGCGGCGTTGACCAGCCTGCCCTGCGCGTCCGGCACGAAGGAACCGGCGCGGGTGAGGAACGGGGTGCCGCCGGAATCCTGGACGACGAAGAAACCGTCACCGCGAATGGCGAGGTCGGACACCGAGGAGGTGCCTCTCAGATCGCCGCGGTCGGTGACAGCGGTGCGGATCGTCGAGTTGACGCCGCCGGAATTATAGGCGCCGCCGGTGTTCGACATGACCAGGCTGGAGAACTCGACGGAAGAGCGCTTGTAGCCGGTGGTGTCGGAGTTGGCGATGTTGTCGGCGACCGCGGACAGGCGGTTGGCCTGCGCGTTCATACCGGAAACGCCGGTCCGCATCATTCCATAGAGGCTCATCGCAACGTCTCCGTTCTGCGCATGGGGTCGCCGTTCACGCTAGCGGCTTTGTCTTGTGCGAGGCTGGCGCGGGCTGCGGTCGGCTGCATCAGGCGATAAGCCGGTAGCCGAGGAAGCGCTTGGAATCGATCGGGTCGTGACCGAGCCGTTCGCGCAGCTTCTTGCGCAGCTTCGAGATGTGGCTTTCCACGACGTTCTCTTCGACCTCTTCGTCGAAGATGCCGTAGATGGCGTTGAAGACCTGGGTCTTGGTGACCCTGCGGCCCCGATTGCTGGCCAGATATTCGAGGATGCGGCGTTCGCGCCGTGGCAGCGGCATCGGCTGGCCTTCGATTTCGGGATCGCGGCCATCCATGAAGATGCGCATCGATCCGATCTCGGTATAGGTGGAATCTTCGTTGGCGCGCCGGCGGATCGCCGAAATGCGTGCCAGAATCTCGCGGATGTGGACCGGCTTGCGTACGACGTCGTCGACGCCGGATTCGAACAGCCGCAATGTGTTTTCGAGAGAGTTGTGCTCGCTGAGCGCGATGACCGGGGCGCCGGTACGGTCGCGGATCTGGCGCGGCGACACCGCGCCTTCGCGGCAGTCGCCGATGAGGAAAGCCCGGACCGATTTCAGATCGTCCGCTGGCGCGCTCGACACCCAAGCATCGAACTCGCTTGGCGCGAAACCCGCGCTAGCCACACCTTCCCGATCGAACAGCGAATTGTAACCCTCGGTCACAAGTTCTCGTTCGTCAACGATCACGATCATCGCCCACCCCCGAATCAGTTCATCTGCCCCGTTGGCGAAAGGCGTAGTCCGGGTGCCGAATCCTGACTAACCGTCATTTTTTGTGGCTGGTTTCTTGGGAGTCGGGAATCGTCGTGGTTGTACCGTGTACAATTTCGCTACCGTGGAGAGTCGGGAACGTCGAAAAATCGCGGCTCCGGCAGGGCGTGCCAGACGTCCGAGATACTCTCTGAGCATACAACCTAAAGGTTGCAGAAGCTGCGCGCGTTGGCCGTCCATTTGCCGAAGCCGACGGCCACCATATTGGCGATGACGCGGCACACGTAGCGTTTCTGCGCCGGGTCGTTGTCTGGCCCCGCATGGTAGCGCGCCACCGCCATCGACCAGGTCTCGTGACGGGCATGCAGCTGCGTCAGGAAGCGCGCCGCATAGTCGACATTGCGGCGTGGGTCGAGCATGTCATCGACGCTGCGGAACTGGTCGCCATGGTAGCGGTGATTGATCTGCATGCAGCCGAGATCGATCAGCGTCTTGCCTTCGCGGCGCGCGTTTTGAAAAGTGATGAGCGCCTCCGAACGACTGCGCGGAAACACGGCTTTTCCTTCTATATTCAGAGCATTAGGTTGGAGGCTGCCCTTGTTCCCGGTCTCGGTGAGGCCGACAGCATAGAGGATGCCGGCCGGAATTTTATACCGGTCGGCGGCGCGCAGGATTTCGGCTTCGCATGGGTTTGCAGCTGCCGAAGCGGCCGTGGCGGCAAGCGGGCTAGATAAACAAGCCGCTACCAGAATTTTGGCGAGAAGACTGCGCCTGGCGCTGATCCTGATGCCTTTCATCGCCATGGTTCCTTCCCGATTGCTGTCCACCCATGCCGTCGCCATTGCCGCCGGAGCCTCCCGGCTGGAACGAGGACTGGTCGCGGCCAGCGCTCGCGCCGTTCGCCGTCGCATCCACGCGCGCGGCAGGCGTCGCTGCTATCGAGGGTTGTAGAATGGTGACCTTGTCGATATCGAATCCGAGCGCCTTCAGCGACTTCACGATGGTCTCGCTGTCCGACGACAATCGGCGATGCGCCTCATGCGTTTCAGGCCTCAGTTCAATCGACAGTTGCTCGCCGGCAAGGCGAAGGTTGGCGGTGACCGCGCCGAGCTCGGCCGGATGCAATTCTATCTTCAAGACGTGTGCCGGAACTGCAACAGAAGCACCGTTCTGATTGGCTGCGGCGGGTGTCGGCGAGGCCAGTTCGGACTTGCCACTGGCGGCAATCGCATCAATGACGTCGCGCGCGGTCTGGCTGACGGCCTGCGAGGCGGGCGCCGGGAAGTTCTGCTCGCTGACCACCGATGCGCGCGCGGCGCCGGACTGTTTCAGGACGGCGCTTGAGCTGCGATGGCCGTCGTTTTCGACCGACAAGGGATCGACCTGCGCTGGTTGGCTGCCGCCGGTTCCGGCGGCTTCGAGTGTCGCGTCGACGGGGTCCGCATTGCCTTCGGCGGGCAGGTTCGTCAGCGAGTCGGTTTTACCCGCCATCGCTGCGGATGATGCGCCATCCGCGCTGCGCATCGCTTGCGTGGATTTGTCGATCTGGAGTTTTGGCGCCTGCTCACCGTCTTCTTCGACGGTTCCGTCCGCCTTTTGCTGGCGCGCGACATTCGTTCGCATCAACTTACTGATGCTGTCCGGATCGACATTTCCCGCCGAGGCGTTGGGGTCGGTCGCCTGGTCCTTGCCATCAGCCTGCGCGCGGTTCAGCCCGTGCAAGGCCATCATCAGCGGCAGCCGATCACGCAAACCGGCGGTGCGGTCGTCGGCGTCCGTGGTTTCATCATCGGTGGCCTGCTTGCGCTTGCCCTTGCCGTCGGGGCCGGCGACCGCCTCGTCGTTCGCGAGTAGTCCTGCCGCATCGGGCTGTTCGCCGGCTTTGCCAACGGCGAAATCGGCGCGCGTCTTTTCCCCATGCACCATCCGTTCCTTGCCTGGCGTCTTTTCGTGAGCAAGCAATTCGCCGAAGGCGGGGCTGTCTTCGCCGGTCCTGGCGTCGGACTGCTGGGTGGTGGACCGCTGCAGCGCGGTGCCTACGAAAGTCTGGCCAACGCTTGCGGTCATTGAGGGGAGGCTCCGAGCAAAAGGTCGATCTTGTTCAACTTGCGCCTGGTATCGGCGATCGCTGAATCGGTGGTGTCGGGTGCTGCTGAGGCACTCGCGGAGGCCGGCAGAACGGCTGCTGGCAACTGTGCCGCCGCACCTTGATTTGCTGGCGCGGCACCGGGCTTTGGCTGGGCTGCGGCGGCAGTCGCTGGCCGTTCGGAGACTGCGCCTTCTACCGGCGGCAGGTCCGAGCCGTCCTCCGCTACGGCTTGCGGCGCGGACGTTTTCGCGGCTTGTTGAGTCTCTGCCTTTGCCTTGCCTTTGGCCACGCTCTTGGCCGGAGGGTCGGACTTGTCGGTTTTCGGCTCAGGCTGCGGCTGGTTGAACACCGCCGTAGCCGGCGGCGCGACGACCTCCTGGGTGATCTGTTGCGCGGCGTCGAGCAACTCGCGGTCGCTCGGCGACAGCTTGGTGCGGTCGATCGTCTTCAGCTTGGCGCGGATGTCGTCGACGGTGGCCGAGGTGATGTTGGAAAGACTTGCATAGAGTTCGGCCCGCGGGTCGCCGGTTCCCACTGCGCTGGTACCGTCGGGGATGGCCTTGGCCGCGGCGAAGGCGGACAATTCGTTCAAGCCGTCTATTGCCGCGCGGCGGGCGATGCGCAGATAGATGACCCGTTCGCGTTCGCGGTCCATCATCGAGGTGATGTCGGCGAGTTTGTCTTGGCTCAGCGCCATGTGCAGCGTGACCACGCCGGAAACGAAGCTGTCGGCGAACTGACTGGCATAGGGCGAGAGCAGGTAGCGTTCGACATATTGGGTCGAGGCCAGCGCAAAGCGGGCGGCGTCTCCGGTCGTGGTGGCAATCGCCACCGAACGCCGCAGTGCTGCTTCCTCCACCAGCGTGCCGGGGCTGAGCAGGCGGGCCTGATCCAGAAGTGTCAACGCCTGGACCGGGTCTTCGGAAGCCAGCAGCGAGCCCTTCACCAGCGCGACGAAGGCACCGACATCCGGCGGCAGCATCATCGGATCGACTGGTTTCAGCGCTTCGATCGCCGGAGCCGGGCGGCCGCCGAGATAATCGAGAACGCCTTCGACGATCGCCTGGTTCGTCTGGTCGAGCTGAATGCGCCCGACCGCGGCCTTGACCGTTGCCGGGTTGCCGCCGCTCATGCCGTAGACGAGCAGGGCGCGCAGGTTCTTTAGTTCCTTGAAATCATCTGAGCTGGCGGCGCGAAAACGGGCATCGACCATTTCGAGCAGCTTGTTCTGCATCGGCAGCGCGGCGTGGTCGCCGGATGCGAGCCTGTCCTGCACGAGTTGCAGCGACCGCACCATCTGGTAGGGCTGCAGCGGGTCCTGGGCGAAGGCTGCGCTGGCCGTCCCCAGCATCAGCAAGGCGAGGCCGGCAGCGCCGATGCGCGCGGCGCGGATCATCCCCCCGCCTCCAGCAGGATCTCGATGCGGCGGTTGACGGCGGCCAGCGGGTCGGCCTTGTTCTTCGGTTCGCGATCGGCGAAGCCGGAAACTTCCTTGACACGGCCCTCGTCAAGGCCGCCGCGCACCAGCATGTAATAGGCCGAATGCGCGCGCGCGGTGGACAGGCGCCAGTTGTCGTAGTCGCCCCGGAACGGGCGCGCGTCGGTGTAACCCTGAATGGCGATCCGGCCTTTCTGTTCCATGACGATGTGGCCGATCTTTTCCATGGCGAGCACCAGTTCGCGCCGGGGAACCGCCGAGCCGATCTCGAACATGCCGAAATTGAAGCTGTCGGTGACGGAGATGACGACACCCTTGTCGGTCGCTTCGACGCTGACGCCGTCGGCTACCGCATCGCCGGGCTTGAAGGCCTGGGCTATCTGTTTCTTGACGTCTTCGGCCGCCTTGACGGTCGCGTCCGTGGGCTTCTTGTCCTGCTTTTCGGCTTGCTCGATTTCTTCGGCAGCCGCCTTCTTGGCCATCGCAGGGTCTTTCGCCGCTGTGCCGTCCTTGGCCGTCTGCTGGGCTTGTGCAGCCGTCTCGCCGGGCTTGGTCGCTTCGTTGTCGGTCTTCGGGTTTTCGGCGCTGGCTTCCGGCAACGGCGTCGACACCTGCTGCGACCAGAAATCGGGCGCGAATGGGTCGCGGTAGGATTCGCCGCCAGAGGCGCCGGTCGCGGGCCCGGCGGTCTGGACGCCACCTTCGCCCTTGGCGCTTATGTTCTGGCGGGTGCCGGTTTCGGCGGCGATCTCGGCCAGCACGGCGTAGGGGTCGGCGAACAACTTCTGGTCGGAATTCTTGGCTTCTTCCGCCTTGTTGGGCTTCTCGTTGCTGCCGGTCTGCTTGTCCTGCGCCGTGCCGGGATTGCCCTTGCCGTTGTGGCCCTGCTTGGTCTTTCCTTCGACGGGATCGTTGGAGGTGTAGCCGGGCTCGTCCGGACCGTCGCCGACATCTTCGAGACCCTTGCGGCTGGAACTGCGGTCGACCAGCGGCACCGGGTTGAAATAGGAGGCGACGGCGGCGCGCGTCTCTTCGTTGGCGGCGTTGATCAGCCACATCACCAGGAAGAAACACATCATCGCGGTCATGAAGTCGGCGAAGGCGATCTTCCAGACGCCGCCGTGATGGCCTTCGTCGTGATCGTGATGATTGCGCCGGACAATGATGATTTCCTGGCGCGGCTCGGCGCCGTCTGCCGTACTCATGCGAGAACCTCCGACAGGGCGGCCGACCATTCCGACATGCGCGTCTCGACGACGGTGTCGTTCACGGTCATGGTGAGGTCGAGGCTGGCAGCCTCGGCGAAGTCGAGATTGGCGGCGCGCGTGCCGAGCGCGGCCTTCAGCGGCTCGTAGAGCGACAGTGGTCCGCGAACGCTGATGCGGACCGCTTCGGCATCGGCGAGCGTGTCGCGGATGACGCGTTCCAGCGCCGCCAGCGAGCGCTTCTGCAATTCGTCGCTCAACAGCCCGCTGACGATGCGGGCGACGGCATCGCCCATCAGATCGTAGAGCCTGTGTTCCAGCTTTTCCGCGCGGTCCGCGATCGCGGTGCCGAGGTCAGTGCCCAGCGTCTCGACCATCGCCCTGGCTTCGTCGGCCAGTGCCTGGCGTTCGGCCGCCAGCGCCTCGGTATGCGCCGCCGTCAGCGTAGCTTCCAGCGCGTCTTCCGCCTTGGCGACGGCCATGGCGACAAGTTTGTCGATGTCGACCGGGGCAGGCATATCGAGCGGCGGATGCGGGTGCGGATCGACATGAGTAACCGTGACGCCACTATGGATCTGTGGCGTGCCGAAGTCCGGCAACAGATCGGAAAGCGAAGCCTGACGCATCAGCCGGCGGCTTCCTGGGCCGTCCATTTGCGCAGGATGTTGGCGGTGCGCTCTTCATTGATGTCGACCATGCGCGCCAGCCGATCCTGCGGCGCCGGCCGCAATTTCTTGCGCAGGTCGTCGAGCGGCGTTGGGCGGTTGTCAGCCAGCGAGCCGACCGGCGCCTCCGTCGCGGTGGCATCCGGAGTGGGCAGCGAACGCTGGACGTCGTCGAAGCTCGGACCGGCGAGCGCCGCCGGCTTGTTCGACAGGGCCGCAGCCATCGGGCGTAGGCCGAAGAAGGCGACCAGGAAGACGACGACGATGAAGGCGGCCGCATTGATCAGGCTGCCGGTGTAGCGCGAGACGGCGTCGAGGATGCCGGGGGAGGCCAGTTGCTGGCCGTCCAGCCCGTCGATGAACTCGACCGCCGAGACATCGATGATGTCGCCGCGCTTTTCGTCGAGGCCGGTCGCGGACGCCACCATCTTCTTGATGTCGGCGACGCGCTGGGCGATCTGCTCCGGCTTGGCGTCCTTGCCGAGCACCGACATCAGGCGCTGCTGATTGACGACGACGGCGATCGACATCTTGGTGACCGAATAGCCGTTGGACACCGTGGCGATCTTCTTGGAATTGATCTCGTAATTGGTGATCTCTTCCTTGCGGTCGTTCTGCGAGCTCGACTGCGGACCATCGGTGGCGGCGGCTTGCGTTTCCGGCAGGTTCTGCTCGACGGTGGTCGGCGTCGCCGCCTGGCGCTGATTGCTGTTCTCGTTCGCCTTGACGGTCTGGACCGAGCGTTCGACACGCGATTCCGGATCGAAGATGGTCTCCTCGGTCTGCCGCGTATCGGTGTTGACGTCGGCCTTCACGCTGGCGCGGAAATTGTCAGGGCCGAGATAGGGCGTCAGCGCGCGGCGGATATTGTCCTCGATCTGGCTTTCGACGGTGCGCTCGACGCCGAGCGAGCGGGCGGCGCTGGTGTTGGAGGGGTCGTCGCCAGCGGCGAGCAGATTGCCGGCCGAATCAAGCACGGTCACCTTTTCCGCCGACAGGCCGGGCACGGCGGCTGCAACCAGATGGCGGATCGACATGGCGGCCTTGCCGCCGTCGACGCCGGCGTAGCGGATCACCACCGAAGCCGAGGGCTGCTGCTCCTCGCGGCGGAAATTGGCGCGTTCGGACATGACGATGTGGACACGCGCGGCCTTCACACCCGCCAGCGACTGGATGGTGCGGGCGATTTCGCCTTCCAGGGCGCGCACGCGGGTCACCTGCTGCATGAAGGAGGTGAGGCCGAGCGAACCGACCTTGTCGAACAATTCGTAGCCGGCATTGGCGCTGGTGGGCAGGCCCTTTTCGGCCAGGAGCATGCGGGCTTTTGCCGTGGTGCCGACCGGAACCAGCACGCTGGCGCCATCGGAACCGACATCGAAATTCATGCCGGCCTCGGCAAGCACCATGCCTATCTGGTTCACGTCGGAGCGTTCGAGGCCGACATAGAGCGTCTCATAGGAGGGGCGGTTGAGATAGACCGAGGCGATGCCGATGACGGCCAGCGTCAACAACGCGATGCCGGCCATGATGGCCAGCCGCTTGGTGCCGAAATCCTGGAGATTGATGACGATGCTTCTGAGTTGTTCCGGCACGGATCGATAGTCCCATGGTTGCCCGTCGAAACACTAGACGCTGAAGCTTGTGCGAAAATGGTATCGGGCCGCGCTGGTGGCGCGGCCCGATTGGAAAGAAGCAAATGAAATGGATCAGTTCTTGAACAGCGACAGGATGTTCTGGGCGCTGGAATTGGCGATCGACAGTGCTTGGACACCGAGCTGCTGCTGAACCTGGAGCGCCTGGAGCTTGGTCGATTCCCGGTTCATGTCGGCATCGACGAGCTGACCGACGCCGCGGTCCACCGAATCGCTGAGGTTGGACAGGAAGCTCTTCTGGGTGTCGATGCGCGACTTGGCAGCACCCAGCGTCGCCGCGCCATCCGCCAGTTTAGCGAGGGCCGTTTCGACGGTGCCCAATGCAGTCGTGAGGGCTGCGTCGGTGAGCTGCGCCGCGCTGGGATCGAAGAAGCCTGGCTGGAGCAAGCCGCCGACAAAACCGCCTGTACCGCCGGTATCCAGCACTTGCGTGTCGGCTGCGGCGACGTTGATGGTGTCGATGTTGACGGTCGTTCCGGTGCGGTTGTAAGCGGCAACGATCTTCAGGTCTGAAGCGGCCAGGCCGTCGGTCTGCAGCATGTTGGTGCCGGCATAAGACGCATTGGTGACCGAGGACTTGATGCCGGACTGGATCGCCTTGATTTCGGTCGCGATCTGCTTCTGGATGTCCTGGCCCTTGCCCATGGCAGCCAGCAGCTTGGTCTTGATCTTGTCGACCTGATCCTTGACGTCGATGATCGCGGCGTAAGCGGTGTCGACCTTGCCGGCCCCGAGGCCGAGTGCGTCCTGCACGGCCGAGTTGGCCTTGTTGTCGGAACGCATGGTGGTGGCGATCGACCAATAGGCGGCGTTGTCGCTGGCGGTGGAGACGCGGAGGCCGGTGGAGATGCGGGACTGCGTCTGTTCAAGTGCCTTCTGAGTGGCGCTCAGGCTCTGCAGCGCAGTCAACGCCTGGGCATTGGTCATGATACTCGCCAAGATAACTCCCCTTCTCAAATGGCGCGCCGTCGCCGCGCTATGCCTTGCCTCGGTTGTCGCCGGTCGAATGAGCGGGCGGAACAAACGTGGTTAACCACAACTAACCAGTCATGGTTAATAGGCCATTAAGATGAAGCTAATGTAGGGGGTGGCGAAAGCCAAAAAAGAGAATGGGCCGCGCTTGCGCGCGGCCCATTCATAGGATCGTTGTTGCCTGAGAAGGTTCGGCTTAGCCGCGGAACAGCGACAGGATCTGCTGCGACGAGCCGTTGGCGATCGACAGAGCCTGGACACCGAGCTGCTGCTGGACCTGGAGGGCCTGCAGACGGGTCGATTCCTTGTTCATGTCAGCGTCAACGAGCTGGCCGACGCCCTTGTCGATGGAGTCCGACAGGTTGGACAGGAAGTTCTTCTGCGTGTCGATGCGCGACTTGGCGGCACCGAGCGAGGCAGCGCCGGTGGTCAGACCGGCAAGTGCGGTTTCAACCTTGACCAGAGCAGCGTCGACATTGGCGTCGGTGACAGCGGTCGCGCCGCTGGTGTCGAACAGGCCGGTCGCGCCGGTGGCGACGATGTCCTTCAGAAGACCAGCAGTGAAGTCCGGAGCGCCGCCGGCGGCCTTGCCGAAGATCTGGATGTCGGAGGCCTTCACGTTGACGGTGTCGATCGTGACGGCGGTACCGACGCGGTTGTAGGAAGCGACGACGTTCAGGTCGGAAGTCGCGGCACCGTCGCTGACGAGCAGGTTGGCACCAGCGTAGTTGGCGTTGGTCGCCGACGACTTGATCTGGTTCTGGATGCCGGTGATTTCGGTCGCGATCTTCTTCTGGTCTTCAAGGCTGGCGCCACGGGCGTTAACCAGCTTGGCCTTGATCTTGTCGACCTGGTCCTTGATGTCGTTGATGGCGGTGTAGGCGGTGTCCACCTTGCCGGCGCCGAGGCCGAGCGCGTCCTGAACGGCCGAGTTGGCCTTGTTGTCGGAACGCATCGAGGTCGCGATCGACCAGTAGGCGGCGTTGTCGGAAGCGGTGGCAACGCGCAGACCCGTCGAAATGCGGCCCTGGGTGGTTTCGAGCGACTTCTGGGTAGCGCTCAGGCTCTGCAGAGCGGTAAGAGCGGCGGTATTCGTGTTGATGCTGGACATGGGAAAAAAGCCCCTAAAACACAGTACAGGGACATACCGGATCGGCCGGTATGGCGGAGAGGCATCATGCCAATGAGTGCTTCAGGGAAGGTCACCCGCCATAGGGGGCACTATCGCGGCGACTTGCTAGCAAAGTTCTAAGGAACATGGTTAACCAGCATTAACCCGCTGATTATTTTAGCAATTGGGTGTGCACGCGGCGACGTTGCAACCACAGCGCGCCACGCTGGCAAATGAACCGAATAAACGTTCGAGCAAAGGGGGAACGAGCCGCTCTGCGGGCTAGTTGAACGATCGCACCAGGCTGCCGACAAGCAGGTTCCAGCCGTCGATCAGCACGAAGAACATGATCTTGAAAGGCAGTGACACCACCGTCGGTGGCAGCATCATCATGCCCATCGCCATGGTGATGGTGGCCACGATCAGGTCGATGACCAGGAAGGGCAGCACGATCAGGAAGCCGATCTCGAAACCGCGGCGGATCTCTGAGATCATGAAGGCGGGCACCAGGATGCGCAGGTCGACCGTTTCCTTGGCCACCGTCTGGCCGCGTTCGCGGGCGAGGTCGGCGAACAGGTCGAAATCCTTGTCGCGCACATTGCTCAGCATGAAGGTACGGAACGGATCGGAAATGCGCTCCAGCGCCACCGTCTGGCTGATCTGGTTGTCCATCAAGGGCTTCACGCCGTTCGCCCAGGCGCGGTCGAAGGTCGGCGCCATGACATAGAAGGTCATGAACAGGGACAGCGAGATCAGGATCAGGTTGGCCGGCGTCGATTGCAGGCCGATGCCGGCGCGCAGGATCGAAAAGGCAATAATGAAGCGGGTGAAGCTCGTCACCATGATCAGCAGGCCCGGTGCCACCGAAAGCACGGTGAGCAGCCCGAACATCTGGATGATCGTGGCCACGGTAGTGCCACTGGCCTGGCCGATGCCGCCGAGGTCGATCTGCTGGGCGCTCGCTGCCGTTACCGTGGCCGCGAAGACGCCGGCGAAAAGGAGGATTTTTTTCATTCGAACAGCAGCGCCCTGACCAACACTTCCTTGACCTTGCCGCCGCTGCGGATCGCGGCGCGCTCCTGCAGGTCGGCCCGCAGATGCTGATAGCCGCTGGCGCCTTCGACCTGATGCATCTTGACGGTGCGCAGGAAGGCAAGCAGGTCCTGATGGATATTTTCCGCCATTCCCGGCGGCGGCGTACCGTCGAAGACCAGCGAGACCTGCAGCCGCGCCCAGACATCCGTCGGCGCGGCCAGGTTGGTGGTCAGCGAGGCGAGCTCGACCAGAACCGGTCCGGTGGTCTCGCCTTCTTTCTTGGTTTCCTTGGTCGGCAGCTTCTGGTGGCTTTCCTTGACCGGCGGTGCCGGCTTCTCGGAATTCTTCAGATAAGTGCCCGCGAACCAGCCGACGCCGAGTGCCGCCCCGGTCATGGCAAAGAGCATCCCCATCTGCACGATGAGGGAGGGGCCCTTCGGTGCTGCGATCTGCTCGGTGTTTGCCACGCTCTTCTATCCCGCGCCTAGAACGGCAGTACCTGGTCGAGAATTTGCTGGCCGTAACCCGGCTGCTGGACTTCCGACACGCGACCGCGGCCGCCATAGGAGATGCGGGCTTCGGCGATGCGCTCGTAGGAAATGGTGTTTTCCTGGCCAATATCGGCGGGCCGCACGATACCGGCGATGGTGAGCACGCGCATCTCGTAGTTGACGCGTACTTCCTGCGAGCCGGTGATCATCAGATTGCCGTTGGACAGCACATTGGTGACGACGGCGGCGACGTTCAGCTCGATGGTCTCCGACCGTTCGATGGCGCCGTCGGCATTGGTCTTGGTCTTCGATTCCATAGAGCCGTCGAGCTTGCCGCCTGTCTTGGCGCTATCCCACTCGGCATCGGCCTTGAGACCGAGCGAACGGCTCGCAGTGCGGCTGCGGTCGTTCTGGTTCTTGAACTTGGCGCGGTCGTTGATCTTGATCTTGACGGTCAGGATGTCGCCTGCGCGCAGCGCGCGCGGATCGGTGAACAGGCGGCTCTGGCGGTCGTCCCACAAGGAAAAACGGCGACGCGGCGCGGCAGGCGATTCCGGATATTGATAGACAGGCGCGGCCTGGCTGCGGATGCCGGACCCGACAGGCGACATGGCCGGTTCCTTGTTGACCTGGTTCAGGTCTGTCCCGCAGCCTGTGAGGCTGGCGGCAGCGAACAAAATCAAAGTTTTGCGGATCATGTCGGGTCTACCCTGCGCGCAGCGCTGCCTATGATGCCGGTGAGCGCGGCGGCCGCTTTCTTGTCCATCTCGTTCAGTATGACGCCTGCCTTGCGCGCATCGAGCTTCATCAGGATGGCGGCGGCGAGCTCGACATTGGTGCCGGCCAGCCGCTCGGCGGCGGCATCGGGCTTCATGCCGGAATAGATCTTGACGAGGCTGTCCTCGGCGCGCGCCAGGAACACTTCGCGCCGCTTCAGCCAGGCTTCATATTCGGCGCGTTTTTCCTCGAGCGCGGTGATGCGCTTGTCGACTTCGCTCTGCAACTGCTTGAGCTCGGCCGACTGCAGCGAGTAGCGGCGGTCGCGCGCGGCGTCGGCGATGTTGGAGCAGAAACGCTGCACCTCGCTTTCGTTGCTGGCGGGCGCCGTCGGCGTTGAGCCGGTGGTGAGGTTGGCTACCGCCGCCGGCTGCTTCAGCGGCAATGGCAATGGAGCCTCGGCGATCTCGGCGCGCGGCGCCTCACGGGTCAGGTTCTGCGGGGCGTCGGCCGTCGGCCCGCCGGGCAGTACCTGGCGCACGGCGTCTTCCGCGCGAACCGGTCCGAGCGACGCCAGAAGGGCGACGACGGCGCCGACGACGGCGAGGCGCGGCGGTGTGCGGCGGTGGCGGGAAGGGCGGGTCGCTTCGGTCATCGGACAGCCTATTGGAGCACGAGATCGGCCTGCAGCGCGCCGGCCGACTTGATGCCCTGCAGAATGGCGATGATGCCGTCGGGCTTGACGCCCAGGCGGTTGAGTCCGGAAACCAGCGTCTCGAGGTTCGGACCGTCGAGCACGGCGACGCGGCCGTTGGGCCGGCTGATGTCGATGGCCGTGTTTGGCTCGACCGCTGTCACGCCGCGCGAGAAGGGCTCCGGCTGGATGACGGTCGGTGCCTCGGTAATGCGCACGGTGAGCGTGCCGTGGCTGATGGCGACGCGCGAAATCTTGACCTGGTTGCCGATGACGATGGTGCCGGTGCGTTCGTCGATGACGACGCGGGCAGGCGTGTCGGCCTCGATCACGAGGTTCTCGATCTCAGCGTAGAAGCGTGCCGCCGAGACACCCTTCGGCTTCTTGACGGAAACCGTGCGGCTGTCGCGTTCAGCTGCGACCCGCGCGCCGAAGCGCTGGCGTGTGTAGTCGTTGATGACGTCGGCGATGCGGACGGCCGTCGAGAAGTCCGCGTTGTAGAGCTGCAGCGTCAGCATTGCCTGGTCGCCGAATTCCGCCTGCACTTGGCGTTCGACGATGGCGCCGTTGGGCACGCGGCCGGCGGTCGGCACGCCCTGCGTCACCTGCTGCGCCTGACCCTGCGCGGTAAAGCCGGAAACGACCACAGAGCCCTGGCCAACGGCGTAGATTTCGCCGTCCGCGGCCTTCAGCGGCGTCATGATCAGCGTGCCGCCCTGCAATGAGGTGGCGTCGCCCATCGAGGATACATTGATGTCGATGCGCGCCCCGGATTGCACGAAGGGCGGCATGTTGGCGGTGACGATGACGGCGGCGACGTTCTTGGCGCGCGCATTGGTGCCGAGCGAGGCGATGCCGAGATTTTCCAGCATGGCGCGGATCGACTGCTCGGTGAAGGGCGAATTGCGCAGCGAGTCGCCGGAACCCTGCAGGCCGATGACCAGGCCATAACCGACGAGCTGGTTGTCGCGGGCGCTTTGCAGGCGGGCGACGTCCTTGATGCGCGAGGCCACCTGGCCGGGCGGCAGCGAGCTCGGCCCGGGCGAGACCTGGAACATGCGGCTTGCCGTGTCGGGATCGTAGTTGGGATCGTCGAACTGGCCGCCTTCGCGCGTCGCCTTGGCCGCGAGCTCACGCTTGGCCTTGGCATTCAGGCCGTCGGCGAGGACGGGCTGGGCGCAAAGCAGTGCCGCAAGAGTGAAAGTGAGGCACTTCTTCATGAAGCGCTGACCCGAATGGTGCCGTCGGCCATGACCGTGCCGGTTAGCACCTTGCCGCTGTCGACATTGCGGACCTTGATCAGGTCGCCGGCGGAGCCGGGCTGCAAGGAGATGGCGGACGCGGTGATGGAGAGGCTGTCGACGACGAAGTTGATCAGGACGGGCGCGCCCTGTTCGACCAGCCAGGCATCGCGCAGCGCGGTGGCAGGAATGTAGCGACCGGGCAAAAGCGTGCGCTTGGCGATCTTGCCTTCGAGGTCGGCGGCGACGGTGACGACGCCCTGCGGCTTGCGTTTGCCGGCGCCGAGCGTGACTTCCTTCAGCGCGGCGAGGCCGATCGTTTCGCCGGGATAGATCACGCGGTTGGGGATCAGCACGACCTCGTCGGCAAAGGCCGGCGCGACGCCCATGGCCAATGCCAGAGCGAGCGCGAGACGGCGGAAATAAGGACCGAGGGCGAGCCGGATCATGATGTCACCGAATGTTCTTGGAGACGACCGCTGCCATTTCGTCGGCGGCCTGGATGACCTTGGAATTCATCTCATAGGCGCGCTGCGCAGAGATCAGGTCGGTGATCTCCTTGACCGGGTCGACGTTGGAGTTCTCGACATAGTTCTGCCGGATGGTGGCGTAACCGGGGTCGCCCGGCACGCCGACATTGGCCGGGCCGGAAGCCACGGTCTCCTGGAACAAATTGTCGCCGAGCGGCGCCAGGCCGGCCTCGTTGGCGAAGGTGGCGATGGTCAGCTGTCCGAGGTTCTGCAGATCCATCTGGCCATCGACACGCGCGAAGACCTGGCCGGTCTTGTTGATGATGAGTTCCTTGGTGTCGAGCGGCACGGTGATGGCCGGAACGATCGGCGCGCCGTCAACGGTCACCATCTGGCCGGTGGCGTTGGTGTTGAAGGTGCCGGCGCGCGTGTAGCGCGTCTGGCCATCGGCGCCTTCGATCTGGAACCAGCCTTTGCCGTCCAGCGCGAGGTCATACTCGTTGCCTGTGTTGGTGAACGTGCCCTGGATGTGGACGTTGCGCACGGCGCTGGTCTTGACGCCGAGGCCGATCGACACGCCTTCCGGCACGACCGAGGTGTTGCCACGGTCGGGAACGCCCTGGGTGCGGTCGACCTGGTAGAGAAGATCCGAGAACTCCGCCCGCGCGCGCTTGTAGCCGGTGGTGTTGATGTTGGCGATGTTGTTGGCGATGACTTCCAGATTGGTCTGCTGGGCATTCATGCCGGTGGCGGCTATGGCAAGGGCTTTCACGGATGTGTCCTCAGATGCTCATACGGCTGACTTCGAGATAGGCGGAGACGATCTTGTCGCGGATGGCGATGGTCGTCTGAAGCGCCTGCTGCGCGCCCATCACGGCGTCGACCACCTGGCGGGTGTCGACATCGCCCTTCAAGGCCTGGATGGAAGCCTGCTCGGCATGCTGCAGGGTGTTCACCGTCTTCGTGGCGGCCTGGTTGAGCGCCTCGGCGAAAGTGGATGCGACCTGGGTTCCGGTCGGGGCGGCGCCCGTTCCGGTGAGAAGGTCGGTGGAGGTTTCCGAACCGCTGTTGGCGGACTTTAGGTGGACAGCGCCGATACCGCCGATCATGACTGGTTCCTCATCAGGTCTATGGTCATCGAAATGAGATCGCGAGCCTGCTTCACTACCTGCAGGTTCGCTTCGTAGGAGCGGTTCGCCTCGGTCATGTCGGCCATCTCGATCAGCACGTTGACGTTGGGCATCTTGACGTAGCCCTTCGCGTCGGCCGCCTGGTTGCCGGGCTGGAATTCAACCGGGAAATCAGCGGGGTCGCGGGCAATGGAGTTGATCTCGACCAGCGAGCCGCCGGAAGCGCGGTCGAGTTCGGAGACGAAGGAGATGGTCTTGCGCTGATAGGGATTGGCGCCGGGCGTCGTGCCGGTGGACTGCGCGTTGGCGAGGTTTTCGGAAACGACGCGCATTCGTTCGGACTGCGCACCGAGACCGGAGGCTGCAACCTTGAGAGCGGCGGCTAGTGCGTCCATCGGATCAGCTCTTCACTGTGGTCATGAGCATGGTGTGGAAGGCCTTGACGACGGCCGTGTTCAGCTCGAAGGCGCGGCGGATTTCGCCGGCCTTCATCAGCTCGTTCTCCATCACCACCGTGTTCTTGGACGGCATCACCGGACCGGTGGGTTCCTGCGGCTTGACGGTGAAGGCGGCTTCCGTGGCGCCGCCGAGATGGCCGCTCTGCGTCGCGCTCAGGCGAACGGCGGTGCGGTCCAGCACTTTCTCGAAAGGCTCGACGTCGGTGGCGGTGTAACCGGGCGTGTTCGCATTGGCGATGTTGCCGGCAACCGAGGATTGCCTGACCGACAGCCATTGGGACTGTCGGGTCGCGAGGTCGAAGAGGTTGACAGGCTCCATGGGAATCTCCGGATCGTTAACCGGAAATTAGGACACCAGTCTTGCGCGGGCCTTACGCGTATCGGCAAGGCTCGGTGCGCGTGGTCCTATTTGGAGACTTCGATGACCCGGTCGGTGCTGGTGACCAGAACCCACTTGCCCTTGCGCTGCTCGATCGACTTGACGCGCGAGGAGTCCGGCAGGGTCGAACCGGGCTGGACGATCCAAAGCCCGGCATTGTCCTCGATCATGGCGCGTCCGTTGGCGACATGGACCAGGCGGAACGTCACTGCCTCGAGCGGATAAGGCTGTTCGTCAGCTCCCGGCGCCTGTTCCGGCGTCAGCGATTTGGTTTGCAGCGAACCGGTGAAGCCGAGGTCGAGATTGGCGTTCAGCGCGGCGAATTGAGCCGGCAATGGATCGGCGGTGCCGGCGCCGTCCGGCTGGACCATGATGCGCCCGGCATTGTGGCCGCGGCCGCCGAACTTCATTGCCTGCACGCCGAACTGATCGGGATTGAAGAAGATATACCAGGGAAACAGCGCGCACGTGAGGCCGAGCGCCACGCCGCAGGCGGCCATGATAAAATCAGTGCGCCGGGTGTCTTTCTTCATCCTCGGGGTCGGCTCGCTCGATTGCTGGGGCCGATCTCGGATGACATCGGTCCGGGCAGTCTTACGCCTGCGCGAGCTTAGATTTGGTAAATGTTGCCTGGGCTCGGGCGTAATATCGGGCGGCGCGAACAGTTCGGCCAGCGCATCGCTTCTGCCGACCTCCCGTTGAGCCTTGCCAGCCGAAGCGCGTTTGCGGCCCAATCCCGAAAGCGGGTTGGGCAGTTTGGACAACAGGCGTTTGCGGGGGCGGGCGCGCTCCTCGGCTTCTTCCGCCTGCGCCAGCATCTCGCGCAACAACGCCTCTGTTTGTTGAAGATCAATCTCCCGCATCTGCACTCTGCCTGCCTCTCAGGTGATGGGCGAGATCCGAGAAAGGATCGATCGAGGGGCCATCCTTGGGCGATTGCGTCAACGCTTCGTAGATCAACGGAACCTGGCGCACCGCCATGTCGAGCTCCGGGTCGGCGCCGCCTTGATAAGCACCCAGCAGGCGGATGTCGCGCGTGTCCTCGAAGCGCGAGATCATCGACTTCAGCTTGGTCACCAATGTGCGCTGGTCCGGCGTCCATGCCTTCGAGGCAAGGCGCGAGATGGATGCGAGCGGGTTCACCGGCGGATAGCGTCCCTGCTCGGCGATCGTGCGGTCGAGCACGACATGGCCGTCGAGAATGCCGCGCACGGAATCGGCGACCGGGTCGTTGTGATCGTCGCCGTCGACAAGCACGGAGATGATGGCGGTGATCGAACCTGTTCCCTCGAGGCCAGGTCCAGCGCGCTCAAGCAGCTTCGGCAGGTCGGTGAAGACGGAGGCAGGATAACCGCGCGCCACCGGCGGCTCGCCGGTGCCGGTTGCCACTTCGCGCAGCGCGTGCGCAAAGCGTGTGATGGAATCCAGCACCAGGAGCACGCGATGGCCCTGGTCGCGGAAATGTTCGGCAACCCGCATCGCCGTATCAGGCGCGCGGCGGCGCATCATGGCGCTTTCGTCGCTGGTCGCGACCACCGCCACGGTCTTGCGCATCGCTTCCTCGCCGATCGTGTCCTCGAGGAATTCGCGCACTTCGCGGCCGCGTTCGCCAACCAGAGCAACCACCACGGTGTCGAAAGCGTCGGCGCCGGCGAGCATGGCGAGCAGCGTCGACTTGCCGACACCAGAGCCTGCGAACACTCCCATGCGCTGGCCGAAGCAGAGCGGCGTGAAGATATCAATGACACGCACGCCGGTCGTGAAGGACGTGCCGACGCGCTGCCGCGCCATGGCGCCGGGCGTCGCATCGTGGTGTGCGCCGGTGTCCGGGCTGCGCAGCAGCGGCGGGCCGCCGTCGATGGCGCGCGCAAGCGCGTCGATGGTACGGCCGCGCCAGGACGAATGCGGCGTCACCGTCAACGGACCGCGCCGGAAGACGGCGTCGCCGATGCCGGCATCGGGGCTGCGCTCAAATGGGGCGACGACGACATCGTCGCGCCCGATATGGACGATTTCGCCTTGCCGCGAACCGCTGCGGCTCCGGTGTTCGACGACGTCGCCGAGCCGGGCGATGTCGGAAAGTCCGTTCACCTTGTAGTGCGTGGGTGAAACCTCGGCGACCAGCCCGCCCTGTTTCAACATCGCGGTGTCGTCGTCGAAACGGCGCCACACATGCTCCAGCACGGCCAGCCGGTTTTCCGGCATGCCGTCCCTTTCGGTAATGCGGATCAGGGACCGGTCGGCGGCCATGGGCGCTTACTTGGATCCCAGGGTCTTGATTGCGTCGTCGGTCGAGCTGCCGGCCTGGCGCACCATCGCCGCGACGTTCTCGAAGGCGCGCTGCACCTGGATCAGCCGCATCATCTCCATGATCGGATTGACGTTGGAATCCTCCAGAAAGCCCTGGGCGACACCGACGTCGGAGCGGTCGGTGATGGGTTCCGGCGGTTTCGGCGGCACGATGCCCGAATTGCCATAGCGGGTGAAATTCACACCTGGGTCGAAACTGAACAGGCCGATGGCGCCGACTTGGCGATCACCCTGGCGTAGCGCGCCGTCGGCACTGACCTTCGGCGGACCGCCACGAGGGTCGAGCTGGATCGGCGCGCCGCCGGCGTCGAGCACCTGGTGGCCCTCGATCGACAACAGCTCGCCATTCTCGTTCATCGAGAAACGGCCGTCGCGCGTCATTACCGTGCCGGCGGGCGTCTGGATACCGAACCAGGCGTCGCCCTGCACGGCGAAATCGAACGGACTGCCGGTTTCGCGCATGCCGCCATGCGCACCTGAAAGAAAGGTGTCGCCAGTGGAGGCGAAGGAGACCGCCTTTTGCCCGGTGCCGGAAACGACGTCCTCGAACTTCACGCCGGTGGCGCGAAAGCCGACCGTCGAGGCGTTCGCGACGTTGTCGGCGATGGTGTTGAGGCGTTTTTCCAGCGCGATCTGCGAGGAGAGGGCGACGTAGAGGCTGTCTTGCATGGTCAGAATTTCATTCGCTGCATGGTGAGCAGGAGGTCGGTCGAAATGCCTGCGGTGGTGGGCTGTGCGAACAGGACGCTGGCCGCCGAGATCTGCGGCGAGGAAGGGTTGTTCATCTCGTACATGGTGGTGAAACGGCCGATGAACTTGCCGAGCTTCTGCGGGTTGGCGAAGTCCTTGATGTTGAACTTCTGCTGGAAGAGCTGCACCTGCTTGTCGATATCGGCCTTGGCGAAGGAGTCCGGCAGACCGAAGGCCGTACGCACCACCTGGGACAGCGCCTTGTCGGCCAGAACCTCGTACCAGTTGGTCAGCGTCGGCGCCTTACGCTGGAAATAGAGCGCCAGGCGAACGCCGTCATTGGTTTTGCCGGCGTCCTCTTCCAGCGTCTGGCGCACATATTTGTCGGTCGATGGCTGCTGGGCCAGCGTGCGGGTCGTCGCCTTCTCGCCATACTGGGCGAAGTTGAAAGCGGTGACGAAGGCGACATAGGCCTTGCTGCCGGACTTGTTGGCCGGACTGTTGGGGTCGGTGATGCCGCCCTCGAGCATCTTGCGGACGGTCGCTGGCGTCTGCGTGGACGGGTCCAGGCCATAGGCGCTCAGCGCATAGTTCAGCAGGCGCTGGTTCGCCATCAGGTCGTCGATGGAGGTCAGCTTGACGACGTTGGCGTTGTAATAGGCCGTCTCGGCGGCGATGTAGTCGGAACCGGGCTTGATCATGCCCAACGAGCTCTTGGTCGAAAAGAGCTTGAGCGTGTCCTTCTGCACCGCGTCGCGGCTCGTCGTCGTGTCGCCATACTGGACGAAGTTGAAGGCGGTGACGAAGTTCGCGTAACTCTTGTCGGTCAGCTTGTTGGCGGGGCTGTTGGGATCGGTGACGCCACCCTCCAGCATGTTGCGAATGGTCTTCGGCGTTTCGACATCCACATCCAGCCCATAGGCGGCCATGGCGGCGCGCAGCAGGCGCTTGTCGGCCATCAGGTCGTCGATGGATTTCACATTGCCGATATTGGCCTTGTAGTAGTCGCTCTCGGCCTTGGTGTATTCGGCGCGGGGCACGATGGTGACCAGGCCGGTGTTGGCGATGAACTGCTTCGGCACCAGGTTCTGCACCGAGTCCTGCGCCGTCGTCTGGTCGCCCTTCTCGACGAAATTGAAGGCGGCGACGAAGTTCGCGTAGCGTTTGTCGTAGAGCTTGTTGGCCGGGCTGTTGGGGTCGGTGACGCCGCCTTCCAGCATCTGGCGGACGGTCGCCGGCGGCTCCTTCTTCGCGTCCAGTCCGAAGGCGCCCATGGCGACGTAGAGCAGCCGCGAATCCGCCATCAGGTCGTCGATCGACTTAACGTTGCCGATCTTGCCGATGTAATAGCTGACTTCGTTTTCGACGAAGTCGACGCCCTGCTGCGAGTAGGTAAGGATTACCTGAGCGTTGAAGTTCTTCGGCACATCGTTCTGCGCGCCGTTATAGGTGGTGGCGTTCGCGCCATAGCGCTTGAAATTGAAGGTCTTGGCGAAGTCGGCGTAGCGCTTGTCGGTCAGCTTGTTGGCGAAGGAGTCGGGGCTGTCGACACCCTCGGTCAGCACCTTCTTCATGAACGCCTTGGCATAGGACATGTCCTCGAGGCCGAAGGCCTTCATGGCATATTTGAACAGCCGGTCGTTCTTGAGAAAATCGTCGATCGACTTCACCTTGCCGATGTTGTCGAGATAGTACTTCGTCTCGCGCGAGACGACGACCTGCTTGCTGGTTCGGTCGAGCGACTTGTTCAGGTCTCTCGTGATCAGTTGATAATCCAGATACGTCGTCACGCACGCCTCCCGCTGAAGCAGTTCGTGCTAAAGTAGCTCAGGTTCCTTGCGCGAAGCTGAATCGGATCGCTTAAAACCTAAGCGAGGTCGGCCACGGCGATTCAAGCCTCACACAAGGCACGGCGTCTATTTCCTGATGCAGTTGAATTGCGGAAGGACCGGCAGTGGGCATTCTGATCGGCTTGGTGGTGACGCTTGGTTGCGTCCTTGGCGGCTTCATGGCCATGGGTGGGCACATCCAGGTGCTGATCCAGCCGTGGGAAGCGGTGATCATCTGCGGTGCGGCGCTGGGGTGTTTCCTGGTCGCCAATCCGATGAAGACGGTGAAGGACACCGGTAAAGGCATCATGGAAGCCTTCAAGCAGTCGGTGCCGAAGGAACGGGACTATCTCGAAACCCTCGGCGTGCTGCATTCGCTGATGCGCGAGCTGCGCTCCAAGTCGCGCTCCGAGGTCGAGGCGCATATCGACAATCCCGAAGAGTCGCCGATCTTCCAGGCGTTTCCGACCGTGCTCAAGAACCACGACCTGACGCATTTCATCTGCGACTATTGCCGCATCATCATCATCGGCAATGCCCGTCCGTTCGAGATCGAAGCGCTGATGGACGAGGAAATCCAGACCATCAAGGCGGACAAGCTGAAGCCTTATCACGCGATGGTTGCCGTGGGCGACGGCCTGCCGGCGCTCGGCATCGTCGCGGCGGTGCTCGGCGTCGTCAAGGCGATGGGCGCGCTCGACCAGTCGCCGGAGATCCTCGGCGGCCTGATCGGCGCCGCCCTGGTCGGCACTTTCCTCGGCATCTTCCTTTCCTATGCGGTGGTCGGTCCTATCGCCACCAAGATCAAGATGGTGCGCGAGAAGAAGAACAGGCTCTACATCATCGTGAAGCAGACCCTGCTCGCCTACATGAACGGCTCGCTGCCGCAGGTCGCCATCGAGTTCGGCCGCAAGACGATCTCGTCCTATGACCGCCCCTCGATCGACGCGGTCGAACAGAGCACGATGAGCACCGGCTCCGCCGACAAGAAGGCGGCGTGAGCATGGCATTCGAAGGCAGGGGCGGGACGGCGTCATGAGCGGCCTGGCCACAATGGAAGACAGCCGCGCGCTGATCATCGAGCGCCTGGTCGGCGACAGTGGCGAGGCGTCGCATGTCATTGGCGCCGGCCGTTCGCTGGCCGAGCGTGTCGTATCCCCGCTGCAGAAGCGTCTCTCGGGCGAGATCGGCGCGCAGGTAACGATCGATCTGAGGGCGGTCGAAGTGTCGCGCACCACCGAGGCGCGCGAACAGGCCGGCGACAATTTCGCGATGACCGTGGTGTCCTCGCCGGTGTCGTCGGATGCGCTGACCCTGGTGATGGACGCGCGGGCGGTGGCGGTGATGATCTGCGCGCTGTTCGGCGGCGACCCTGACCAGGCCGTCACGCCGATCCAGCGCGACCTCTCGCCGCTCGAGGCGGATGTCGCGACCTTGGTGTTCGAAGAGATAGCGCAGATCCTCAACGGTTCGGGCAAACGGTCGCTGGACCTTCGCCTGCCGGTGCCGCGCGCGATGTCCGGCCACGAGGCGCGCCGCCGCGTGTTGCGCGACGGCGCTGCCGTGCGCATCATCTTCGGCCTGTCGACGCCGACCGAAAGCGGCACGATCACCGTCATGATCCCGCAGCGCGTGCTTCTGGTGCAGCGCAACGGTCCCGGCGCAGCTGGCGAGGAAGAGGGCTCGGAGACCGACTGGCACGAGCGTTTCTCGGAAGAGGTCAAGCGTTCGGCGGTCACGCTCGAGGCGACGATGCCGCTTGCCAGGATGACGCTCGGCGATCTCGCCCTGCTGCAGGCCGGCCAGGTGCTGGAAATCGAGGAAAACGCGCAGGGGCGCGCCAGGCTGTCGGCGCGCAACAAGACCCTGTTCGTTTGCGAATTCGGCAAGCTTGGACAGAACTACACGGTCCGCATCAATCAGCCATACGATGCCGGGCAGGATTTCATCGACGGGTTGATGCCCGGCTGAGCCGGCAGCTGCTTCTTGGAGACGACGCATGAACAAGACCAACAACGAAACCGATCTCGACGCTCCGGACGACCAGCTCAACCGCGCCATCGAGGAACTGCGCGGCGTGTTGCAGGAGGAAGAGCAGCGCGTCGGCGGTCCGGCGCGGGATGCGTCCGCCGCCAACCCCGGCGTCATCCTCAACATCCCGGTCGACGTGCAGATCGTGCTGGGCAGCGCCGAAATGCAGGTCTCGGACCTGATGGCGCTGCAGAAGGGTTCGACCGTGGCGCTCAACCGCCGTATCGGCGAGCCGGTCGACGTGGTGGTGAATGGCCGCCGCATCGCGCGCGGCGAAATCACCGTTCTGGAAAACGATCCGTCGCGCTTCGGCATCCGGCTGACCGAGATCGTCACCGCCACCAAGGCTGGTTGACAAAATGACGGCGGGGGCCTCCATGCGATCGGGGAATGAGACGAGATGAGCACGATGCTGACGCTGTCGCGTGCGCAGAAGGCTGCCGCCATTCTGGTTGCCATGGGCAAGCCCTCGGCGAGCCGTCTGCTGAAGTTCTTCAAGCAGGAAGAGCTGAAGGCGCTGATCGAAGCCGCGCGTCTGTTGCGCACCATCCCGCAGGCCGATCTGGAACGCGTCGTCGCGGAGTTCGAGGCCGAGTTCACCGAGGGTGCCGGCCTACTCGATTCCGCCGACAAGATGGACACGATTCTCAACGAATCGCTGTCGCCCGAAGAAGTCGACGCCATCATGAGCGGCAAGAAGGCGGAAGCCGAGCCGTCCGGCCCGCCGCCGATCTGGCCGCAACTGGAAAAGCTGGAACCCCAGCGGCTTGGCACCTTCCTGGCCGGCGAACACCCGCAGACCGCCGCGATGGTGTTGTCGATGCTGTCGCCGCAGCCGGCATCCGCCGTGCTGCTTATCCTCGACAAGCCGCTGCGCAGCGAAATCCTGCGCCGCATGGTAACGATGACGGTGGTGCCGGAAACGGCGACTCGGATCATCGAGAACCAGTTGCGCGCTCGCGTGCTTGCCGAAACCGCTTCGAGAGACACCACCGCCGGCCAGATCCGCGTCGCCAGCCTGCTCAACGAGATGGACAAGACCCAGCTTGACGAGACGATGCAGGACCTGGAGGCAGCAGGCACCCCTGACCTGGACGGGGTGAAGGCGCGCATCTTCAACTTCGACGACCTGCCGCTGCTCACCCAGAAGGCACGCGTTCTGGTGTTCGACGGCCTGTCCAGCGAAGTGGTGACGCTGGCGCTGCGCGGGGCGCCGCCGGCGCTCACCGAGGCGGTGCTGTCGTCGATCGGCCAGCGCTCGCGGCGCATGATCGAGGCGGAGCTCAGCCAGGGCTCGGAAGGCATTCCGCTGGCCGATATCATGGGCGCCCGCAAGACGATCGCGGCGACCACGGTGCGTCTCGCGCGCGAAGGAGCCTACGAGCTGCCGTCCGCGCCGAGCGCAGACGCCGCCTGATCGCGCCTTGACGGGTCGGGCGCGACATGGCTGACGGCGAGGACAAGGACTCCAAAACCGAGGAAGCCACAGAGAAGAAGATTCGCGACACCGTCGAGAAGGGCAAGCTGCCCCACTCGAAGGAAGCCGCGATCCTCACCTCCTTCGTCGCCATCCTGGTCTTCACCGTGTTCTACGCGCGCGAAGCCGTTCTCAGCCTCAGCGTATTCCTCTCATCGTTTCTCGAACGGCCGGAATCCTGGCCGATGGACACCGAGACGGACGTCATCCAGCTCTACAGCATGGTGCTGGCCGAGATCGGCCGCGCCGTGGTCAGCCTGCTCGTGCTCCTGGTGGTCGCGGGCATCGGGGCTTCGATCTTCCAGAACCTGCCGCAATTCGTCGGCGAGCGCATCCGGCCGCAATGGTCGCGCATCTCGCTCTTCCAGGGCTGGAAGCGGATGTTCGGCGTGCAGGGGTTCGTCGAGTTTCTGAAATCGCTGGCCAAGGTCGGTTTCGCCATCACGGTGCTGTTCTTCGCGCTTTCGCAAACGCATCGCCAGTTGCTCAACGGCATGATCACCAGCCCGGTCGAATTCGTGCAGGTCATCCGCTCGATCGCCGTGCAGATCCTCGTTGCCATCGTCTTCGTCATGGCGGTGATCGCGTCTGCCGACTTCGTCTGGTCACGCTTCCACTGGAAGCGCGATCTCAGGATGAGCAAGCAGGAAGTGAAGGACGAGTTGAAGCAGTCGGAAGGCGACCCCATCGTCAAGTCGCGGCTGCGTTCGCTGGCGCGCGACCGGGCAAGACGGCGCATGATGACGGCGGTGCCCAACGCCACTTTGGTCATCGCCAACCCGACGCACTTCTCGATTGCGTTGCGATATGTGCGCGATCAGGACGCCGCGCCGGTTGTGCTGGCCAAGGGCCAGGATCTCGTGGCGCTGCGTATTCGCGAGATCGCCAAGGAGCACAATATTCCGATTTTCGAGGACGTTGCTTTGGCTCGCTCCATGTACAAGCAAGTTTCGGTTGATAGCGTCATCCCATCACAATTTTACCAAGCAGTCGCCGAGTTGGTACGGGTGGTTTACTCAAACAAGGCGGAGCGCCGACGGGTCACATGAATCGACAGCCGCACACACTTTCGCGTGAAATCATCGTCGCCCGCGCCATCGAGCAGGTCGTGTCGGAGCTTCGGCTGATCGATGTCGCCGACTATATCGCCTTCATCCGGCTGGAGCATTTCGCCTGCCTGTCGGACCTGGTGGATTCGGCGTCGGAACTCTTCTTCATGCCGGGTACGCTGCGGCTGGGCCATGGTGGCGAGGTGCATGTCGACTGGAGCGGCTGGCCGCGCATCGTGCTCGACCTGGAGCTCAGGCCACGCGGCGCAACGGTCTATTTCCAGCTTACGCTGACCGAGAACGAGGCTTCGGTCGTGCTCAACTATGTCTCATTCGAAAAACCGGACGAAGACCCGGAGCGCAACACCGAACTGCTGGAAGCCCTGCTCGAAGATGCCCGCATCCGCCGTCCCGAGGCGATCGGTTAGAGCGCCGCGCGTCCAATTGGACGCGCAAAGGACACTCTAACACTCTTTATCTGCTGCATCGTGCCTACCGAAAATCGATTCCGATTTTCTGGCCGATGCAGTAGGCGACCGCCGGCAACAGGCAGCCCAAGCCGCTTTCTTGTCCGTCTTTGCTAGTCGATGAGCCCGAGGCGCAAGGCCTTGGCGACCGCCTGGGTGCGGTTCACTGCGTCCAGCTTCTGCGCCGACTGGGTCAGATACTGGTTGGCAGTGTGTACCGACAGTTTCAGCAGCCGGGCGATCTCTTCGCTGGTATAGCCATTGGCGGTGAGCTTCAGGCATTCCAGCTCGCGTTTCGACATAGCGCGGGCTCGCCCGGTTTCGCCGGGCCGGATCCGCGCCACGGCGTTGAACAGTGAAAAACACCGGGCGTGAATGTCGTAGACGGCGTTGCCGGACAGGGTCATGGCGGCGCCGAAGAACACCACCAGTCCGCACTGGCCGTGGTCGGCATGGACCGGGAAGGCGATGCCGGTGGTGCCGGGAACGAGCGGCGTCGTCCGCTCCACCCAGGTGAGGTCGCGCAACGCGCCTCCGCTTTCGGCCTGGCTGTCGTCACACCACCAGCGCGGGCCGGTCGATTGACGCGTGTGCTGGACGATCTCTTCGCCAGCCGGATCGGAGACCATCCGTGTCGCCTGGGCGACGCTTGGATAGTCGGAATCGAAGCAGGCCACCAGCCGCGCACGCTCGGCGGCGGGGGCGACGAAAAAGAGCCCGAAAGCCTCGGCGTTGATATCCATCGCGATCCAGCGGCAGCGGCGCACGGCATCGGGAATGGTGACGGCCTGCAACTCGGAACCGCCGACGAAGCCGCCGAAGGGGTTGGAATGGGAGCCGAAAGCGTGCTCGGCGGTCGCGCTGGCATGAGCCCGTGTCAAATGATGCCACTCCTGATCGCTGTTGCGATGGCCATCGCGCGGTTGGAGGCCGAGAACTTCTGGATGGCGTGGGTGATGTAGCTGTTGACCGTGTTGGCCGAGACGCCGAGGATTACCGCGACCTCCTCGGTGGTCTTGCCTTCCGACACCCAGAACAGGCATTCGCGCTCGCGGTCGGAAAGCGGGTCCTGCACCGCCGCCGCTGCCAGAAGCTGCGAAACCTGCGACAGAGCGTAGCAGCATTTCAGCTGCGCGCGATTGAGCGCCGCCGGATCGATCCGGTCTGTCTCGGCGGCGGAAAACAGCACGAAGAGGCGTTGCCGGCCGACATCCAGGCGCAGCGAATAAAGCTCGGCATGGCCGAGCACGTCGAGCAGCCTCGCTTCCTCGCCGCTGAGCAGGCCGCTCGCGGTGTCGGCATGGGCGGTGACCAGGGGCTGGGCGCGGGTGCCGGGTGCCGCCGTCAGCGGTCCGTGGGCGAGGCTGGCGATCAGGCGCTTGCCGATCAGTTCGATCGCGTCATAGAGCCAGTTGGAGGCGACGATGCGGGCATCGTTGCGTTCCTGTTCGTGAACGATGGCGACCAGCATATAGCTGTCGGCGCCGATCTCGTCGGCGAGCTGGGTGAGGAAGCCGGTCAGGTCCGCCCGGGAGGAGAGGCGAATTCCGACTGCATCCGATGTCAAAGGCGCTGCGAAGGCTGTCATAGTCTTGAGGCCAGAATCCATCTTTCTTGCCCGGCGCTGTTTTCATCAGCCCCGGACGCGGATACGCGTCACAATTACCTTAAACTCACTCCGGGCACGAAAAGGCGCCCGATCGGACGAATCCGTCAGGGGAACGCGAAACCAATCGCGCCTTGCGCCGGAAAACACCGGAACATCAGGACTTTAGATGGTTCGCCGCGCCCCCGCGGAACGGCTGATTCGGGTTTAATTTAGCCTCTGCTGAATCCAACTTCAAACAGGATTTGACAGATTTGGATTCAGCGGACTCACAAATGCGACTCACCCGCGCATTTGCTGGGTTTTGCCATGCGCAACGCCTCGCCGATCGATGCCGGCGAGGCGCCGCATTGCGTCAGCGGCCCTCGAAGCCGGTCAGCACGCCGACGGCGTTGACGCCGATCTCGTCGACGGCATAACCACCTTCCATGACGAACAGTGTCGGTAGGTTCAGCCTGGCGATGCGGGCGCCGATCTTCGGATAGTCGCCGCTCTTCAGCTTGAACTGGCTGATCGGGTCCTTTTCGAAAGTGTCGACGCCCAGCGAGACGACGACGACATCGGGTGCGTAGGCGGCGAGCTTGGCGCAGGCGTCTTCCAGCGCGGCGTTCCAGGCTTCCCAGGTCGTGCCGAAGGGAAGCGGGTAGTTGATGTTGAAGCCTTCGCCGGCGCCCTCGCCATCTTCGTCGGCATGGCCGAGGAAATAGGGGTACTCGACCATCGGATCGCCATGCAGGTTCAGCACCTGAACGTCTGCCCTGGCATAGAAGATTTCCTGCGTGCCGTTGCCGTGGTGGTAGTCGACATCGAGGATGGCGATGCGTTTGGCGCCCTGGTCGAGGAACCATTGCGCGGCGACTGCCGCGTTGTTGATGTAGCAATAGCCGCCCATGAAGCCGGCGCCGGCATGGTGGCCGGGCGGACGGCACAAGGCGAAGGCGGCGCGCTCGCCGTTCTTGACCAGCTTGGCGCCGGTCATGACGACGTCATAGGACGATTTGATCGCTTCCCAAGTGCCCTTCACGAAAGGTGCGCCGGCGTCGAAGGAATAATGGCCGAGCTTGCCGTCGAGCGTAGCCGGCACCACGTCGCCGCGCAGGCCGCGCGTCGGCCAGGTGTAAGGGATGGCCGAGCCGGAACGTCCAAGCGCCTCCCACTCCGGATAGACGGTCGGCAGGAAGTCGATGTAGTCGGCCTTGTGCACGCGCTTGGCGGCGGCGAGGTCGTGAACCTCCGGCGCCAGGATCGGCCCCAGCTTCTCGCCCTCGACCCGTGCCTTGATGATTTCGGCCCGGGACGGTTTCTCGAAGCCAGGCATGATCGCTCCCGACATCAGTTCCATCGTGCCGGCGTGGCCGGCATGGAGCGGCGAATAGACAGTCTTCATAAGGTTCCTTCCCTGGAATGGTTTTTAGTCGAGATCGAGATAGGGTGTGACCAGAGCGAGCCACATGATTTCCACGTCGTCCTGGATGAGATCGAAGGCCTTGCGGTCTCTCTTCAGGCCGACCAGCCGGCATACGTGCCCGACTTCCATCATCAAGACGCCCAGCCGGCCGGCGACCTCGTCCTTGAGGGCGGGGTTCACATGCTGCAGCCAGGCGGCGTAGAGGGCGATAATCCGCTCGTCATATTCGTTCTGGATCGGCCTCAGCTCGGCATTGCCGGTGATGGCCTCGATGACCGGCATCAGGCTGGCGTTGTCGAGATAAAGCCTGGACGTGTCGATGAAGAGTTCGCGCACCTCCCGCCGGAAGGCGTCGCGGTCGGTCGGTCGTGGTGCCTCGATGCGTTTTGCGATCACTTCCGGAAACGCGCCCAGCCAGCGCCGTGCGAGATCCAGAAGAATAGCTTCCTTGTTGGGATAATATTGGTAGACCGAGCCGACCGACAAACCGGCGCGCTGCGCAATGGCAAGCGTCGTCGGTGTCTTGGTTCCCTGTTCTCGCGTCAAGATCAGCGCAGCATCGAGAATCCTGTCCACGACTTTGCTCGACCGCTCCTGCCGCGGCTGCTTGCGGGGCTCGAGCGCAATCCTGGTTTTCCGTTTGAGATCGCGATTCACTGCTCGAATCCCCCATCCTCCGCTAGCTCTCACCACACGCGAAGGGTGCTGTCCACAATGCATTCCAAAAACCGCGTATTGACAAACGCGAATAATTAGTCGCATTTTTTCATCACGCTGTCTTTAGGGAAACCAGGGGAATTCCGAGGGCGGCGGACTGGCATCAGCTTTCCGTCTCACAACGTCGTTCCAGCGGAGCGGTCGGTCGTGGAACAGTAGGCTGGGCAGTCTAGGTCAGTCACAAAGCGCGGAGCTGCGATGTCTGTCACGGGTACGGTTCGTCAAGCCGATCTGATCGTCTTCAATGGTCGTGTCCTGACCATGGATGACGATCTGCCAGCCGCCGAAGCCGTTGCCGTGAAGGATGGCGCTATCCTTGCCGTCGGCAGCCGCGCTGCCATCGAGGCGCTCAAGGGGCCGGCCACGAAAGTCATCGACGCCAAGGGCGGTTCGGTGATCCCCGGTTTCATCGAAGCGCATATGCATCTCTTTTCCGGCGCCGCCGAACTGGCGCATCTGCAGCTCATCGGCGTGCACGGGTTCGACGCGTTGCGTGACGCGGTCCGTGCCTATGCGGCCAAGCGCCCCGATGCGCCGATGCTGGTCGCGCAGTCGGCCGATTACACCATTCTCGGCGATGAACGCGTCACCCGGCATCATCTCGACGCAATCCTGCCCGACCGGCCGTTCTGCATGGCCGCGCCCGACCACCATACGATGTGGGCCAACACCAAGGCGCTTGAAGCCGCCGGCGTGCTGCATGGCCGCGCGCTCGGACCCGGCAACGAGATCGTCATGGGCGAGGACGGGCTAGCCGAGGGCGAATTGCGCGAAGGCGAGGCCTTTGGCCCGGTGCTGGCGCTGGCCGACGAGGAACGCGTGCGGCTCGGCCTGTCGACCGGCGGCGAGCCCGATCCCGCGCCGACGCCCGCGCAGCGCGCCGCCGACCGCGACATCATGCGGCGCGGCCTTGCCTGGTGCGCCGAACACGGCATCACCTCGATCCAGAACATGGATGGCAATCTCTACCAGCTCGAACTGCTGGCCGAGATCGAGGCCGAGGAAGGGCTCTCCTGTCGTGTCAAGATGCCCTTCCATTTCAAGAATTTCATGAAGCTCGAGATGCTGGAAAAGGCGTCGACAATGGCCACGCGATACGACAGCGAATGGCTGTCGTCGCGCATGGTCAAGGTTTTCTACGACGGCGTGCTGGACTCCTGGACCGCCGTGATGGTCGAGCCCTACGCCGATCGTCTCGACTGGGTCGGCGAACCGCTGTTCACGCCGGCCGAGTTCAAGGAACTGGCCGTCGCCATCGATGCGCGTGGATTGCAGATCGCGGTGCATGCGATCGGGGATGGCGCGGTCAATGCCGTGCTCGACGGCTACGAAGCCGCCGCCAAGGCCAATGGCAAGCGCGACAGCCGCCACCGCATCGAGCATATCGAGGTGGTCGCGCCGACGGACGTGCCGCGTTTCTCCGAACTCGGCGTCATTGCCTCAATGCAGCCTCCGCATCCTCCGGGCGCGATGGATTTCCCGCTGGAGCCGACCGTGTCGCGCATCGGCAAGGCGCGCTGGCCGCTGAGCTATGCCTGGCGCACGCTGAAGAGCGCCGGCGCCCATGTCGTGTTTGCTTCCGACTGGCCGGTCGCCTCGATCGATCCGATCCGTGGCATGCAGGCGGCGATGCTGCGCAAGCCGTGGGCCGAAGGCGACCCGGACCAGAGTTTCTCGCTGATGGAATCGCTTGCGGCCTACACGGTCGAGGGCGCCCATGCCGAGTTCACGGAGCACCGAAAGGGCAGGCTGAAGGAAGGCTTCATGGCCGACCTTGTGGTGCTCTCGCACGATATCGAAGCGGTGGAACCGCGCCAGCTGCACGAGGTGCGGCCGGCGGTCACCATCTGCGGAGGTAAGGTCACCTATCAGGTCGCAAGCTGAACATTCGTTTCGCTTCCTGAACTGGTATTCAATGCGATTGTTGCCAAGCGTGGCGGCTTGTGGTGACAATCTGAGACAGAAAAAGAAGCCTGCTTTCGAGGGCAGGCCGAGAACAAAAAGAGGGGTTTGCGTGCCGGAACAACCGGGTAAGAACGCGATCGAAGTCCGTGATGTACGGAAAGTCTTCGGTTCTGGGGAAGCGGCGGTTGCCGCGTTGGACACGGTCTCGGTATCGATCCGGGAAAACGAGTTTTTCACGCTGTTGGGGCCGTCGGGCTGCGGAAAGACGACGCTGCTCAGGCTGATCGCCGGCTTCGACTATCCGAGCGCCGGCGAGATCCAGCTCTATGGCGACAACATCGCGCTGCTGCCGCCGTTCAAGCGGCCGGTCAACACTGTTTTCCAGAGCTATGCGCTGTTCCCGCACATGACGGTGGCGCAGAATATCGGCTTCGGCCTGGAGATGCTGCGTAAGCCAAAGGCCGAGATCAAGGCGCGCGTCGCCGAGATGCTGAAGCTGGTGCGCATGGAGCATCTGGCCTCGCGGCGCACCAGCCAGATTTCCGGCGGTCAGCAGCAGCGCGTGGCGCTGGCACGCGCGCTGGCGCCGCAGCCGAAAGTGCTGCTTCTCGACGAGCCGCTTTCGGCGCTCGACTACAAGCTGCGCAAGGAAATGCAGATCGAACTGAAGCGGCTGCAGAACCAGACCGGCATCACCTTCATCTTCGTCACCCACGACCAGGAAGAAGCGCTGACCATGTCCGACCGCATCGCGGTGATGTCGTCGGGCAAGATCCTGCAGGTGGGTTCACCCTGGGACATCTATGACAAGCCGGCCGACCGGTTCGTCGCCGACTTCATCGGCGAGACCAATTTCCTGACCGCGTCGATCGCCGGCGTGGAAAACGGCAGGGCACGCGCGACGCTCAAATCGGGTGCCACCATCATGGCCAGCGTTGCCGACGGCTTCCAGCCGAAGGGCGAGGCGACCGTCGTGGTGCGGCCCGAACATGCGAAGCTCGTCAAGGGCAAGGGCGAGCTTTCGGGCACGGTCGAGAACATCGTCTATTTCGGCACCGACACGCACATCCATTTGCGGCTCGACGGCAGCGACGACCTCTTCATCGTGCGCCAGCAGAATGCGCGCAGCGCCAGCTGCGGCTTCGAGACGGGCGAGAAGGCGGGCATCTCTATCAGCGACGACGCAGCACAAGTGTTGAGGGACTGATGGCCACCGCCGAGGAAATCGCCAAGGCGGCCGACCGGCGCGACGTTCGCAACCGCTGGTACCTTACGACGCCTGCCTTGCTCACCATCTTTTTCGCCGCGGTCGGCCCGTTGGCCATCGTGCTCGTCTATTCCTTCCTCACGCCCGGCCCCTATGGCGACGTGAAGTGGCAGTTCTCGACCGACGCCTGGGTGTCGGTGCTGTTCGAGCGCGACATCTTCGACGACACGCTGTCGCTGGCTGCCGCCCATATCAGCATCTTCTGGCGCTCGGTGAAGCTGGCGGTCATCACCACGCTCGCCACCTTGGCGCTCGGCTTCCCGACGGCCTATTTCATGGCCACGCGCAGCGAGAAGACGCGTGACCTGTGGCTGTTCCTGATCACCATCCCGTTCTGGACGAACCTTCTGATCCGCACCTTCGCGGTGCTGCAGATCATCCGCAACGAAGGCATCGTCAACACCATCCTGTTGAAGCTCGGCATCATCTCGGCGCCGATCCAGATCCTCTACACCGACGTCGCGATCCTGATCGGCATGGCCTATGTCTATCTGCCGCTGATGGTGCTGCCGGTCTACGCCTCGATGGAAAAGCTCGACTTCCGTCTGGTCGAGGCGGGCTACGATCTCTACGCCTCGCGCTGGCAGGTGCTGCGCCGCATCATCTTCCCGCTGGTCAAGCCCGGCGTCATCGCCGGCTCGATCCTGGTCTTCATCCCGGCCATCGGCGCCTATGTGACGCCGAGCGTGCTCGGCGGCGGCAAGAACATGATGCTGTCCAACCTGATCGAGCTGCAATTCGGTCAGGGCCGCAACTGGCCGCTGGGCTCGGCGCTGTCGATCACGGTCATGTTCATCGTCATGGCGGCGCTCCTGGTTTACGTGCGCAACGCCGGCTCGCAGGAGGTGCGGCATGGCTAAGAGCTTCTCCATTCGCCACCAGCCGGGCTTCACCACGATCGCCGCCGTGTGCTTCGTGGCGCTCTACCTGCCGATCATCGTGCTGGTGGTCTACGCCTTCAACGAGGCACCCTCGACGTCGGAATGGGGCGGCTTCTCGCTGAAGTGGTTCCAGTCGGCCTCGCAGAACGCGCAGGTGATCGATGCCACGCTGCGCTCCTTCCAGATCGCGGCTGTGGCCGCCACGCTCGCCACCATCGCGGCGACCATGGCGGCCTTGGCCACCACCCGCACGCCGCCCTATCCGGGGCTGACCTTCAAATATGCGATGATCAACCAGCCGCTGATGGTGCCGGAAATCGTCACCGGCGTGGCGCTGCTGATCTTCTTCTCGCGCATCAAGATCTTCACCGGCTATTCGGGCCTGGGTTACCTGATCGCCGCGCATACGGCGTTCTGCATTCCCTTTGCCTATCTGCCGATCCGCGCGCGACTGGAAAATATGGACCTGTCGCTGGAACGCGCGGCGGCCGATCTCTACGCCACGCCCTGGCAGGCCTTCCGCCGCATCACGCTGCCGCTGCTCTGGCCCGGCATCCTCGCCGGCCTGATGCTCGCCTTCGTCATTTCGCTCGACGACGTCGTCATCACCGAATTCGTCAAGTCGGGCGGCCAGGACACGTTGCCAACTTACATGCTCGGCCAGATCCGCCGCGGCATCACCCCTGAAATCAACGCGATCTCGACGGCCTTCCTGCTGCTGTCGGTCATCATCGTCACGTTGTTCTTCTTCGTCAGCAGGAAACGCGACTAGGCCTAAACCAACCAAAAAAATGGGAGACTGAAATGAACTGGAAGACAACCGCGACAGCCGTCGGGCTGGCGCTGATGGCCTCGACGGGCCTCGCCCGCGCCGAGGGCGCGCTCAACATCTACAACTGGGGCAATTACATCAGCCCCGACATGATCAAGAAGTTCGAGAAGCAGTACAACGTCAAGGTCACCGTCACCGACTACGATTCCAACGACACCGCACTCGCCAAGGTGCGTCAGGGCGGCACCGGTTTCGACATCGCCATCCCCTCGCAGACCTTCATCCCGATCTGGATCAAGGAAGGTCTCATCCAGGAGACCGATCCCGGCAAGATGGCGAACTTCAAGAACGTGGCGCCGGAATGGGCCAATCCCGATTTCGATCCCGGCCGCAAATACACCGTGCCATGGGCCTGGGGCACGATCGGCGTGGTCGTCAACACCGACGCCTACAAGGGCCCGGCCAACAGCTGGGGCATCGTCTTCAACACGCCTGACGAGCTGAAGGGCAAGGTCAATGTCGTTCCCGAGATGAACGACGTCATCTTCGCCGCCATCAAATATGTCGGCGGCAAGCAGTGCACCGACGACAAGGCGGTGCTGAAGAAGGTGCGCGACACGCTCGTCGCCGCCAAGCCGAACTGGATCGCGATGGAATACAACACCATCGAGAAGATGGGCGCCGGCGACTTCAAGGCCACCAGCGACTGGAACGGCTCGGCGCTGCGCCAGCGGCTGGCCAACCCGGCCATCCACTACAACTATCCGAAGGAAGGCTACGGCCTGTGGAGCGACAACGTCGTCGTTCTGAAGGAAGCCAAGAACGTCGAGAACGCCAAGCTGTTCCAGAACTTCATGATGGATCCGGAAAACGCGGCGCTGAACTCGGCCTTCCACCGCTATGCCAACGGCATTGCCGGTTCGGAGAAGTTCATGCCCGCCGACATGAAGGACGCGCCGGAAGTCAACATCCCGGCCGACGTGAAGTCGCTGGGCGAACTGCAGCACCTCTGCGCGCCGGAAATCCAGGACATCTACTCGAAGATCTGGACCGAGCTGCAGAAGTAAGCTTCGCAGCCAGCCTACCCGACATGACGAACCCGGGACCGATGAAATCGGTCCCGGTTGTCACACCCCTTTTGCCCGAAGCAGGCAGAAAACACCGCAACCAAGAAAAAGGAGCCCTGCCATGAATTCGAGATTGTTCGCCGCGACGGCGGCATTGGCGCTCGTTGCCGCGACCGGCTTCGCCCGCGCCGAGGGCGAGCTCAACATCTACAATTGGGGCAACTACACCAACCCCGACGTGATCAAGAAGTTCGAGGAAAAGTACAAGGTCAAGGTCACCATCACCGACTACGATTCCAACGACACCGCGCTCGCCAAGGTGCGCCAGGGCGGTTCCGGTTTCGACATCGCGGTGCCGTCGCAGACGCATCTGCCGATCTGGATCCAGGAAGGCCTGCTCTTGGAAACCAATCCGGGCGGCATGGAGAATTTCAAGAACATCGCCCCGGAATGGGCCAATCCCGATTTCGACCCCGCCCGCAAATATTCGGTGCCATGGGCCTGGGGCACGGTCGGTATCGTCGTCAACAGCGACACCTACAAGGGCGACATCAACACCTGGGACATCGTCTTCAAGACGCCGGACGAGCTGAAGGGCAAGGTTAACGTCGTTCCGGAAATGAAGGACGTGATGACCGCCGCCATCCGCTATGTCGGCGGCGAGCAGTGCACGGCCGACAAGGAAGTGCTGAAGAAGGTGCGCGACCTTCTGGTGGCGGCCAAGCCGAACTGGATCGCCATGGAATATGGCGCCATCGACAAGATGGGCGCCGGCGACTTCAAGGGCTCGACCACATGGAACGGCGCCGGCCTGCGCATGCGCCTGGCGCATCCGCAGATCCACTACGGCTATCCGAAGGAAGGCTTCACCTACTGGTCCGACAACGTGGTCGTCCTGAAGGACGCCAAGAACGTCGAGAACGCCAAGCTGTTCCAGAACTTCATCATGGACCCGGAAGTTGCCGCAGGGCTTTCCGCCTATCACCGCTACGCCAATGGCGTTGCCGGCTCGGAGAAGTTCATGCCGGCCGAGATGCGCGACGCGCCCGAGATTGTCGTGCCGGCCGAGGCCAAGCCGCACGGCACGATGGCGTTGATGTGCTCGGAAGAAGCCGACGCGCTCTACAAGAAGATCTGGACCGAACTGCGCAAGTAAGTGGTCCTGTCGTCCGGCGGCAATAGCCGCCGGACGACCTGCCCGGCGCTGACGAGCATAGTCGGCACCGGCCATTGAACGACAAGTTTAGAGAATGTCGCAGGAGGCGCTTCTCATGCAGCCCTACCGCAACAGCGATCCGCATCCACCGATCATGCAGGGGACACCGCCGATCTTGGTGCCACCCCGGCTTGACTGGGACAGGGCGCCCTGGAACCGCTGGGCCTTCCAGAACATGCGCCAGATCGTGCCGACCGTGGAGGTTTGGCGTGGCACTGGCCCGGCAAGCGAATTGCCGCGCGCCGAGACCAATCTCGATGCGCTGGCTGTGACCGACAGTCTTGGCCGTCCCTCAACGCTCGCCGGCCTTCTCGACGAGACCTATACCGACGGCTTCCTGGTGCTGAAGGACGGCACGGTCGCCTATGAACGTTATTTCAACGGCATGACACCGCGTTCGTTGCATCTGTCGCAGTCGATGGCGAAATCGGTTACGGCTGCGGTCTGCGGCATCCTTGTCGGCCGGGGTCTGATCGATCCGGCAAAACCTGTGACGGCCTATCTTCCTGAACTTGCAGAAACTGGCTGGGCAGGCGCGACGGTCCAGCACGTGCTGGACATGACGACCGGCGTTAAGTTTTCGGAAGCCTATACCGATCGCTATTCCGATATCGGTCAGGTTGACGTCGCTTCCGGCTGGAAACCTGCGCCGCCCGATAGCGATCCCTCTTTCCCGTGGCCGGCCCATGTGTGGGAACTCATCCTGCGGCTGAAGGAAACCACCCGGCCACACGGCGCAGCCTTTGAATATCGGTCAATCGAGACGGATGTGCTGGCCTTCGTCATGGAACGCGTGACCGGGCGCAGGCTGGCCGAGCTTGTTTCCGGAGAGCTCTGGCAGAAGCTTGGCGCAGAGGAAAGCGCTTGTTTCACCGTGGACAGCGCCGGCTACGCGCTGGCCGACGGCGGTTTCAACGCGACGCTTCGTGACTATGCACGTTTCGGCCAGATGATCCTCGACAACGGTGCCGGCATCGTGCCCGCCGACTGGATCGAGGCGACCAGGAACGGCGTGCATGGCACGCAGTTTTCCGAGAGCCTGCCGGAAGGCAGCTACCGCAACCAGTTCTGGATCCAGGATCCGCGTTCGCGCGCGCTCATGTGCCGTGGTGTCTTCGGGCAGCTCATCCATGTGGACTGGAACAACCGGATGGTGACGGTGAAGCTGTCGTCCTTTCCGGACTTCTCCAACACACCCTATGCGGTGGCGACGCTGAAGGCGATCGCGGCAATCGCGACGGAGCTGGGCTCGGCCGCCGAATAGATCAATCGATGCAGAGCCGGTGTGGCCGCCAAGGTTCCCGCGCTGCGTGCACTACCCAGGAAGGACAGGACGTGACCAACCCAACCGCATTCGAGGACAAATTCGGCTTTCGCCGCAGCGACGTAGGCCTGGCAAACTGGCGCACGACGCCGTTCAACCGCTGGGCGTTCCAGAATGTCGGCGAACTGGTGCCCAGCGCGCGCATCGAAGCTGGCCCGGCGGCCGGCGAGACGGCGGCAGCCGATATGAGCGGTCTGCTTGGCGAAACGGTCGCGCTGGCCGAGGGCAGCGAAACCGTGGCGGGCTTTCTGGCGCGTTCGCATGCCGATGCGCTCACCGTCATGAAGGGCGGTAGATTCGTCGGCGACTGGTTCGCGCCGCATATGGCGTTCGGCAATCGTCATCTCGTCTTTTCGATCAGCAAATCGCTGACCGCGATCCTCGCCGGCATCCTGGGAGGCGAAGGCCGCCTCGATCTGGAAGCGCCGGTCACCACCTATATTCCCGAAGCGGTCGGGTCGGCCTATGGCGACGCCACGGTCCGCCACGTGCTCGACATGACGGTCAGCCTCGACTTCGAGGAAGCCTATCTCGATCCCGAGAGCGCCTTCGCCCGCTATCGCCGGGCGACGCTGTGGAACCCGGGCGGCGGCGAGGAAGGGCTGGAAGAATTCCTCCTGTCGATCAAGCGCCTGCCTGGGCCGCATGGCGAAGTGTTCCGCTACCGCTCGCCGAACTCCGACCTGCTCGGCATGCTGGTCGAGCGCGCTTCCGGCCTGCGCGTGCCGGAATTGCTGCGCGAGAAACTCTGGGCACCGCTTGGCGCCTGCGGCGAAGGCGCGATCACCGTCGATCGTCTTGGCGCGGCCCGCACCGCCGGCGGCATTTCGCTGACGCCGCGCGATCTCGCCCGCATCGGCGAGATGATGCGCCAGGGCGGTCTCGCCAATGGCACGCGCGTGGTGTCGGAGGCATGGGTTCGCGACACGACGACAGCCGGCAGCCAGGATGCCTGGAAGCGGGGCGACATGGCGCAGCTGTTCCCTGAGGGACGCTATCGCAACAAATGGTACCAGAGCGGCAAGGGTTCCTATTGCGGCATCGGCATCCACGGCCAGTGGCTGTTCGTCGATCCGGCGAGCGAGGTCGTCATCGTCAAGATGTCGTCGCAGCCGGAACCGGTCGACGATCCGCTCGACCACGAAAACGTCGCCTTCTTCGAGGCGCTAGCGACGATGGTCTAAGGCGTCTGGAGCGTCCCTTCTCCCGCAAGGGGAGAAGGCAGAAAGGGTGTTGCGGGCCGACCTCAGCTTTCGCCTGCCTCGCCGGCCAGTGCCGTGCCACGAAGCCTGCGGTCCAGCGCGCGCAGCAATTCTCCGACACGCCCGCCGCCGGGCGGTGCTGGGGGATAGCGGCATAACACCTCGATCACCCTTGGGCTGGCTAGCCGAGCGGCCTGCTCCAGATGGTCGGCGCCAGCATCCGGCGCCGCACCGGCCGCCAGTTCGGCGGCGTGGGTCGCGTGGGCGGCGGCGCCGAGAATGTGCCGGACCTGCGTGGCGCGGGCCAGCGGGTGAAGATAGGCCGCCCCGCATGCGCTCATCGCCGCCCGTGCCGCCTGGTTTGCCGCCGCATCGTCGGCTTGCCCGGCGGCCTCGAGCGCGGCCCAGGCGGCGTCGCGCAACGCCTTGCCGCGCTTGCCGCCTTGCGCGAAAGCCCGGGCGACCGCGATGGCGTCGCGCGGACGGGTATCCGAAGGATGCGATGCTTCGAAGATAGCCAGCACGCCCGCCGCGTTTTCGGCAGCATAGGCGGTGACCGCGCGCAGGTCGTCGATATCCAGAGCGATCGCGTCCGTCATTGCTCGACCGCCCCGTCAGTCTGTCTGCGGCAGCTTGGCGAGCAGCCAGCTGCGGAAACTGGCGACCGGCGGGTAGAGCCGCTTTTCGTCCGGCACCACCAGGTAATAGGCGCTGCGGCTTTGCATCGGGCCACCCGGTGCCGGCACCAACTGGCCGCGCTGCAATTCGCCGGCGATCAGGAACAGCGGCAACAGGGCGATGCCGAGGCCGGCGATGCAGGCCTGGGCGGCCGTCGAGAACTGCTCGAACTGCATGCCGGGGCCGGTCGGCGCCGCCAGCCCCTGATGCTCGAACCATTCCGCCCAGCCGCCGGGGCGCGAGGCCATGTGCAGGAGCGGCAGGCGGCCGAGGTCGCGCGGCGCGGCAACGGCGTTTGCTTCCAGGAATTCGGGCGCGGCGACCGGCGCCACCTCCTCGCGCATCAGAAGGGTCGAGGTGGCGCCCGGCCAGTCCGGCTGGCCGACATGGATGGCGGCGTCCAGCCGCTCGCGGGAGAAGTCGAACCGGCCGATGCGGGTGGCGAAGTTGATGGTGATGTCCGGGTTCTTTTCGACGAAATCGGGGATCAGCGGCATCAGCCAGCGCGTGCCGAATGTGGGCAGGATGGCAAGGTTCAGGACCCCTCCATGCCGATTGCTCATCAATCCGAGGGCCGCCTCGCGCAATTGGCCAAGTGCCGCGCGCACCGTCTCGGCATAGATCTCGCCCTCCGGCGAGAGCCGGACGTTGCGGCTGTCGCGCTCGATCAGCCGTTTGCCGAACTGATCCTCCAACTGCTTGATCTGCCGGCTGATGGCGCCCTGCGTCAACGCCAGTTCCTGTGCCGCGGCGGTGAACGAGCCGAGCCGTGCCACCGCCTCGAAGGCGGCGAGGGCGCCGGTGGCCGGCAGAAGGCGACGTTGCACGCTCATGATCCATTACTAATCGTCATTGATCGCGGTGGCAATTTCATTTGATTTTTGCGGGGCGGGGGCCGATAAGCCGGACGTTCCGCGCAATCCGGGAGAGATATGCCATGGCCGCCGACAAGAACGCCTTTGTCTGGGACGATCCGTTCCTGCTCGACGACCAGCTGTCCGAGGACGAGCGCATGATCCGCGACGGCGCGGCCGCGTTCGCTGCCGACAAGCTGATGCCGCGCATCGAAGACGCCTATATGAACGAGACGACCGACCCGGCGATCTTCCGCGAAATGGGCGAAGCCGGCCTGCTCGGCATCACCGTTCCGGAAGAATATGGCGGTCTCGGCGCCAACTACGTCACCTATGGGCTGGTCGCCCGCGAGGTCGAGCGTGTCGACAGCGGCTATCGCTCGATGATGAGCGTGCAGTCGTCGCTGGTCATGTATCCCATCCACGCCTATGGCTCGGAGGAGCAACGCAAGAAGTACCTGCCGAAGCTCGCCTCCGGCGAATGGATCGGCTGCTTCGGCCTGACCGAGCCGGACGCCGGCTCGGACCCGGGCGGCATGAAGACCCGCGCCGAGAAGACGCCTGGCGGCTACCGCATTTCCGGTTCGAAGATGTGGATTTCCAACGCGCCGATCGCCGACGTGTTCGTGGTGTGGGCGAAGTCCGCCGCGCATGACAACCAGATCCGCGGTTTTGTGCTGGAAAAGGGCATGAAGGGCCTGTCGGCGCCGAAGATCGGCGGCAAGCTGAGCCTGCGCGCCTCGATCACCGGCGAGATCGTCATGGAAGGCGTCGAGGTCGGCGAGGACGCGTTGCTGCCGAATGTCGCCGGCCTCAAGGGTCCGTTCGGCTGCCTCAACCGCGCCCGCTTTGGCATTTCCTGGGGCGCGCTGGGCGCGGCCGAGGATTGCTGGCATCGTGCCCGCCAGTATGGGCTCGACCGCAAGCAGTTCGGCAAGCCGCTGGCCGGCATGCAGCTCTACCAGAAGAAGCTCGCCGACATGCAGACCGACATCGCGCTCGGCCTGCAGGGTTCGTTGCGCGTCGGCCGCCTGATGGACGCCGGCAAGATGGCGCCGGAGATGATCTCGATCGTCAAGCGCAACAATTGCGGCAAGGCGCTCGACATCGCCCGCATGGCCCGCGACATGCATGGCGGCAACGGCATCCAGATCGGCTACCACGTGATGCGCCACGCGCAGAACCTGGAGACGGTCAACACCTATGAGGGCGCGCATGACGTGCATGCGCTGATCCTCGGCCGCGCCCAGACCGGCTTGCAGGCGTTTTTCTGAGTTGAGGCAACTTTGCCCTCCCCCATTCGCGGGGAGGGGTAAAAGGGTACGTCCTTCCAGGATGCCACGCTTCTTCATCGCCACGCTGCGGAAGACCGCCCTGGCTTTTGTCAAAAAACACTCCCCTTGAGGGAGGTGGGAAAGCGGGGCGCCGGGTCGGTGCCTCTCTGTAATAGTACGTGGCGCCTCACAGGCGCCCCGCCCGGTGTTCTTGCCCCGGACCGACCTCGCCGTCCTTCGCGACGGCAGACTTCGGGCCTCAAGCCGCCATTTGCGGCGGCCGGGTTTTTCCAGGGCCCGGACTTAGGGCTCATCACCAGACAGCGCCACCGTTAGCGCTGCCAGTCCGGCACCGACGTCCTCCCTGATACCCGGTGCGCACCAGGTTCCCTTGAGGACGGCTTTCAGGCCCAAGGATGCCGCAGACCGAAAGGGTGTGAGTTCGATTTCGATGAATTTTCCTGATCTGTTCGACCAAGGCATTGGATAGACAGGATTATTTCTTAGCCAACACGCGCTGACCTGCGTGTGTCGTCCACATCGGATGGCGTCGTTTCGCCGCCTTATGGCGAGATCAACCGATCGCGACCGGTTGCTTGCCGGCACTGCTCAGAAAGGCTGCGTCGATCAGCTTCTGCATGTCGGCGGCGCGGCGGAAGGATGGGTCGCCGTTGATGCCGGAAGTGAGCGCATCGATGAAGCGGCGCGCGTTGCGCCTGGTCTCCTTAAGGGCGATGTCACGCCAGACGGCGTCGTCGATATCCTTGCCGAAACAACCCTTGAGCGACGAGGTCTTGCCGTTGGTCTGGACCCACAGCGCACCCTTGGTGCCGTGCAGCTTGAGTTCCAGATCGTTGAGGTGGCCGGTGGCGTAGCGGGTGGCCAGGATGGTGGCCAGCGCGCCTGAACCGAAGCGCGCGGTCATCGCCATACTGTCATTGGCGTCGAGCCGGTATTTGCCGATCCGATCGCCCTCGGCCTTCGGGAAGGTGACCAGTTCGGCATTGAGGCTGGCGATGTCGTCGGCGGCGCCATAGGTGGCGAAGTCGAGAATGTGGATGCCGACATCGCCAAGCACGCCGGTCGAGCCGTGTTCGCTCGACAGCCGCCACAGCCACTGGTCCATGGCGCGCCAGTCGCCCCAGGCCTTGCCGACCAGCCAGCTCTGCCGGTAGCTCGCCTCGACATGGCGCAAGTCGCCGAGCTCGCCGGCCTCGACCATCTGGCGCGCCAGCTGCAGGGCGGGCGAGTTGCGATAGGTGAGGTTGACCATGTTGACGAGGCCGGCGCGCTCGGCCGCTTCCGTCATCTCCAGCGCGTCGGCATGGTTGGGCGCCAGCGGTTTCTCGCAGAACACATGCTTGCCGGCGGCGATCAGCTGGAGTGTGGTGTCCTTGTGAACGCCATCCGGGGTCGCGTTGATAGCGGCGTCGAACTCGCCCCAGGCAAGGGCTGCGTCGAGGCCGTCGAAGGCTTGGGCGATGCCGTTCTTTTCCGCATAGGCGGCGGCACGGCCGGGCAGGGCGTCGGCGCAGGCGACGATCCGGCATTCCGACAGCTGGCCGAATTCTTCCATGTGCTGGCCGGCAATGCCGCCGGTGCCGAGCAGGAGCAGGCGGCGCATCAGCGCAGGCCCTCTTCGCCATCCTTGTGCAGTTTCGGCCCCTTCTCCACCAACGGTTCCCTGGCGGCCGAAATCGGCACGTTCGGCGCGTCCGTCACCGCCGTCCAGGCGGGCATCGGATTGTGGGCCCAATGCACGGCGTTGCGCAGCACGGTGTGCACGTCCGGATGATGGTAGGTGGGATAGGTCTCGTGGCCGGGCCGGAAATAGAAGATGCGGCCGGCGCCACGCTGATAGGTGAGGCCGGAGCGGAACACCTCGCCGCCTTCGAACCAGGAAACGAAAACCGTCTCCATCGGCTCCGGCACGGTGAAGGGTTCGCCGTACATTTCCTCGTTGGGCAGTTCGATGCATTCGCCGAGCCCGTTGGCGATGGGATGGTTGCGGTTGACAACCCAGATGCGCTCGCGCTCGCCGGCCTCGCGCCATTTCAGCGAGCAGGGCGTGCCCATCAGCCGCTTGAAGATTTTCGAGAAATGCCCGGAATGCAGCACGATCAGGCCCATGCCTTCCCAGACGCGCTTCTGAACGCGCTCGACGATGGCGTCCTCGACCTTGCCGTGCGCGGCATGGCCCCACCAGACGAGCACGTCGGTCTTGGCCAAGCGTTCCTCGGTCAGGCCGTGCTCGGGATCCTGCAGGACGACGGTCCCGGCCTTGATGTCCTTGTCCTGGTTGAGGGCCGCCGCGATGGTGCCATGCATGCCGAGCGGATAGAGGCCGGCGACGACCTGGCTGGTCTGCTCATGAACGTTTTCGCCCCATACCAGTGCGCTGATCGGCATGCTGCTCCTCCGTGGAAAACCAATGATTGGATCGGTTCAATCTACAGTATCCAATGTCGGTTGCAAGAACGTCGGCGTTTTTTTCCGGGATGATTTATGCGGCTGCTAGCGCCTGGCGGGCCGACGGGCTGCGAAGGGCGTGGCCGGGCTTTTCAGGCGCAGTGTCACTTCGCCTTGAGCGTGGCGAGCCGGCGCAGCACTTTTTCCAGCCGGGTCCGCTTGGCCGATTGCGGAATAGAGCCGGCACGTGCCCCTACCACTTCGGCCAGGGCCTCGACGTTTTGCATCGGGGCGGCACGCAGCGCCTGTTCGGCGTACATCGGCGTCTGGTTGTCCGCGCTGGTGCGCAGGATGGCGAGCAGCCTGTCCCAGGCGAAGGAATTGCCGTTGGCGGCGAGCGTCGCCAGCATGGAAACGGCCTTGTCCTTGGCGATCACGCTGCCCTGGTCGGCGGCATCCAGGATGTCGGGCAAATGTGCCGCGATCAGCTCCGACGCGGTCGCGGCCAGGGTGTCCAGCGCCGTCAAGGCGCCCCAGACGATGCGGTTGTCACGGCTCTTCAGTGCCGTCAGGAAGGCTTGCGCATGCGGTGCGATCAGGTCGGGCCGCAGCGCGCCGATCTCGTAGAGCACCTTGATGGCGTCGTGGCGAAGCGGTTTGGCTGCGGTCGCCAGCGCATGCGCGAGAACGGCTATGTCGTCGCTATTGCCACTTGCGGCCAGAGCGGCGGCCAGCTCCTGGTTGGGTTTCTCGTCGCCTCGACCCAGCGCGCTTGCCAGCCGGGCGAGCACGCCGGCCGGCTGAGCTGGGTCGCGGCCCGAGACCATGCGGCTAACCGAAGAACTTGGCGATGATGGCATCGCCCATGGCAACGGTGGCGATTTCGGTCTTGCCTTCCGACATAATGTCTTTGGTGCGCAGGCCGTCGTCGAGAACCGCGGCGATGGCAGCCTCGAGGCGATCTGCCTCGGCGACCATGTTGAAGGAATAACGCAAGCACATGGCGAAGGAGGCGATCATGGCGATCGGGTTGGCGATGCCCTTGCCGGCAATGTCGGGGGCCGAGCCATGCACCGGCTCGTACAGCGCCTTGCGCTTGGCCGTACGGGCATCGGGCGCACCGAGCGACGCGGATGGCAGCATGCCGAGCGAGCCGGTCAGCATGGCGGCGACATCGGAAAGCATATCGCCGAACAGATTGTCGGTGACGATGACGTCGAACTGCTTGGGCCAGCGCACCAGCTGCATGCCGCCGGCGTCGGCCAGCATGTGGTCGAGCTTGACGTCGGCATATTTCGCCTTGTGCGTGGCCGTGACGACCTCGTTCCACAAGACGCCCGACTTCATGACGTTGCGCTTTTCCATCGACGTCACGTGGTTCTTGCGGGTGCGGGCGAGCTCGAAGGCGACGCCTGAGATGCGTTCGATTTCGAACGTGTCGTAGACCTGCGTGTCGATGCCGCGCTTCTGGCCATTGCCGAGGTCGATGATCTGCTTGGGCTCGCCGAAATAGACGCCGCCGGTCAGTTCGCGAACGATCAGGATGTCGAGGCCCTCGACCACTTCCTGCTTGAGTGAGGAGGAGGCGGCGAGCGCGGGATAGCAGATCGCCGGGCGCAGGTTGGCGAAGAGTTCCATGTCCTTGCGCAGGCGCAAGAGACCGGCTTCGGGGCGAACCTCGTAAGGCACGCTATCCCATTTCGGGCCGCCGACGGCGCCGAACAGCACGGCGTCCGCCGCCATCGCCTTTTCCATGTCGGCATCGGAGATCGCCGCGCCATGCGCGTCATAGGCCGAACCACCGACCAGGCCTTCGTCGGTGACGAAGCCGGAGCCGAGCTTCTCGTTCATGGCGATGATCAGTTTTTTCACTTCCGCCATGGCCTCGGGGCCGATGCCGTCGCCGGGGAGGAGGAAGAGGTTTTTCGAAGCCATGGAGACCGTCCTGGAAAAGTGCCGTGAACCGCGGTCTTGCTAGCGTTGCCGCAGCATCTGCGCAAGTCCGCGTTTGGCGAGAGCCGTCGGCCCAAGCTTATGGAAACGACCTCAGTGGTGTTCCAGAATGTTGACCAGCCGCCCGAACGGGTCGCGCACGAAGAAGCGGCGCACACCCCAGGGCTCGTCGGTCGGGCCGTATTCGACGGCAAAACCGGCCTGCTTCATGCCGGCCAGCACGGTATCGACATCGTCGACCTCGATGGAAAGGTCAGGCACCGGCGTGCCGGCGCCGCCCTGTTCGGCAAAGGATATCTGCACCGTCATGCGCTCGTTCGAGCCGTAGGTGGCGATCCAGCCATGATCCATGACCAGATCGAGGCCGAGAACGTCGCCATAGAAGCGTCGGGCCGTGGCGGTGTCGGCCGTGGCGATGTTGGCGACGATGCGCTTGACCGTCACAGGCCGGTTGCGCCGCGGCGCAGCGCGGTGACCTCGATCTCGATCTTCATTTCCGGCTTGTTGAGCAGGCACACGACCATGGTGGCGGCCGGGCGGATGTCGCCGAAATATTCGCCGAGGATGGGGAACACCTTGTCCACGTCGCTCTGGTCGGTGATGTAGTAGTGGGCGCGCACGACGTCGGCCAGTTCGAAACCACCTTGCCTGAGCGCGCCGGAAATCGTCTCGAGACAGTTGCGGGCCTGCGCCTCGACCGTGTCCGGCATGGTCATGGTGGTGTAGTCATAGCCGGTGGTGCCGGCGACGAAGCACCAGTCACCCTGGACGACAGCGCGCGAATAGCCCGCGGTCTTTTCGAAGGGCGAACCCGTCGAAATCAATCTGCGCATTGAACTGCTCCTGATCCATCGACCCCTGACAGGGTAATTATTGCGGCTGCTCGAACGCCTTCTTGAGAGCGTCCTTCATCTCATTGGGCCATTCCGCCAGCGGCGGCCAGGCGTTCGGCTCCGGCTTGTCGGTCTGCTGGGCGAAATAGAGCGCCTTGTTGTTGGCGTCGACCGCCATGAAGCCGTCGCTGCCGCCGCACGCATGCGGCACGCAGCCGGTGGCGTAGAAGGCGCCGGACGGCGTCTTTTCCGTGCCGCCGCCGACGAGCAGGCTGGTCGCGACGTCGCTCATCTTATCGCCGAGCAGTTTTTCGGCGGCCTTGTAGACGGCCTCATTGTGGAAGGCGTCGATGATGTTCTGGTATTTCGACGCATCGATGTCGCCCCAGCCAGTGTTCGGCTGCGGCGTGTAGCTCAGTCGACCGGCGATCAACAGCCCATCCTGCGGTGTCCACTTCAGCGCATCGCCGGAATCGCCGGGAAGCAGATAGGGGACGAAATAGAGCGCGTCGTCGGCGACGGAGGTCGGTGGCGCGCCGCAGTCGTTCTGGTCGACGGTGACCGATTGCAGCGTGCCGCCCTCCGGTTTCCAGGCAATCACCGTGTCGGGCCCGCACTGGTTGCCGCCCGGTCCGGCTGCGAAGAGGGCGACATTGATACCGCCCACCTTCACGATCCTGTCGAAGAAGACGTCGTAGTTGCGCGCGACTTCCTTGCCGTCGAAGGCCAGGATCTTGTCGGAATCGGGAGTTTCGGTGACGGTGAAGCTGCCGCCCTCGAAGGGGATAGGCGCCTGTTTGTCACTGCTATCGGCATCAGGCGCGGCATTGTCCGCCGGTGCCGGATTGGCTGTGGCGGCGGGAGCCTCCGTCGTTGCCGGCGCCTGCTGCGCCATCGCCGCCCCGCAAAGACTGGCCGAGACAAGAGCGGCGGCCGACAATCGCGTTAGCAATCCCATCACGGCATCTCCCGTTGAACGGCAACGGAACGCTCCGCTGCCACGGATCAGACCATATCGACAGGGTCTGATCCTAGTCCGTCCCGGCGGCCGGGCTAGGGGCCTGGCCGCCGGCAAGGAAAAGCGCCGACAGAAAACTGCCGGAAGGCGAGCGAACGCCGGTTCAGGCCCAGGGGCGCTCGGCGGCGTTGCGCTGCTCGAAGCTGGCGATAGCGCCGGCCTTTTCCATGGTCAGGCCGATGTCGTCGAGACCGTTGAGCAGGCAGTGGCGCTTGAAATCGTCGAGGTCGAAGGTGACGACGCCGCCATCCGGGCCACGGATTTCCTTGGCTTCGAGGTCGACCGAGAGGGTGGCGTTGGCGCCGCGTTCGGCGTCGTCCATCAATTTGTCGAGATCTTCCTGGCTGACCGTGATCGGCAGAATGCCGTTCTTGAAGCAGTTGTTGTAGAAGATGTCGGCGAACGAGGTCGAGATCACGCAGCGGATGCCGAAGTCGAGCAACGCCCAAGGCGCATGCTCGCGCGAGGAGCCGCAACCGAAATTGTCGCCGGCGACCAGGATCTGCGCCTTGCGGTAGGCCGGCTTGTTGAGCACGAAATCGGGGTTTTCCGAGCCGTCCTCGTTGAAGCGCATTTCGGCGAAAAGTCCCTTGGCCAGGCCCGTGCGCTTGATCGTCTTGAGATAATCCTTGGGGATAATCATGTCGGTGTCGACATTGACGATCGGCAGGGGCGCCGCAACGCCGGTGAGCTTGGTGAACTTGTCCATGGCTTTTTGCCCGTCTTGGGAGTTTGCTGGTCTCGCTTTACACAAGGAGCCGGACAAATGAAAGGCAGCTGTCATCCCGACGTTTAGGCCCAGCCCATCATCAATGAGCCGGAGCACATATAAAGACCCTTTGGCCAACAAGGCTTGACCTCAAGCGGCAACCGACGTTCTAGATCGATCATGGCGAGCGGGAATCAGCAGCGAACCGGGGCGGCAGGCCAAGCAGACAGCCTGCTTGAGCACTATCGGCCGATCGACGGCGTTGTCGACGAGATGGTGGATGCCGCTGGCAATCCGCGACCGTTGTGGAAGCCGTTCATCGCTTCGCTGGAGGCGCTCGGTCCCGAAAAGCTCGTCAAGCGCTTTGCCAGGGCTGACCAATATCTGCGCGATGCCGGCGTCTATTATCGCGTCTATGACAAGGCCGGCGCCAACGAGCGCGAATGGCCGCTGGCGCATGTGCCGCTGCTGATCGAGGAGAAGGAGTGGTCGGCAATCAGCGCCGGCCTGATCCAGCGCGCCGACCTTTTCGAAAAGATCGCCGCCGACATCTACGGACCGAACAGGCTGGTGGAGGGCGGCCTGCTGCCGCCCGGCCTGATCGCCAGCAGTCCGGAATATCTGCGGCCGCTGGCAGGAACCGTGCCTGCCGGCGGGCACTACCTGCATTTCTGCGCCTTCGAACTCGGCCGCGGGCCGGACGGGCGCTGGTGGGTGCTGGGCGACCGCATGCAGGCGCCGTCGGGGGCCGGCTTCGCGCTGGAGAACCGGGTCGCCACGACGCGCGCGCTGTCGGAACTCTATGGCGAACTGCATGTGCACCGGCTGGCCGGTTTCTTCCGGCGTTTCCGCGATGCGCTCAACACCACGGCGGCAGCCTCGCGCGGGCGCGTCGCGATCCTGACGCCGGGACCGCTCAACGAGACCTATTACGAACATGCCTATATCGCCCGCTATCTCGGCATCATGCTTTTGGAAGGCGAGGACCTGACCGTCTCGAACGGCCGGTTGATGGTGCGCACGGTGGCGGGGCTGGTGCCGATCTCCGTGCTGTGGCGGCGCATGGACGCGGCTTTCGCCGACCCGCTCGAATTGCGGCCGGATTCGCAAATCGGCACGCCGGGGCTGGTCGAAGCCGTGCGGCAAGGCGCGGTGACCGCGGTCAACGGGCTTGGCACGGGGCTTCTGGAAACGCGTGCGCTGTTGGCCTTCCTGCCGCAGATCCACAAGGAGCTTGGCGGGGAAGAATTGCTCTTGCCGAGCGTCGCGACCTGGTGGTGCGGACAGGGAGCGGAGCGCGCGCATGTGCTGGCCAATCTCGACAGGATGGTGATCGGACCGGCGCTGTCGACCCGGCTGGCCTTCGAGGATGACGGGGCCAGCGTGCTGGGCGCGGCGCTGTCGGAAGAGGAGCGGGCCGCGCTCGCCATGCGGATCGAGGTCGAGGGCGGCGATTTCGTCGGCCAGGAGGCGGTGACGCTTTCGACCACGCCGGTCTATGTCGACGGGCGGCTGGAACCGCGCCCGGCCAGCCTTCGCGTCTACCTGGCCCGCACCCCGAACGGCTGGACGGTCATGCCGGGCGGTTTCGCGCGTGTCGGTTTCTCGCTCGACCCGACCGCGATCGCCATGCAGCGCGGCGGCCAGGCGGCGGACGTCTGGGTGGTGAGCGACAAGCCGGTGGAGCGCGAGACATTGTTCCCGCGCGAAAGCGAAGGCTTCGATCGCACCGTGCCCGGCAGCCTGCCCAGCAGGGCGGCGGAAAACCTGACATGGCTCGGCCGCTACATCGAGCGGGCCGAGGACACCGCCCGCATCCTGCGCGCCTATCACGTGCGCCTGGCCGAGACTTCCGATCCCGCCATGCCGCTGCTTGCCGAACTGCGCGGCTATCTCGACCCGATCGGCATCGATGTCGCCGATCCGGTACCGCAAGGCCTGCTCGATATGCTGGACAGTGCCGTCTACAGCGCCGGCCAGATCCGCGACCGCTTTTCGCCCGATGGCTGGCTGGCGCTGAAGGACCTGTCCAAGACGCTGCATCTGTTCGAGACCACCGTTTCGCGCGGCGACGACGCGACACGCGCCATGACGGTGATCCTGCGCAAGCTGGCCGGCTTTTCCGGCCTGCTGCACGAAAACATGTACCGTTTCACCGGTTGGCGCTTCCTGGAAATCGGGCGGCGGCTGGAGCGCGGCATCCAGATGGCGCGCATGCTGACCAGGCTGACACGCGCCGACGCGCCGGAAGGCGCGCTCGACATGATGCTTGAGATCGGCGACAGCGTCATGACCCATCGCCGCCAATATCCGGTCCAGGCCGGTCGGCGCACGGTCATCGATCTGCTTGCGCTCGATCCGCTCAATCCGCGCTCGATCTTCTTCCAGGTGGAACGGCTAAAGGAAGAAATCGGGCTGCTGCCGACCGAGGGCAGCGGTGGCCATATGTCGCCGGCGGCCAAGGAGGTGCTCAGGCTCAACACGGCGCTCGCCATCAAGGAGCCGTCCGACATGACGACCCAGGCGCTCGGCGAACTGGCGGAGGAAATCGGCGGCCTCTATAACAGCCTCGCCAAGGCCTATTTCGGCTGACTCCGGTGCTCTACGACATCCGCCTCAATCTGCACTACGACTACGAGGCCGCCGCCGGCGGCGGCCGGCATCTGGTGCGGGTGCTTCCGGCTAACCTTACCGGCACCCAGCGCATCGTGGCGGCGTCGTTGTCGTTTTCGCCCAAACCTGGCGAGCGGTCGGATTTCCACGATTTCTTCGGCTCCAACGTCACCGCCATCGCCTTCCGCGAAGCGCACAGGACACTCGACGTGCATATGAGCGCGCGTGTCTCGGTGACACGGCCCGAGCCCGGCCTGGATGTTTCGCCCAATGTCGACCAGCTCGCGCTGGAGATCGGATCGGTGCGCTCGCTGGGACCGGACGCGCCGCACCATTTCCTGACCGGGACCGACTATGCCGGCCTCGATGCCGCGATCACCGCCTATGCACGCGTGAGCGCGAGCGGCTCGGCGATCGCCACCGCTACCGAGCTTTGCAACCGCATCCGGCGGGATTTCACCTATGACGGCACGGCGACCGACGTAGAGACGCGCGCCTCCGACGCTTTCGCGCTGAAACGCGGCGTCTGCCAGGACTTTTCGCATGTCATGATTGCCGGCCTGCGAGGGCTGGGCATCCCGGCCGGCTATGTCAGCGGCTTCCTGCGCACCATTCCGCCGCCCGGCAAGGAGCGGCTGGAGGGGGCGGACGCCATGCATGCCTGGGTCAGGGTCTGGTGCGGGCGGGAAGCCGGCTGGCAGGAGTTCGATCCGACCAATGGCATGCGCGCCTCCAACGACCATATCACCGTTGGTTACGGTCGCGATTACGGCGATGTCGCGCCGATCGTCGGCGTGCTGAAAACGACCGGCGGCCAGGCCGGCGTGCAGGCCGTGGATGTCATCCCCGTGACGCGCGGCAAGGCCTGAGCGGACGCCGCCCGCGGCGCCGCCGAAATTTCAGATTTTTTGTCGACGCAATGTCGGGAAATACCTAACTCTTACGTCCTTAGACACAGAAAGGGTTTGCAATGCTCTACGCCGTCCTCTGCTATGCCTCCGAAGACGTCGTCGGTACCTGGACCAAGGAGCAGGACGACGAGATCATGGTCAAGCTGTCGAAGGTGCAGGAGAAGTACGTCAAGGCCGGGAAACTCGGCCCTGTGGCGCGCCTCCTGCCGACGACCGCCGCCACAACGCTGCGCAAGGTCAAGGGCGAGCCGCTGGTCATCGACGGGCCGTTTGCCGAGACCAAGGAGCAGTTCCTCGGCTTCTATACGATCGATTGCGACAATCTCGACGAGGCGCTGGACTTCGCGCGGGAGCTTTCGGACGTCAATCCCAGCGGCGGATCCTACGAGATCCGGCCGATTTCCATGTTCGACAGAGTAAGGGTTCCCGTATGAGCGATCTCGCCTGGATCAGCAACACCATCAGCGCCGCGCGCCCGCAGGCGATGGGGGCGTTGCTGCGCTACTTCCGCGATCTCGATACGGCGGAGGAAGCATTCCAGGACGCATGCCTGCGCGCCTTGAAGAGTTGGCCGCAGAACGGACCACCGCGCGATCCCGCCGCCTGGCTGATCTTCGTCGGCCGCAACAGCGGCATCGACGCGGTGCGCAAGCGAAGCAAGCAGACGGCGATGCCGGACGAGGACCAGGTTTCCGATCTGGAGGATGCGGAAGCCGACATCGCTGAGCGGCTGGACGGCGCGCATTACCGGGACGACATCCTGAGGCTGTTGTTCATCTGCTGCCACCCGGACCTGCCGTCCACCCAGCAGATCGCGGTGGCCTTGCGCATCGTTTCCGGCCTTTCGGTGAAACAGATAGCGCGTGCGTTCCTGGTCGGTGAAAGCGCCATGGAACAGCGCATCACCCGCGCCAAGGCGCGCATCGCGGATGCCGGCGTGCCGTTCGAGGCGCCGGGCGCGGTGGAGCGGGCCGAGCGGTTGGCCGCCGTCATGGCGATGGTCTATCTCGTCTTCAACGAAGGTTACTCCACCAACAGCAGCGAAGCGCCGGCGCGCGAGCCTCTATGCGAGGAAGCGATCCGGCTTGCCCGCTTGCTGCTGCGGCTGTTCCAGACCGAGGCGGAAGTGATGGGCCTGACGGCGCTGATGCTGCTGCAGCATGCGCGGGCGCCGGCGCGTTTCGACGCCAATGGCGAAATCGTGCTTCTGGAGGACCAGGACCGCACGCAGTGGAACCGCAAGATGATCGAGGAAGGTTTGGCTCTCGTCGACAAGGCGCTGCGCCACCGCAAGCCCGGCCCCTATCAGGTGCAGGCCGCGATCGCCGCGTTGCATGCCCGCGCGGCCAAGGCAGCGGAGACGGACTGGCAGGAAATCGACCTGCTCTACGGCCTGCTCGAGCGCATGCAGCCGTCGCCGGTGGTAACGCTGAACCGCGCTGTCGCCGTCTCCAAGGTGCGCGGGCCGGAGGAAGCGCTGGCCATGATCGAACCGCTTGCCGAGCGGCTTTCCGGCTATTTCCATTTCTTCGGGCTGAAGGGCGGGCTGTTGATGCAGCTTGGCCGCAACGAGGAGGCGCGTGTCGCCTTCGACAGGGCGATCGCGCTGGCCAATACGGCGGCGGAAGCGGCCCACATCCGCATGCATCTCGATCGATTGAAGGCGGAAGCCGCGCAAGGCAAGGCTGAAAAGGCCAGCTAGGTCGAAGGCACGATCATTCGTTCGGATCGTTTTTCACTGGATCAATCGTCACTGCCACAGGCTTGGACCATGCCGGGGTGGCGGTTTGCCCCTGAAACGGGTAATGCCACGCCAAAGACCCGCGCAGGAGGAGCCGCGGGGTGGCGGATGGCTGCTGCTGTCGCCATATCAGCACAAATTCGAAAGGGATGACGATGACGATTGCGAAGGAAACCGCCGAACTGCTCGCGAAACTTGGCGTTGCCAAGGAAGCCCTTTCGGGCGGCGATCTGGTGGTGCGCAGCCCGGTGACGGGCGAGCAGCTTGCGGCGCTGAAGCAGATTTCGGCGGCCGATGCCGGCAAGGCGATCGATGCCGCGCATGAGGCCTTCAAGGCCTGGCGCCTGGTGCCCGGTCCGAAGCGCGGCGAACTGGTGCGGCTGCTGGGTGAAGAACTGCGCGCCCACAAGGCCGAGCTCGGCCGCCTGGTTTCGATCGAGGTCGGCAAGATCCCGTCCGAGGGTCTGGGCGAAGTGCAGGAAATGATCGACATCTGCGATTTCGCCGTCGGCCTGTCGCGCCAGCTCTACGGCCTGACCATCGCCACCGAGCGCCCCGGCCACCGCATGATGGAGACCTGGCATCCGCTCGGCGTCGTCGGCGTCATCTCGGCCTTTAACTTCCCGGTCGCCGTGTGGTCGTGGAACGCGGCGCTGGCGCTGGTTTGCGGCGACTCCGTGGTGTGGAAGCCGTCCGAAAAGACGCCGCTGACCGCGCTCGCCTGCGAGGCGATCTTCGCACGCGCCGTCAAGCGCTTCGGCACTGATGCGCCGGCCAATCTGGCACCGGTGCTGATCGGTGAGCGCGGCATCGGCGAAGTGCTGGTCGACAATCCCAAGGTGGCGCTGGTTTCGGCCACCGGCTCGACCCGCATGGGTCGCGAGGTCGGCCCGCGGCTGGCCAAGCGTTTCGCGCGCGCCGTGCTTGAACTCGGCGGCAACAATGCCGGCATCGTCTGCCCGTCGGCCGATCTCGACATGGCGCTGCGCGCCATCGCCTTCGGCGCCATGGGCACCGCCGGCCAGCGCTGCACCACGCTGCGCCGCCTGTTCGTGCATGAGAGCGTCTATGACCAGCTCGTGCCGCGCCTGAAGAAGGCTTATGAGAGCGTTTCGGTCGGCAATCCGCTGGAAACCTCGTCGCTGGTCGGCCCGCTGATCGACAAGATGGCGTTCGACGGCATGCAGAAGGCACTGAAGGAAGCCGGCGAGCATGGCGGCAAGATCACCGGCGGCGCTCGCGTCGAGAACGGCCATAAGGATGCCTATTATGTGCGTCCGGCGCTGGTCGAGATGCCGAAGCAGGCCGGCCCGGTTCTGGAAGAGACCTTCGCGCCGATCCTCTATGTGATGAAATATTCCGACTTCGACCAGGTGCTCGACCTGCACAATGCGGTGGGCGCGGGCCTGTCGTCGTCGATCTTCACGCGCGACCTGCAGGAATCGGAACGCTTCCTCAGCGCCGACGGTTCCGACTGCGGCATCGCCAACGTCAATATCGGCACCTCCGGCGCCGAAATCGGCGGTGCGTTCGGTGGCGAGAAGGAAACCGGCGGCGGTCGCGAGAGCGGCTCGGACGCCTGGAAGGCCTATATGCGCCGCGCTACCAACACGGTGAATTATTCCAAGGCACTGCCGCTGGCGCAGGGCGTGTCCTTCGACATCGATTAAGCGATCTCGCGCTTTCCGAGCATGATGAACGGCGGGCCTTGGTCCGCCGTTTTTCGTTGTCTTCGCATCGCCGGCGTTCCGGGTGGCGTTCGGCCTATCCGGGTAGGGGCTTGGCCTACCCGGCAGGCAGGTTTGTGCCGACGCTAGATGGTGGAAGGTTCCACCTTGGCAGGTGTTGTGAGAGGCGCGGCAGGAAAAGATTATTCTTCCCACGGCGGAGCCCGCCGAATTGCCCGCCGGCCTTGGCAAGGGTTGGCGCAGACAGATCGGGAGGATCATCATGGCTGGTTTCACGCATCTCTTCATCCCAGGGCCGACAAACATTCCGGAGCAGGTCCGGCAGGCCATGAACCTGCCGATGGAGGATATGCGCGCCTCGACCTTTCCCGAGCTGACGCTTGGCCTGTTCGCCGGGTTGAAGCGGGTGTTCAAGAACGAAAGCGGCCGCGTCTTCATCTACCCGTCGTCGGGCACCGGCGCCTGGGAATCAGCGATGACCAACACGCTCAGCCCTGGCGACCGCGTGCTGATGTCGCGTTTCGGCCAGTTCTCGCATCTGTGGGTCGACATGGCCGAGCGGCTCGGCCTCGAGGTCGACGTCATCGACACCGAATGGGGCACCGGCGTGCCGGTCGAGATCTATGCGGAGCGACTCGCGGCGGACAAGGAGCACCGTATCAAGGCGGTGTTCTGCACGCATAACGAGACGGCGACCGGCGTGACCAGCGATGTCGCCGGCGTGCGCAAGGGGTTGGATGCGGCAAACCATCCGGCGCTGCTCTTCGTCGACGGTGTCTCGTCGATTGGCTCGATCGATTTCCGCCAGGACGAGTGGGGCGTCGACTGCGCCGTCTCGGGCTCGCAGAAAGGTTTCATGCTGCCGGCCGGCCTGGGGTTCCTCTCGGTCAGCCAGAAGGCACTTGAAGCGGCCAAGACCGCAAAGGGCCGCCGCTGCTATTTCTCCTTCGATGACATGATCCGCAACAACGACAACGGCTTTTTCCCCTACACGCCGGCGACGCAACTGTTGCGCGGCCTGCGCGTCTCGCTCGATCTCATCGAGGCCGAAGGGCTGGAGGCGATCTTCGCCCGTCATCACCATCTCGCGGAAGGCGTGCGCAAGGCGGTCGATGCCTGGGGGCTGAAGCTCTGCGCCAAGGAGCGCAAATGGCATTCCGACACGGTGAGCGCCATCCATGTGCCGGAAGGCATCGACAGCGCGGAAGTCGTCAAGCGCGCATACCACAAGTACCAGACGTCGCTTGGCGTCGGCCTGAACAAGGTGGCGGGCAAGGTGTTCCGCATCGGCCATCTCGGCTGGTTGAACGAGGTGATGGTGTGCGGCGCTCTCTCGGCGGCGGAAATGGCGCTGCGTGACTGTGGCGTGAAGCTGGCGCCGGGTTCCGGCGTCGGCGCCGCGCTCGAGCACTTCCGGCTGGCCGGGCCGGTCGCCGTCGCCAAGGCCGCTTGAGCAGAGCGCGGGGAGAGCCGGCATGAGCCACACCATCAACCATCTGCGCAAGCTGCGGCTGCAGCGCTCCGAGCTTGCGGTCCCGGGTTCCAATCCGGACATGATCACGAAGGCGGCGTCGAGCGCCGCCGACTTCATCTTCCTCGATATCGAGGATGCCGTGGCGCCGCCCGACAAGGAGCGCGCGCGCAAGAACATCATCGAGGCGCTGAACGACATCGATTGGCGCGCCAAGGGCAAGACCGTGTCGGTGCGCATCAACGGCCTCGACACCCACTACATGTATCGCGACGTCGTCGACATCATGGAACAGGCCGGCGACCGGCTGGATACGATCCTGGTGCCGAAGGTCGGTGTGCCGGCCGATCTCTACATGGTCGAGGCGATGGTCAACCAGATCGAGATGGCCAAGGGCTACAAGACACGCGTCGGCCTCGAAGCCCTGATCGAGACGGCACTCGGCATGGCCAATGTCGAGGCGATCGCCGCCTTCGGAAGCCGGCTGGAGGCGCTGCATTTCGGTGTCGCCGACTATGCGGCGAGCTGCAAGGCGCGCACGGTCAATATCGGCGGTCTCAATCCCGACTATCCCGGCGACCAATGGCATTTTGCGCTGTCGCGCATGACGGTCGCCTGCCGGGCCTACGGTCTTCGCGCCATCGACGGTCCGTTCGGCGATTTCTCCGATCCGGACGGCTACATCGCGGCCGCCCGCCGGGCGGCGGCGCTGGGCATCGAGGGCAAATGGGCCATCCATCCTTCGCAGATCGAACTCGCCAATGCGGTGTTCTCGCCGCCGGAGAAGGAAGTCACTCGCGCCCGCCGCATCATCGAAGTGCTGAAGGAGGCGGAAGAACAGGGCAAGGGTGCGGCCGCGCTCGACGGCAAGATGATCGATGCCGCCTCCGAACGCATGGCCCGCAATGTGCTGGTGACGCACGAAGCAATCGAGCAGTCGGCGCGTTCGCGCCAGGCGCTGCCGAACTAAGAGGGAGTTCGACATGGACATTCACGAATATCAGGCCAAGGAACTGCTTTCGCGCCACTCCGTCCACATTCCGCGTGGCGGGCTGGCCTACAGTCCCGAACAAGCCGCCTACCGCACCCGCGAGATCGGCGGCGACAAATGGGTGGTGAAGGCGCAGATCCATTCCGGCGCGCGCGGCAAGGCCGGCGGCATCCGCATCTGCAAGTCCGACAAGGAAGTGTCCGATGCCGCCGAAACCATGCTCGGCCGCAAGCTGGTGACGCATCAGACCGGGCCGCGCGGCAAATTGGTGTCGCGTCTCTACATCGAGGAAACCGTCGATATCCGCCAGGAGATCTATCTCGGCTTCGTGCTCGACCGGAAGGCCGAGCGCGTGATGATCGTGGCGTCGGCCTCCGGTGGCATGGAGATCGAGGAGATCGCCGAGCGGCAGCCGGATTCCATCATCCGCGCCACCGTCGACCCGGGTGTCGGCATGCAGCAGTTCCAGGCGCGCGAGATCGCCTTCGGGCTGGGGCTGGAAAACAGCCTGATCGGCAAGGCGACCGACACCATCATGGGCTGCTACCAGGTGTTTCGCGACTATGACGCCTCGATGCTGGAGATCAATCCGCTCGCGGTGACCCGCGAAGGCAATCTGATGGCGCTGGATGCCAAGATGTCGTTCGACGAGAACGCGCTGTTCCGCCGGCCGGAGATTTCGGAACTGCGCGACAAATCGCAGGAAGACCCGCGCGAAACCTTCGCCAGCGACCGCGGTCTCTCCTATGTCGGCCTCGACGGCAATATCGGCTGCATCATCAATGGCGCCGGGCTGGCGATGGCGACGATGGACATGATCAAGATCGCCGGCGGCGAGCCCGCGAACTTCCTCGATATCGGCGGCGGCGCTTCGCCGGAGCGGGTGGCCAAGGCGTTCCGCGCGGTGCTCGCCGACAAGAATGTCGAGGCCATTCTCGTCAACATCTTCGCCGGCATCAACCGCTGCGACTGGGTGGCCGAGGGCGTGCTCAAGGCCATGACAGAAGTGGGGGTCAATGTGCCTCTGGTGGTGCGGCTTGCCGGCACCAATGTCGAGGAAGGCCGCCGTATTCTCAGCGCTTCGGGCCAAACCATCATCGTGGCCGAAACGCTTGCGGAAGCCGCTGAAAAGGCGGTCGCCGCGATGCGCCAGTCGACGCTCAAGAAAGCCAGCTGAGGGAGGACCAGATGTCAGTTCTGCTCAATCGCAATACGAAAGTCATCGTCCAGGGCCTGACCGGCAAGATCGGCTCCTTCCACGCCGAGGACATGAAACGCTACGGCACCAATGTCGTCGGCGGCGTCACGCCCGGCAAGGGTGGCCAGTCGCAACAGGGCATTCCGGTTTTCAACACGGTCAAGGGTGCGGTGCGCGAGACCGGCGCGGAGGCCAGCATCGTCTTCGTGCCGCCGCCCTTCGCGGCCGACTCGATCATGGAAGCGGCCGATGCCGGCATCAAGCTTTGCGTCTGCATTACCGACGGCATCCCCTCGCAGGACATGATGCGGGTGAAGCGCTACATGCTGCGCTACCGCCGCGAGGACCGCATGACGCTGATCGGCCCGAACTGCGCCGGCGTCATCACGCCCGGACAGGCGCTGATGGGGATCATGCCCGGTTCCATCTATCTGCCGGGCCGCGTCGGCATCGTCGGTCGCTCCGGTACGCTGGGCTACGAAGCCGCCTCGCAGATGAAGGCGCTCGGCATCGGCGTGTCGACCAGCGTCGGCATCGGCGGCGATCCGATCAACGGCTCGTCGTTCAAGGACATTCTCGAACTGTTCGAGAAGGACGATGAGACGGACGCGGTGGTGATGATCGGCGAAATCGGCGGGCCGCAGGAGGCGGAAGCCGCCGAATGGGCCAAGACCAACATGAAGAAGCCGCTGATCGCCTACATCGCCGGCCTGTCGGCACCGAAGGGAAAACGCATGGGCCACGCCGGCGCCATCATCTCGGCCTTCGGCGAATCCGCGCAGGAGAAGGTGGAAATCCTGCGTGACGCCGGTGTCACCATCGTGGCAACGCCGGCTTCCTTCGGGCCGACCGTGGCCGGCGTGCTGGCAGAGCAGCGCAAAGCCGCTTAAACAGGTTGACGCAATATCCAATCGGGGCGGCGCCGGCCCACGGCACTGCCCCGATACCGTGTCCTGGAGGAGCAATCGATGAAGCCACGCGTGATCGTGACCCGGAAGTGGCCGGCCGCTGTCGAACAGGTGCTCGCCGAGCGCTTCGACACCACGCTCAATGCGGGCGACATTCCGTTCACGGCGACCCAGCTCAAGGCGGCGCTGCTGAATTTCGACGCCGTGCTGCCGACCGTCAGCGACAGACTGCCGGCGGAGGTTTTCCCCGAGGAGCAGCCGCGCACCAGGATCATCGGCAATTTCGGCGTCGGCTTCAGCCATATCGACGTCGAGGCGGCGAAACGGCGTGGCATCGTCGTGACCAACACGCCGGGTGTGTTGACCGACTGCACAGCCGATATCGCGATGAGCCTTTTGTTATCCGTTGCCCGCCGCACCGGCGAGGGCGAACGCCAGCTTCGCGCCGGCGAATGGAAGGGCTGGTGCCCGACCCACATGATCGGCGCCAAGGTGACCGGCAAGACGATCGGCATCATCGGCATGGGGCGGATCGGCAAGGCAATGGCCCGCCGCGCGCATTTTGGGTTCGGCATGAAGGTGATCTTCTTCAACCGCTCGCGTGTCGATGACGAGGAGACGCGGGCGCTGGGCGCGGTGCAACTGCTGTCGATCGAGGATGTGCTCGAGCAGGCCGACTTCGTCTCGCTGCATTGCCCGGGCGGTGCGGAGAACCGCAGCCTGATCAATGCGGATCGGCTGGCGCGCATGAAAAAAAGCGCGTTCCTCATCAACACGGCGCGCGGCGACGTGGTGGATGAAAACGCGCTTGCCGATGCGCTGGAGCGTCATGCGATCGCCGGCGCCGGGCTCGACGTGTTTGCGCAAGAACCCCAGGTTCCGGAGCGGCTGATCCGGCTGGAAAACACCGTATTGTTGCCGCATCTGGGCAGCGCCACGGAAGAAACCCGTGTCGCCATGGGCATGAAGGTGGTGGATAACATCACCGCTTTCTTCGCCGGCGGGACTGTTCCCGATCGCGTTGTTTGAGCACGCGTCCGGTCAAGGGAGGTCGATCGCGCAAAAAGCTTAGCTGATCTTTTTGGTCCGAGAGGGTTGGTTTTTCCCAAGCCCCTTGCACTTCGTCGCACTTATCCTTTGGTCTTGAACCAAAGGGTGAATATGTTTACCTATGGTGAACAGCGAAGTTGCGGGGGTATATAATGGACAAGTCCGTCAAGGATGGTAAGGGCGGCGGTGACGTCACCAAGGCTTCCAAGAAGGCAAAAGCTTCCGTTCAGCCCAAGTCGGCTCCGCTGCATCAGGATCCGCATGCGGTTCGCGATACGCGCGAGAAGGTTCTGGAAGTCGCCATCGGTCACGAGGTGCGGGCTTTCCGCAAAAAGCTCGGCATAACTGTCGCCGATCTTGCCGCAACCACCAATATTTCACTCGGCATGCTGTCGAAGATCGAGAACGGCATCACGTCGCCGTCGCTGACGACTTTGCAGGCGTTGTCGCGCGCACTCGGCGTGCCGTTGAGTTCCTTCTTCCGGCGTTTCGAGGAAGAGCGCAATGCCGTGTTCGTGAAGGCCGGCGAAGGCGTCGACGTCGAACGCCGCGGCACCCGCGCCGGTCATCAATACAACCTGCTCGGTTATATCAGTTCGAATACAGCGGGGGTGACGGTCGAACCCTATCTCATCACGCTGACGGAAGATTCCGATGTCTTCCCGGCCTTCCAGCATGACGGCATGGAATTCCTCTATATGCTGGAAGGTGAAGTGGTTTATCGCCACGGCAACAACCTGTTCCGGATGCTGCCGGGCGACAGCCTGTTCTTCGACGCCGATGCGCCGCACGGCCCCGACGAACTGACGAAACTTCCGATCCGCTACCTGTCGATCATTTCCTACGGACAGGGCTCCAACCAGGACTAGCGCGGGTCCGGCTCCTCGTTCTCCGCCCCGACAGGTGAAGTCTAGTCCGGGCCGAAGCCGGGCGAGGTCGGGGCGCCGTCATCATATTTCGACAGCCATTCGATGACCGTCGGCCGATAACGGGTGAGGCCCTTGTAGTCGACCAGTTGCTGCGGCAGGTCGCGCAGCACGCGGTGGAAGCGACGCGCCCATTTCGGCTGGGTTACCAGCTCGTCCATCTTGATGAGATAGCAGCGGATCGGGAAGACCAGGGCGTTGGAGCGCGGCAGGCGCCAGAAGCTCTGCAGTTCGACCCGCAGATGCACCTTGTCACCGACGTTTTCAGGGGTGACCGTCGTTCGGTCGGTGCCCCATTTGTGGTAGTTCTCCGGGCTGGTGTCGAGGCGCGGATTGATGGTCATCGTCCAGTTCAGCCGCCGCGCCGGCTTGCCTTGCTGGATGTTGGTGAGGAATTTCAGCGCACGGGTGAAGATGCCTTTTTCATGCGCCAGCGGCACCGGTGCATGCCATTCGAAGAAGTTCATGCCGATGTCGAAATCGAGCGACCAGTCGGCTTGCGTGGTGACCATGCCGGCATCCATCCAAAGATTGCCGTCGCGCTGGTCGAGAATGCAGAAATCGCCCTGGCTCTGGCGGGTGATGTATTCCATCGGCCCATAGGGCAGGGTGGAGAGGTCGCCGAAGGTGAAGGTGTCGTCGATGCCGAGCGGCCGGTTGATCCAGCGCCAGCGGTCACCCTCGCGCGTCAGCGAGAAATGCTCGGGATAACCCTTGGCCTGTTCGGTCATCAAAAGTTCGAGCAGGTCCCAGCCGGCCAGCGTCATGTGCGGCAGCGATTGGCAGCGCAACGGGTCCTCGGCCAGCACCATGGCGCGGTCCCGCATCTCGGCGACGTAGTGTTCGTCGACATCGATCAGGTTTTCAAAAACGCTGTCCTTCGGGCCCTGCACATGCGGCTCGATGTTGACCGCGTACATGTAGGCGTCTTCGTGGAAGGGGAAGGGAAACCGCCGGATGAATTCCGGGCTGTTCCTGAAAGTGAAATCGTCGCGGAACGTCTCTTGCCTGAAATTGATGCCCATAGGTTCCTCCCTGTGGTTCCGCTAGCGCTCAAGCACGAGGGACTTGCCCTCGAAGCGCGAGACGCAAGGCATGATCTTCCTGCCCGAGCAGTGTTCGGCCTCGGTCAGCCAGTGGTCGTTGTGTTTAAAAGTGCCGTCATGGGAGACGACATTGGTCTCGCACTGGCCGCAGACGCCGCCGCGGCACAGATAGGGCGGGTCGATACCGGCGGCTTCCATCGCCTCGAGCAGGCTCTGCTCTCCGCCGACGCGTATCTGCTTCCTGCTGAGCGCGAGCGTGACGTCGAAGGGCAAGCCCGGCTGCGGGGCGGCAAAGTGCTCGTAGTGCACGGTCTCGTCCGGCCAGCCATGCGCGGCCGCCGTTTCGCGGACCCAGCGGATCATGCCGGCGGGGCCGCAGACATAAAGATGGGTACCGAGCGGCTGCGCGGTCAAAAGGCGTTCGAGCGGCAGGCGCTCGTTGGCGTCGTCGTAATAGATGTTGATGCGCTTGCCATAGCGTTCGCGCAAAGTGTCGGCGTAGGTGGCGAGCGCCGGCGTGCGGCAGGTGTAATGGAGCTCGAAATTGCCGCCTTCACCGGCAAGCTGCGCGGTCTGCGCCATGAACGGCGTGATGCCGATGCCGCCGGCCAGCAGCACGTGCTTTTTCGCGCGCAGATCGAGCGAGAACAGGTTGACGGGATAGGAGATCACCATCTCCATGCCGCGCTTGACCTGGCCGTGCATGAACAGCGAGCCGCCGCGACCGGAATCGTCACGCCGCACCGAGATGGTGTAGTCGCGCGTGTTGAGCGGCGAACTCATCAGCGAATAGGGGTTCAGCCGCGATTTGTCGCCGTCGCGCATTTCCACCACGACATGGGCACCGCCGGAAAAGGTTGGCAGGTCGCCGCCATCGGTGCGCTCGAAATGGAAACGCTTGACCAGTTCGTTGACCGCGACCACGTCGGTTACGGTGACGTTCAATTTCGTGGTTCCCGCGCTCACCGGAAAATCTCCTCTTTCTGAGGGATCTCGCTCGGATCCTCGGCATTGATGCAGACGCCCTGGAAGGCGGCGAGGCGGCGCGAATAGTGATCGCGCACCAGAAGCAGGAGGCCGCAATGCGCGCAGGTAACCGGCTGCGTGGTGACGTTCTCGGTGATGCCCTTGCAGTGCACGCATTGCACACGGCGCGCCCAGGAGCCGCGATGCTCGGTCTGGATCGAGGAATGGTCGATGCCGGTTTCCAGCGCCGCCTGCATGGCCTGGCCGATCAGGCCTTCGGTGCCGGCAAGATAGAGCCGCAGCCCCATATGCGCATTGGCGAGCGTCTGCTTGAGCCGAGGCAGTGCAGCGGCGATGGACGGCCCCTCGTAGAATTGGGCGGCGTTCAACGCGCGAAGCGCGGGCTGGAACTGCTGCCCGGTCCTGCCCGGAACGTAGATGATGTGGGCACTGGCGAAGAAACCTTCGGGGGCCTTCTTCGCCAGATCGAGGATCGCGGACGCGCCTTCGGCGTCCGCGACGAGGAGATGGTTCTTGCCGGTCTGGGGCGACAGGGTTCCATAGACCGGGCGACTTAGGATCGTCTTTGCCGGCATCCCGTCCAACGTATCAGCCTTTCGCCGTGCGCTTCAGCTTTTTCGGATCGTCGAATGGCAAGGCCTGGGCGGTCGCCTTCACCGATCCGGACGCGTTGCGGATTTCGAGCTCGGTGCCGACCACGGCGCAGTCAACGTCGAGCCGGGCAATGCCCATCGATTTCTTCACCAGCGGCGAATACATGGCGCAGGTGACGACGCCGACCTTCTTGCCGTTGCGATAGATCGGAGCGCCTTCATCCGCCGGCTTGGTGCCGTCGAGCAGGACGCCGAAAATCTTGAAGCGCTCCTTGCCCTTCAGGCGATAGTGCTCCTCGGCGCCGCGGAAGCCGGTCTTGCCCGGGCTGACGGTGAAATCGAGGCCGAGCTCCCACAGCGTGTCGCCGGGGCCTTCGTTCTCGAAGGGGTATTTCTGCGAATTGTCGTAGGGGTAAAAGAGCAGGTAGCTCTCGACGCGCAGCATGTCGAGCGTGGTGAAGCGGCAGGGAATGATGCCGTCCGCCTTGCCTTCGGCGAGGATGCGGTCCCAGATCGTCCCAGCATCCTGACCACGGCAGAAAATCTCGTAGCCGCGCTCGCCGGTGTAGCCGGTGCGCGAAATCATCACCGGCAGGCCGAACAACTGGGTCTGCATGTGGTGGAAGTAGTTGAGGTCGCGAATGCCGGGCACATGCTTGGCCAGATAGTCGACGGCGGTCGGGCCTTGCAGCGACAGGTCGTGAAGATTGTCGTCGAAGCGAACCGAAACATCGCGTCCGATGGAGGCTCGGGTCAGTTCCTCGTGGCCGGTTCCCGAACCGTGCACGACCATCCAGGAATTGGTGCTGATGCGGTAGATGACGCAGTCGTCGGTGAATTTTCCGGCCTCGTTGAGCATGCAGGCATAGACGGACTTGCCCGGATAGATCTTCTCGACGTCGCGCGTCGTGCAAAGATCGATGAGATGCGAGGCGTGCGGGCCGGTGATGTGGACCTTCTTCAGGCCGGACACATCCATAAGGCCGGCTTTGGTGCGGATGGCGGTGTATTCTTCATCCGCATCCTTGTCGTAGGACCAGGCCGTGCCCATGCCGCTCCAGTCTTCGAGCTTGGAGCCCAAGGCCCTGTGACGGTCGGCCAATGTCGAGAAACGCCAGGAAGCTGTCATTTTGGGTCCTTCTCCTCAAGGGTACCATCGAAACGCAGCCGTTCTTTTTCTTATCGGCTTGCGCTTTCGTAGGAAGCATATTGACTCGAAATTCGCCGGCAGGGCAATATCTTTGTGCAAGAAATATTACTGCCAGGCAACTTTTTTATACCCCGGCCGTGGAAGCGCCGGTCGTGCCGTGCATCCAGTATGAGAGTTTTCTGTAGGGAAAAAAACATTCACAGCAGTTGAATTGGCAAATCAAAGCTGCTAGCGTTTCGTCATCAGACTGCTGCCATTGGAGGTGATGTCGTGTGCGGAATCGTGGGACTGTTCCTCAAGGACAAGACATTGGAGCCGCAGCTCGGCGCCATGCTGTCCGAAATGCTGGTGATGTTGACCGACCGTGGCCCGGACAGCGCCGGCATCGCGGTGTATGGCGCGGCGACCAAGGGCAAGGCCAAGATCACAATCCAGTCGCCGGCTCCCGAAGCTGATTTCGCGGGTCTCGAGGCGGACCTTGGCAAGAAGATCGGCATCAAGGTGAAGCTCCTGGTGAAGTCGACCCATGCGGTGATCGACGTACCGGTCGCCAAGGTCGAAGCGGCGCGCGAAGCGATCGCCGAACTTCGTCCGGGCGTGCGCATCATGGGCGCCGGCGAAGCGATCGAGATCTACAAGGAAGTCGGCCTGCCGGTTGACGTGGTGAAGCGCTTCGATGTCGCCAAGATGACCGGCTCCCATGGTATCGGCCATACGCGCATGGCGACCGAATCCGCCGTCACCACGCTCGGCGCGCATCCCTTCTCGACCGGCCCCGACGAGTGCCTGGTGCACAATGGCTCGCTGTCGAACCATAACAATCTGCGCCGCGAACTGATCCGCGAGGGCATGAAGTTCGAAACCGAGAACGACACCGAAGTGGCGGCCGCCTACCTGTCGTCGAAGATCGCGCACGGTCAGAACCTCGGTCAGGCGCTGGAAAGCAGCGTCAACGATCTCGACGGCTTTTTCACCTTCGTCGTCGGCACCAAGAACGGCTTCGGCGTGGTGCGCGATCCGATCGCCTGCAAGCCGGCGGTGCTGGCCGAGACCGATCGCTACGTCGCCTTCGGCTCCGAATATCGCGCGCTGACCAAGCTGCCCGGCATCGAGGATGCCAAGGTCTGGGAGCCCGAGCCGTCAACCGTCTATTTCTGGGAGCACTGAGCCGATGTCCGTGACAAACCTCGCCAAGGCGCCTCAGCGCGAAGTCAATTATGCGCCGCGTGTCTTCGATCTCGATGCGACGCCGCTGCGCGAGCTCAACCTCGCTCTGCACCAGGTGACCGACGCGGCCGACGAGCCGAGTTGGGAAGTGGTCAATCCGAAGGGCAATCATGCGGTGGCCGCCGGCGTCGACCAACCGATCAATGTCGAGGTGCGCGGTAGCGTCGGCTATTATTGCGGCGGCATGAACGACAAGGCCAGCATCACCGTTCATGGTTCGGCAGGGCCGGGCGTTGGTGAAAACATGATGTCGGGCCAGATCATCGTGAAAGGCGACGCCAGCCAGTATGCCGGCGCGACCGGCCGTGGCGGCCTGCTGGTCATCGAAGGCAATGCCTCGTCGCGTTGCGGCATTTCGATGAAAGGCATCGACATCGTCGTGCACGGCAATGTCGGCCACATGTCGGCCTTCATGGCGCAGTCCGGCAATCTCGTCGTGCTCGGCGATGCCGGCGATGCGCTGGGAGATTCCATCTACGAGGCGCGGCTGTTCGTGCGCGGCAAGGTGAAGAGCCTGGGCGCCGATTGCATCAAGAAGGAAATGCGCGCCGAGCACATCGCCAAGCTCAAGGAGCTGCTCGACCGTGCCGGCATCGCCGACGTCAAGCCGGAAGAATTCACACGCTACGGATCGGCGCGCACGCTCTACAATTTCAATATCGACAACGCCGACGCGTACTGAGGGGACCGCATAAATGACCTATCACAATCCTCCGACGACGCCCCGCAGGTCGGCCACGTTCGACGAATACACGATGTCGGAAATCCGCCGCGCGGCGGCGACGGGCATCTACGACATCCGTGGTTCCGGCGCCAAGCGCAAGCTGCCGCATTTCGACGACCTCTTGTTTCTCGGCGCCTCGATCTCGCGTTATCCGCTTGAGGGCTACCGCGAACGCTGCGACACCAGTGTCGTCCTCGGCGCACGCCATGCCAGGAAGCCGATCGAGCTGAAAATCCCGATTACTATAGCCGGCATGAGCTTCGGTTCGCTGTCCGGTCCGGCCAAGGAAGCGCTCGGGCGCGGCGCCACCATCGCCGGCACCTCGACGACCACCGGCGACGGCGGCATGACCGAGGAGGAGCGCGGTCATTCCAAGACGCTGGTCTATCAATACCTGCCATCGCGCTACGGCATGAACCCGCGCGACCTGCGCCGGGCCGACGCCATCGAGATCGTGGTTGGCCAGGGAGCCAAGCCCGGCGGCGGCGGCATGTTGCTCGGCCAGAAGATTTCAGACCGCGTCGCCGAAATGCGCACGCTGCCCAAGGGCATCGACCAGCGCTCGGCCTGCCGTCATCCCGATTGGACCGGCCCGGACGATCTCGAGATCAAGATCCTTGAAATCCGCGAAATCACCGACTGGGAGAAGCCGATCTATGTGAAGGTCGGCGGCGCGCGGCCTTATTATGACACCGCGCTGGCGGTGAAGGCGGGCGCCGATGTCGTCGTTCTCGACGGCATGCAGGGCGGCACGGCGGCGACGCAGGAAGTGTTCATCGAACATGTCGGCCAGCCGACGCTTGCCTGCATTCGTCCGGCGGTGAAGGCGCTGCAGGATCTCGGCATGCATCGCAAGGTCCAGCTCATCGTTTCCGGCGGCATTCGCAATGGCGCCGATGTCGCCAAGGCGCTGGCGCTGGGTGCCGACGCGGTTTCGATCGGCACGGCCGCACTTGTTGCGCTGGGCGACAACGATCCTCGCTGGGAGGACGAATACCAGAAGCTCGGCACCACCGCCGGTGCCTATGACGACTGGCACGAAGGCAAGGACCCGGCCGGCATCACCACGCAGGATCCGGAACTGATGAAGCGGGTCGACCCGATCGCGGCCGGCCGGCGTTTGGCGAATTACCTGAAAGTGATGACGCTGGAGGCACAGACGATCGCGCGAGCCTGCGGCAAAAATCACGTTCACAATCTCGAGCCGGAGGATCTCTGCGCGCTCACCATTGAATCCGCTGCCATGGCCGGCGTGCCGCTTGCCGGCACCGGCTGGATACCGGGAAAGGGCAGCTTCTAGGCAACTTCTTCGATCAATCAAAACAACAAGAAGAACAACCCAGGGGAAAACAATGGGAACCAATTTCGAGGCCAGCACGGCAGTTACCGCAGAGCTGAAGGATTTCGCTCGGGCGCACAACGTCAAATATTTCATGATCTCCTACACCGACCTGTTCGGCGGCCAGCGCGCAAAGCTGGTGCCGGCACAGGCGATTTCGGACATGCAGAAGGACGGAGCCGGCTTTGCCGGCTTTGCCACATGGCTGGACCTGACGCCGGCGCATCCGGACATGCTGGCGGTGCCGGATCCGTCCTCGGTGATCCAACTGCCGTGGAAGCCGGAAGTCGCCTGGCTGGCGTCCGACTGCCTGATGGAAGGCAAGAGCGTCGCCCAGGCGCCGCGCAACACGCTGAAGCGACTGGTCTCGGAAGCCGCCGAATTCGGCATCCGCGTCAAGACCGGTGTTGAACCCGAGTTCTTCCTGACGACGCCGGACGGCAAGCAGATTTCGGACGAATACGATACCGCCGCCAAGTCCTGCTACGATCAGCAGGCGGTGATGCGCCGCTATGATGTCATCGCCGAAATCTGCGATGCCATGCTGTCGCTCGGCTGGGAGCCCTACCAGAACGACCACGAGGATGCGAACGGTCAGTTCGAGATGAACTGGGCCTTCGACGATGTGTTGGCGACAGCCGACAAGCACTCCTTCTTCAAGTTCATGGTGAAATCGATCGCCGAAAAGCACGGCCTGCGTGCGACCTTCATGCCGAAGCCCTTCCAGGGGCTCACCGGCAACGGCTGTCATGCGCATATCTCGGTCTGGGACCTCGGCGGCAAGACCAATGCCTTCGCCGACAAGAGCATGGAACTCGGTCTCTCCGAACAGGGCCGCTTTTTCCTCGGCGGCATCATGAAACATGCCTCCGCACTTGCCGCCATCTGCAACCCGACGGTCAATTCCTACAAGCGCATCAACGCGCCGCGCACCGTCTCCGGTGCCACCTGGGCTCCCAACACCGTGACCTGGACCGGCAACAACCGCACCCACATGGTGCGCGTGCCTGGCCCTGGCCGCTTCGAGCTTCGGCTGCCGGATGGCGCGGCCAATCCGTATCTGATGCAGGCGGTGATCATCGCCGCCGGCCTCGACGGCATGCGGAGCAAGGCCGATCCCGGCCCACGCAGCGACATCGACATGTACAAGGACGGCCACACCGTCACCCATGGCGCCAAGCTGCCGCTCAACCTGCTCGATGCGCTGCGCGAATACGACAAGGACGCATCGCTGAAGGCGGCGATGGGCGAGGAGTTCTCCGCTGCGTTCCTGCGCCTCAAGCAGCAGGAGTGGAATTCCTACGCTTCGCACTTCACTCAATGGGAGCGCGACCATACGCTCGACGTGTAGTCGTACCAACAGAAGCCAGAACAGACTGAAATGCGGTACTCGATCTTCTCGCTCGCCAAGGCGGCGCTTTCAGGCCACAAGGGCTGGACGCGCGCCTGGCGCGATCCCCAGCCGAAAAAACACTATGACGTGGTGATCATCGGCGGCGGCGGTCATGGACTGGCCACCGCCTATTACCTCGCCAGGGAATACGGCATCCGCAATGTCGCGGTGCTTGAAAAGGGCTGGATCGGCTCCGGCAATGCCGGCCGCAACACCACCATCATCCGCTCCAACTACATGCTGCCTGGCAATACCGGCTTCTACGAACTGTCGATGAAGTTGTGGGAAAGGCAGGAGCAGGACCTCAACTACAACACCATGGTGAGCCAGCGCGGCATCATCAACCTCTACCATTCGGATGCGCAGCGCGACGCCTTTGCCCGACGCGGCAACGTCATGCGCATCAATGGCATCGATGCCGAGCTGCTCGACGCGGAACAGATCCGAAAAGTGCTGCCGTTCCTGAACTATAACAATGCCCGTTTCCCGGTGATGGGTGGGTTGTGGCAACCACGTGCCGGCACGGCCCGCCATGATGCTGTCGTGTGGGGTTATGCGCGCGCCGCCGATTCCTTCGGTGTCGACATCATCCAGAATTGCGAAGTGACCGGTTTCACGCGCGACCAGAACGGAAAAATCACCGGCGTCGAAACTTCGCGCGGCACGATCGGCGCCGGCAAGGTCGGCATGGCGGTGGCGGGCAGCACCTCGCGCGTCGCGGCGATGGCGGGCATGCGCCTGCCGATCGAAAGCCATGTGCTGCAGGCCTTCGTATCGGAAGCGATCAAGCCGCTCATCCCCGGCGTCATCACCTTCGGCGCCGGCCATTTCTATGTCAGCCAGTCCGACAAGGGCGGGCTTGTCTTCGGTGGCGATCTCGACGGCTACAATTCCTATGCCCAGCGCGGCAACATGCCTGTCATGGAGGACGTCTGCGAAGGCGGCATGGCTTTGATGCCGATGATCGGCCGCGTACGGCTCTTGCGCCAATGGGGCGGCATCATGGACATGTCGATGGACGGCACGCCGATCATCGACAGGACACCCATCGACGGGCTCTACCTCAACGCCGGCTGGTGTTATGGCGGCTTCAAGGCGACGCCCGCCTCCGGGCTGGTCTTTGCCCATCTGCTTGCCCGCGACGAGCCGCATGAGGAGGCGAAACGCTTCCGGCTCGACCGCTTCCGGCGTGGCGCGATGATCGACGAGAAGGGCCAGGGCGCCCAACCCAATCTGCATTGAAAGCGAGTAAGGCGTCATGCGCATTGCATGCCCATTCTGCGGCGAACGCGAACTCGGCGAGTTCACCTATCTTGGCGACGCGGCACCGAAGCGGCCGTCGGCTTTTGCTGCCGACGGGGGCGAACAGCCTGACGCGCAGGATTTGTTCTTCGACTATGTCTATCTGCGCGACAACATTGCCGGCGACATGACCGAGCACTGGTACCACGGCGGCGGTTGCCGCTCGTGGCTGACCGTCACCCGCAGCACGACGACCCACGACATCACGGCCGTGCGCGCCGCTACCGGCGCGGGCGCCGCGACAGGAGGCCGCTGATGGCTGACGCCGTGCAAACCGATCGGCTGCAGCGGGTCGACGCCGCCGGCCAGACGGCCTCGGTTGGGAGCGCCACGCAGTCCCACCGCCTCGCCGCCGGCGGGCTGGTTGACCGTGCCAGGCCGCTGTCCTTCAGCTTCGACGGCAAGACCATGAGCGGCTTCGCCGGCGACACACTGGCTTCCGCGCTGGTGGCGAATGGCGTCAAGTTGGTCGCGCGCTCGTTCAAATATCACCGGCCGCGCGGCATCCTGACCGCCGGTGCCGAAGAGCCGAACGCGTTGGTGGAACTGCGCACCGGCGCCCGCCGCGAGGCCAATACGCGTGCCACGACGACCGAGCTCTATGACGGGCTCGTTGCCGAAAGCCAGAACCGCTGGCCGTCGCTGCGCCATGATGTGATGGCGGTGAATTCGCTGTTCTCGCCGATCTTCGTCGCCGGTTTCTACTACAAGACCTTCATGTGGCCGGCGAAGTTCTGGGAAAAGCTCTACGAGCCGGCCATCCGCCGCGCCGCCGGCCTCGGCAAGGCTTCCAACGAGGCCGATCCCGACCACTATGAAAAAGCCTGGGCGCATTGCGACGTGCTGGTGGTGGGCAGCGGCCCGGCGGGTCTTGCCGCGGCACTGGCTGCCGGCCGCGCGGGAGCGCGCGTCATCCTGGCCGAAGAGGACAACCGTCCGGGCGGTCGCCTGCTTTCGGACGGCGGTGAGATCGACGGCAAGCCGGCATCGGACTGGCTGGCCGGCGCGCTGCGCGAGATCGAGAGCCTCGCCAATGTCCGCATCATGGTCCGCACCGCCGTGTTCGGCGTCTATGACGGCGGCACCTATGGTGCGTTGGAGCGTGTCAACGATCATGTCGCGACACCGCCTGCGCATCAGCCGCGCCAGCGGCTGTGGCGCATCGTTGCCAAGCGGGCCGTGGTCGCCGCCGGCGCGATCGAGCGGCCGATCGTTTTCCCCGGCAACGACAGGCCGGGCGTGATGATGGCGTCCGCCGTGCGCAGCTACATCAATCGGTTTGCGGCGATGCCGGGCCGCCGGGTCGCGCTGTTCACCAACAATGACGACGGCTGGCGCACTGCCGAGGCCGTACGGCGCGCCGGTGGCATCGTCACGGCGGTGATCGACAGCCGCGGCGATGGTTCCAAGGCACAGCGGGACCCCGATACCAGGCTGCTCGCCGGCGTGGTGAGCGAGGTCGGCGGCGGTGTCGATGGCGTGCGCAGCGTCGTGGTGCGCGATACCAACGGACGCACGCAGCAGATCGAGGCTGACTGCCTGGCGATGTCGGGCGGGTGGAACCCGAATGTCGCGTTGTCCTCGTTCCATCGTGGCAGACCAATATGGCGCAATGACATTGCCGCTTTCGTACCCGGCCAATGTCCGCCCGGCATGGTCATGGTGGGCGCCGCCAACGGCGATTTCTCGCTGGCCGCCTGCCTGCGTGCCGGACATGAGGCGGGGGCGACCGCCGCCAAGGAATGCGGCGCCAAGGGCAAGGCCGGCGCGATCCCGGCCGGCGACGACGAAGGTTATGCGATTGCACCGCTCTGGCATGTCGAAGGCGGCAAGGCCTTTGTCGACTTCCAGCATGACGTGACCGCATCGGACATCAAGCTTGCCCAGCGCGAAGGTTTTGAAAGCGTCGAGCACCTGAAACGCTACACCACGCTTGGTATGGCGACCGACCAGGGCAAGTTGTCCAACGTCAACGGCCTTGCTCTCATGGCCGAGGCGACCGGGCGCAATATCGCCGACACTGGTACCACCATCTATCGTCCGCCCTATGCACCGGTAGCGATCGGCGCGTTGGCCGGCCATCATCGCGACGAGAATTTCCACGCTTGGCGGCTGACGCCATCGCATCACTGGGCGGCGGAACGCGGCGCGGTGTTCGTCGACACCGGACTTTGGAAACGCGCGCAGTGGTATCCGATCGCCGGCGAAAAGGACTGGCTGGAATCGGTGACGCGCGAGGTCAAGGCGGTGCGCAACGGCGTCGGCTTCTGCGATGTCTCGACGCTTGGCAAGGTCGACGTGCATGGCCCCGACGCGGGTAAATTCCTCGACCGCGTCTACATCAACACCTTCTCCAATCTTGCTGTCGGCAAGGCCCGCTACGGGCTGATGTTGCGCGAGGACGGGCTGGTCTATGACGATGGCACCACGTCGCGGCTGGCCGAAGATCACTATTTCCTCACCACCACCACGGCCAAGGCCGGACTGGTGATGCAACATCTGGAATTCTGCCGGCAGGTGCTGTGGCCGGAACTCGACGTACAGCTCACCTCGGTGACCGACCAGTGGGCGCAGTTCTCGATTGCCGGGCCGAACACGCGCGATCTCTTGAAGAAGCTGTGCGATCCTTCGGAAGACCTTTCCAACGAAGGGTTCCCGTTCATGGGCGTGCGAGAGGTGTCGCTGCGCGGCGGCATGCGGGCCAGGCTCTATCGCATTTCCTTCTCCGGCGAGATGGCCTTCGAGATCGGCGTGCCGGCGCGTTACGGCGAGGCGATGGCGCAGAACCTGATGTTGGCAGGCGCCGAATTCGGCGTCACGCCTTACGGCACGGAAGCGCTCGGCGTGATGCGCATCGAGAAGGGCCATGTCGCCGGGCCGGAACTCAGCGGCACGACGACGGCCGATGATCTCGGCCTCGGCAAGATGGCGTCGAAGAAAAAGGACTATATCGGCCGTGCCATGGCCGGGCGCGAGGCGCTGGTTGCGTCCGACCGGCAGGTGGTGGTCGGCATCAAGCCGGTCGACAAGGCCAACAGGCTGCGCTCCGGCGCTCATGTCGTCCCCAAGGGTGCGGTTCCCGGCCCCGATACCGACCAGGGCTATCTCACCTCGGTCTGCTATTCGCCGATGCTGGGCCACTGGATCGCGCTGGCGCTGGTCGAGCGCGGCCGCGAGCGTTTTGGCGAGATCGTGCGCGCCTATGATCCGCTGAGAGGCGAGGACATGGAAGTCGAGATCACCAGTCCGGTCTTCTACGACCCTGAAGGAGGGCGTCAACGTGGCTGAGTTTTCCTGGCAAGCACAGTCGCCGTTGCGCAAGGCGTTATCGCCGGGCCGGTTGGGCCTGGCCGCAGGTCAGGCCGGTGTGGCGATGACCGAGATCAGCGACTTCAGTCTGGTGCAGGTGATGGCAAGGCGCGGTCGTGCCGCCGACTTGGCCAAGGCCGCCAAGAAGGAATGGGGGGTGGCGGCGCCCGATCGTCCGGCCGCGATTGCCGGCAAGGGCGCGACACTGATCTGGTCCGGTCCAGACCAGTTCCTCGTTGTGCGTATCGGCAACGGACTGCAGAATGCGGTCTTGCCGCTTGCGGCTGTCTTTGGCGATGCGGCATCGCTGAGCGATCAATCGGGCGGGCGCTGCCTGATCCAGATCTCGGGCAACAAGGCGCGCGATGCGCTGGTCAAAGTGTCGTCGATCGACCTGCATGAGACGGTCTTCCCGGTTGGAGCTGCCGCGGCGACCTCGATCGACCATACCGGCGTCAATCTCTGGCGCGGACCCGATGCGCCGGACGGCAGTCCGGTCTACAATCTGCTCGTCTTCACCAGCTTTGCCGACAGCCTCTGGCATACGCTGGCCGATGCCGCCGCCGAATATGGCGTCGAGGCATCGCGTACCCCTTTGGCCTGAACGCTCGCCTTCATATCGGACGGGCACGGGTGACCCGCCGGGATCCTGTCCGGTCGGTTGGACGCGTCGCCACGCCGATCTGTGCCATGGCGTGACGGCCGGGTGCGCGATAGGTTCGCCCGGTTTGTTATCCCGGCATAAGGCAATTCCATGAGCGATCAGATCGAACGCGCACGCGCTTTCCACGCCCTTCACGTCAAGGGCGACCCGGTGGTGCTTTTCAATGTCTGGGACCCCGGCAGCGCCCAGGCGGTCGTCAAGGCTGGCGCGAAAGCGCTGGCGACCGGCAGCTGGCCGGTGGCTGCGGCCTTCGGCTTCGCTGACGGCGAGAAGATCCCGCTGGCGCTGGCGTTGGATAATTTCCGTCGCATCACCGCCTCGGTGGAGTTGCCGGCGACGATGGATCTGGAAGGCGGTTACGGCCCGGCTCCGGCGACGGTTGCAAGCACGGTAAGGCAGGCGATCGAGGCCGGCGCGGTCGGCTTCAATTTCGAGGACCAGATCGTTGGTGGCGGCGGCCTCTATGAGATCGCGGTTCAGGTGGAGCGCGTCAGGGCAGCGGCCGATGCGGTCAAGGCGAGTGGTGTCCCGGCCTTCATCAATGCCCGCACCGACATCTTCCTGAAAGCAAAACCGGAAGAACACAGCGAGGCGCTGGTCGAGCAGGCGATTGCTCGCGCGGCTGCCTATGAGAAGGCTGGCGCGCATGGCTTCTTCGCCCCGGGACTGGGCGATCCGGCGCTGATCGAGAAATTGTGCAAGGCCGTTGCACTGCCGGTCAACATCATCGCGCTGGCGCATGTGCCACCGCGCCAGAAGCTGGCGGAACTCGGCGTCGCCCGCGTCAGCCACGGCCCGGTGCCCTATCGCAAGATGGTGGTCTGGCTGGAAGAGCAGGCGCGGGCCGCGATTTCCGGGTAGCTAGTCCTGGTTGCGGGCGATTTCGGCCGCCCGCGTCAAATGCTGCATCAGCAGGCTGGCGGTCGGTTCGGTGATGCCGGCCACAGCTACAGCCTTCATCATGCATTTCAGCCACAGATCCCGCATGTCGGGACCGATCGGAACATGGTCGTGAATCTCGCGCAGCCGCGAATGGCCATGCCTTTGCACATAGTGCTGGGGACCGCCGAGAAAGCCTGAAAGATAATCGAACTGTTCGATGCGGGAATGCGCGATGCCGTGGCCTCGGCGATGCAAAAGGTGCAACTCCTGCGCTTCCGGGGCCTGCTCGATGATGTCGTAGAAAGCCCGCACGAGCCGGCTCAAGCCGTCGTCCTCGCCGATGGCTTCGTAAAGCGAGACTTTTCCGGGGGGTGTCATCAGTTTTGAGGCAGGTTGAAGAGGGCAGTCGGGAGTGGGCAGTCGGCAGTCGGGTGAACTCCTGTTCCGACTGCCGACTGCCGATTGCCCTTTGTGCCTAGAACAGCCCCTCGATCTGGCCCTGGTCGTTGAGGAAAATCTTCTCCGACGAGGGTTTTGAGGGGAGGCCCGGCATGGTCATGACCTCGCCGCAGATGATGACGACGAAGCCGGCGCCGGCGGCAAGCCGCACCTCGCGCACCGGCACGGTGTGGCCGGTCGGCGCGCCGCGCAGGTTCGGATCGGT